>CADBRT010000023.1 GCA_902797055.1 uncultured Spirochaetaceae bacterium
CCGACATACAACTTCACTTTGTTTCTTGCAAGTTCGTAGATGTGATTGCACACGGCATCGAGAAAGTAACGGTCATGGGTCACCATCAGAACGGAACGTTTGGTTGAAGCAAGATAATCCTGCAGCCAGGCAATGGTTGTGATATCCAGATGGTTCGTCGGTTCATCAAGCAGCAGCAGCTTTGTATCCTCTACGAGAACCTGTGCAAGCGCGACTTTTTTTATCATGCCACCGGAAAGCTCCCCCATCAATCTGTCCAGATTGTGAATGCCGAGCGTAGAAAGAATGCTCTTTATCTGGCTTTCGTAGTTCCACAGGTCCCCCTGATCCATCAGCTGGGAAAGCCCTTCGTATTCACGCGCGGCGGCGGAATCACTCCCCAATTTATCACACGCTTCTTCATACCGTCTGATTATCTCCAGTTTCGGACTATGACTCTTGAAGATGTGGTCCCGGATGGTATCTTCTTTCCTGAAGGGCGGATTCTGCGGCAGATAGGAAACACCGGCTTCTTTGTTGATTACAACAGTCCCTTCATCCGGTGTCAAAACGCCTGCGATTGTGTTCAGCAGCGTTGATTTTCCTGTTCCGTTCTTACCGATGAGGGCTGCCTTGTCGCCGTCGTCAAGCCCGAAGGTGACTCCTGTAAAGAGGGGCTGCTCACGCCCTATTTTGCCCAAATTGCTGATGGATAAAAGGTTCATGCAGGCAAGTGTAACAAAAAACGCTGGCGTACGCAATGAATTGACAGCGTTCCTCTTTTTTCTTCTAAAAAATATAACATGGGTTATATAAGATGACGACGTATTTCCAAAAACTTTTTTCTTTCTAAAAAATATAACCTGTGCTATAATAAGAGATATGCGCGGAACTATACAGAATATTGTTTTAGGTGGATTCAAATGCTCTCTCTACTTACCTCCTACATATATGGAGGAATCCATCTGGGCACAGAGAAATGGCAACGACTTTGAAAGCGTTCCCCGTTACCCTGTTGTGTACTTGCTCGGTGAAAAAAATATCGTTCCTCTGATGGACATAATAGAAGAAAAAATGCCCGATTCGAAGCACCGTTCCAGAGGCTGCAAGCCTTTTATCCTGCTAGGCATTGAGACCCCAAACTGGGAGAAGGATTTTTCCCCGTGGAGAGCTACACCGCTTGCAAACCGTTCACCGTTTACCGGCGGAGCACCGCATTTCTTTGAAGTGCTCAAAACAAAGATAATCCCGCAGATAAATGAAAAATGCCGTACCGACCCGTCACCGACGTCAACAGCGATTGTCGGCTACTCTCTTGCAGGACTTGCAGCCCTTTATGCGCTGTATACGACAGGCATCGCAAGCAAGGTTGCCAGCGTTTCAGGAAGCCTGTGGTACAAGGATTGGGTTGACTACGTTTCAAAACAAAGCATACCATCCGAACTGGAAAACGGTCTCGCTCTCTACCTGTCCTTGGGCAAAAAGGAGTCCCAGGGAGCAAGCGGCATGATGGCTACGGTCGATGACTGCACCCAAAAGACATACAGAGCATTAGAACGGCAGCTGCTCCAGACGGGACACAAGGCTGAAGACAAACTGTACTTTGAATACAACGACGGCGACCATTTTTCAGAAGTTCCCCGGCGAACAGCAAAAGCAATCCTTTTTCTGGAAAAGGAATGACAAAAGGACTCAAACAGACCCTCATCAGTCTGGCGGACAAATTTGAAACGTCCGCCTTTCTGGAAAAAGATCCTTCACAATTCATGCACCGCTACAGAACTCCTGAAGAGCAGGAGCTGGCGGGTTTTATCGCTGCGAATCTCGCGTTCGGAAGACGGGAGCAGATACTCTCCCATGTCGATTTCATACTAAAACAGGCGGACCGCCCGCTGCATGAATGGATTGCAGGAGGCTTTTGGCAGAACGTATTTCCTGACTCCAACCGCTCTTTCTACCGCATGTATTCTTTCCATACCATGAGGCTTTTCTTCAGCGCTCTTCAATCCATACTGCAGGAATACAACTCGCTGGGGACCTGTGTTTCGGACGCCCTGCACAAAGCAAGAGACAGCACAGGATTCTGCGGACAGAAGGCTCCCGACGGCACACCGTATCTTTCGCCTGTCATAGCGTCGCTCTTCCCGGTTGAATGCACGCTGGTGCCCCGCACTGCAACGACGTGCGCAAAGCGGATTCAGATGTTTCTGAGGTGGATGGTGAGGGACAATTCCCCCGTCGATTTAGGGTTGTGGGGTTTTTGGTATGACAAGAAAAATCTGCTGATGCCGCTCGACACCCATGTAATGCAGGAAGCCGCGAAACTCGGCATGCTGCCGAAGACAAAAAGCGGGAAAATCCCGGCACCGACCTTCAAAACAGCCATAAAGCTTACGGCTGAAATGGCAGCAGTGTTCCCCTCTGACCCGTGCAAAGGGGATTTTGCGCTGTTCGGAGCCGGAATTCAGTCAAGCGAAGCGGCGAACGGTGTCTCACCGAGAATCAAATAGCGGCTCGCATAGTATTTGAAGTAATCATCGTCGGTAAGCGTATAGCACTTGACATTTCTGCGCGATGTATCGGCAGGGCTTTCCGTCCCGTCAGAAGCGACGCACACCGTTTTGTACTCGCGTATGCCGGACAGGGCATTACCGCGCGGATAGACATTCAAAACCAAGTCATCATCCCAAACAAAATCAGAATTGAAGTTTTCCCCTATCTTACAGTTGAGGAATACAGCGGCATCGAAGTCCTTTTTGGATTCTGCACTTCCCAGGCCTGCTGTCCTGTATGCGTACAACTGAGCTTTCGGGCGGCTTTCCCCAGTGAAGGTACATGAACTGAAGATAAAGCCTTTTTTTCCTTCCGCAGAGCGGGCTTTTACTGCATATCCGTTGAAATCGCCGCGGTTGTCTTCCCGAATGTTTATAGAGCAGTTTTCAAAGAAAGAAGTCTCAGGCTCTCCGTAGATGAAGTCGGTGTCTCCCGTAACAGAACAGTTGAGGAACCATGAGAAACCTTTGACATAGATTGTATTCTGTCTGCCGATGAAACTCATTCCCTCTGCCAGGAGCGTACCGGTATCGTTGTTCCATACGAAGGCTTCCGCCCCGTCAGGTTTGGTATTCTTTAACTGGACTGATTTCAGATGGAGATTCTCAATGGTGAAATTCCTAAGCGTAATGTTTGTGACATTCGGACCAAGTACAAAAATAGCCCTGTTTTCCCTGCCTGAATGGAAAGCCTCACAGTTGTCAGCTTTTACAACGCATTTGTCGGCGGATGTACCGGCAGTACTTTCCATTATTAAAGGATTTGCCATGTTGTAACGAATACTTTCGCGGTAGATTCCCGGTCCTAACAGGATATGGACAGGAACGGTCTTTTCAACAGCCCCCGTTGACACCATCTCACGAATCTTTTTCAATGCCGCAGTTATTGCTGCGGGAGACTTTGCGTTTACTGTCAATTCAAGCATAGCAGGGGCATTGTACCATTTTTTATGCCAAAAGGCAAACAAAAAAGGTTTTTAGCTGTCGCGGTACTCTGACGGGGAAATACCGGTAAACGAGCGGAATGCTTTTGAAAAATAGTTGCTGTCGTTGTAGCCCAACTGTTCGGCAATTGCCTGTATCTGCAGTGAAGGGTCTTTCAAAAGCTCCTTTGCCCGAGCCATCCGTATGTCCTGCACATATTCATAGATTCCGCAGTTGAATTTCTTTTTAAACAGGCGTGAAAGGTATTCTTTCGTAAAACAGAACTGCGCTCCAAGGCTTTCAAGGGAGATATCCTCTGCGTAATGCCTGTCGAGGTAGTCTTTTATGGCATCAGGGACGGTTTCAGCGGTATAACTCGGAGTCCCGGAGTACGCTTCGGCGTCCTCTGCCCGTCGTCCTGTTTCAGCATTCAGCAGAGTGACCGCGTGGTTGACAACCTTGTTTAATTCATCGGCGGCAACAGGTTTCAAAAGATAGTCCAACGCTTTCGCCTGCAATGCGATTTTTGCATAGCGGAAATCATCGTATCCGCTGACGATTATGAGTTTTGATTCCGGAAACTCCGCGCTTGCCTTTGCCAAAAAAGTGCTGCCGTCCATCACCGGCATATTCATATCCACAAAGACTATGTGGGGATGAAGCTCCCTCATCAGGCTGATTGCCTCTTCACCGTTGCGCGCTGAACGGGGCTCCTCTATTCCCAGCGCCCTCCAGGGACAGAGTTTTTTTATGACAGTGTGAACAGCCTTTTCGTCATCAACAATCAGACTTCTATACTTCATATTCCACCTCCATTACGGTGCAGGTCCCCGTGTATTCTGTACTGTAGAGTTTAAGACGCGCGCTGTCCCCGTACATCAGTTTCATCCGGTCTGAAAGATTGCAGAGACCGATGCAACCGTCCCTGTTTGCATGGGGGGAGTTCATTGCCTGTTCTATCTCTTCCAGCCGTTCCTGGCTCATACCGTTGCCGTCATCAGTCACCGTTATGGCGAATTTCCGTCCCTCTTTTTGCGCGGTAATCTCTATGCGCACAGAATCTGCGGTTTTGGACATGCCGTGCTTTATGGAGTTTTCTATCAGCGTTATGACGCTTATCCGGGGGATTTCAAAATTCAAAAACTGTTCATCGATGACGAATTCATAGGTCAGCCGCTCTTCAAAACGGGCCTTCTGCAAAAACAGATAATCCTTCGCATGTTCTATCTCCTGTCTGAGCGTCACCGTTTCCCCGCCTCTGATAGTATATTTCATCATAGATGAAAGCGACATAACCATATCATTTATCTTTTCCTGGTCGTTTTCAATCGCCTCCGCTGATATAGTCTGCAATGTATTATAGAGGAAATGAGGATTTATCTGTGACTCAAGGGCTTTCAGCTGTGCTTCCTTCCAATCAAGTTTTACAGCGTAGTTCTGCTTTATGAGCGTGTCTATCTTTTCCGCCATGCTGTTGTATTCGTCGCAAAGACTCGCTATTTCCTTTGAACCGCCAATAGAAAGTCGGGTCTTAAAGTTTCCTTTCCCTGCCTCTTTCAATTGCTCCGTAAGACGGGAAAGCGGATTGGTCATAACCCGTATCAGAAATACCAGTACAGAAACAGCAACCGCTATTGAAAAAAATCCGATGACAAGCGCCATGCCGACGGTCTCTTGAGTATATGACTGGAGTTTTTCTTTTGAGATAAACGTGCGGAGCTTCCACGTGCTTATGTCCTCGTCAGTATCTACTATTATATAGGAAGATAAATCGGTATCAGGGGATGAAGTTTCATAAAAGACGGTCCCGTTTGCGTCTACCAACTGAACGATTTCCTCCAAGTCTTCTTCTTCAAACCACTGTTCAATGTAATTCGGCTTTAACGTAAATGAAATAAACGCAAGGGGCTTTCGTGACTGTATATTTATGATAGTTCGATAATAGGTGAAAAGATTTCCAGAACCATCAGGCTCCATTGCCCGGTAATAGACAGGCTTCGTAAACTCACTGTACAACGAGTTGTTCGTGATTTCAGCCAGAGAGACTTCCTTTATATTCTTGCTTTTCTGCGAAATTGACCAGCCGATGTCCTGATTTACCGCATAGAGACTCAGGGAATCGATATCATCCCGCTGATAATACATATTCTTTACCATAGTAATCAGATATTCCCGGTCGGCATAGGAAAGCGTGCGCTCCGTCCGTATGAGTTTTAAAAACAGTTCATCATTCCTAGGACTGAGGGAATACATATCTATCTGAGAAAAATAGTTTTCTATGTTCTGCATTTCCAAATTCCGAAGTATCTGTGTGCTGTACACAGCCCGAGCGCGGATTTCTTTTTGCATGCGGTTTGACATAATCAGTACAATTACAAAAATGAGCACCGTCATAAGCGCCGCGATTGCTGCTGACAGTTGGAATGAAAGCGTCTGCCGTTTCATGTTGTAAGTATACCACTTCGTATTCCTGCACGCCACCGATATTCTGGAACTGTTCTGTTTATTACCCTCAACTGTTTTGTTTTTTGCATTCAAAAAATGACAATCCGAATTACACTTTAATTATAAAACGAGGCAAAACTTCTTTCATTCAGACGAATTTCGGAAGCAATGCCTGGTACCTATTTCATAAGGAGTGAACGTATATGAAAAAGATTGTTATGGCAGCCATCGCTGCTACTGTTGCGGTAACAGCTGTTTTTGCATGGCCTTGGTCAAAAAAATCGAAAAAAAAGGTCACGCTCAATTTCATGCTCAACAGTCCTGAATTGACAGAGTACTACAAAGATTGCTTCATGCAGTACGAGAAGGAAACGGGTGTTGCAATCAATGCTGATATTCTTCAGAACGACTATCAGACGGTGCTTAAAACAAGGATAAACTCAGGGGATATCCCGGATTTATTTTTGACAAGCGCATACAACGACAACAAAGTGTACCGCGATTACGAATACAATCTGGAAAAAGAACCGTTTATGAACAATGTCCAGAACGCAATTCTTTCCAGTGTAACGCTTGACGGGCATGTCACCGGTTTCCCGTTCGTAGTCCAATCCCATTCATTCCTGTACAACAAGGCGCTGTTTGCGAAGGCAGGCATCTCAAAACTGCCGGAGACTTTGAACGAGCTCCGCGATGTCTGTGAAAAACTGACAGAAGCAGGTATACAGCCGTTCAGCACCGGCTTTGCAGAATGGTGGGTACTCCCGCAGACAACGTATCCTTCCATGAGCGACGCTTACAACGGTGACTATGAAAAACTTTTCAAGGATGTCGAGTCTGGCAAAGTAAAATTCGGAAACTTGCCGCAGGTGGACTTTGCGCTTGACCTGATTGATTTAATCAAACAGTACGGCGGCAAAAAACCGATGGAGTCTACCTTCGACATTCAGGTATCTGACTTCGCTTTGGGACAGGTCGCTATGATTCACCAGGGCTCTTGGGCAGAAGCCAGCATTCGGGCGGTAAACCCGAACATCGATATCGGATACATCAAGGCGCCCCGCAGCGATGGAAAAGCAGTCATTGCAGTTGAATCCAATCTGACTTTCCGCGTCTACAAAGACGGCAAGCACAGAAAAGAAACGCTCGCCTTCCTCAACTGGCTCACGACATCTGACTACGGCAAAAAGTGGATTCCTGAAGTCATAAAGCAGATTTCACCGCTCAAAGGAGCTGCAGCTCCTGACACACAGCTGGCAAAGGAAACAGCCACTGCACAGGCAAAGAACATCACCTGCCCGTGGTGGATTTTCAAGGGACCAGACGGCATTGAACAGCCGTTTGGAACAGCCTTCCAGAACTACGCAGCAGGTACCGCAAGCCGTGCAGAAACAAAAGAAGCACTCACCAGAGTGTTTGCCGATGCCTACGACATTGAATAATAATACATAAGAATAATTGATTTTTACGGACAGGCTGTTTAGGTTCCCCCTTATTTCGTACAACAGTCTGTCCGCCTTTTTCAGGTGATGAGCGTATGAAATCAAAGAGAAAAATACAGGAACTAAAGGAATTTATCTGTTACACAGCACCGGCAATGATTTTAATAACGCTGTTTGTCGGCATTCCTTTTTTAATGTGCATATACAATTCATTCCGCAAATGGAACGGAATTTCAAAACATACAACGTTTGTAGGCCTAAAAAACTACAGGAAACTGCTGGTCGGAGATCCGACGTTTTTACACGCATTAGGTTTCACCTTTTTGTACGCGCTGTTCGTTGTTATCTTCATAAATGTACTCTCCCTTTTCCTCGCTGTTTTACTGGAAACGAAAATCCGCGGCAAGGGATTCTTCCGGACAATGTTCTACATTCCGAATATAGTCAGCCTTGTTGTCATAGGCTTTATATGGAAATTTATCTGCATACGGGTTTTCGACCAGCTTGCAATACTCACCGGCAGCTCTTTTTTTGCAAAAAGCTGGCTCGGTGACCCGAAACTTGCAGTCGTGACGACGGTAGCCGTTTCAGTCTGGCAGGGGCTGGGATTTTACCTGATTATATACATTGCAGGACTTCAGTCCGTAAGCGATGAAGTCATTGAAGCCGCACGTATCGACGGTGCAGGAGCCGTACGCAGATTCTTCTCCGTAGTATTCCCCATGATTATGCCTTCGGTATCATTCTGCATGTTCTACTCCGTTGCAAATTCCATGAAGATGTTCGAACTGATTTTCAGCCTGACCGGAGGAGGACCGGGAATTGCAACGACGCCGATTGCACTGGATATCTACAATACAGCCTTCAACAACAACAACTTTGGATACGGAAGCGCAAAGAGCGTTATACTGTTCATAATTGTTTGCGCAATTTCCGTCATTCAGGTGACATTTTTTAAGAACAAGGAGATTGAAGCATGACAGTAAAACAGGAACAGGCGCTGCCCAAAATACTATTTGTTCTGCTTATCATTACGGTTGCCATATATATTCTGCCGCTGGCACTGCTGGTATTGAACGCATTCAAAAGCTACGACGAAATTATGAAAAATGTTCTGGCCCTGCCAAAAAAATTTACCCTGCATAATTTTACAGTCGTATTTTCAGACATGAACTACCCGAAGACTTTTTTCAACACCTTTGTGGTAACACTCATCGGAACATGCGGAATAGTGCTGTTCGGCTCCATGGCAGGATACAAGATGTCCCGTGTAAAGACGCGGTACAGCAAATTTTCGTTTCTCTACTGCATTACGCCGATGATGGTGCCGTTCCAGTCCTTTATGATTACGCTTGTCGTGATTGCCCGTCGAATGCACCTGACCAATTCGATTGTCGGACTTGGCGTCATCTACTGGGGACTCGGCATTCCCATGGCGCTTTTTTTGTATCAGGGATTTGCAAAAACAATTCCCTACGAACTGGAGGAGTCCGCCCTGATGGACGGCTGCTCACAAGTACGGTTGTTCCTGCAGATACTGTTCCCGCTTTTGCGCTCGGTAACGGCATCGGTAATCGTCGTAAACGCTATGTGGATTTGGAATGATTTTCTGCTTCCGCTTCTTATAATAGGAGGAAGCAAGGAACATAAGACGCTGCAGCTGGCAGCCTATTCATTTATGGGACAATACAAGTCAGAGTGGCAGAATATCATGGCGGCAGCAATTCTGATCATTGTACCCGCCCTTGTCATCTATCTTATTTTTCAGAAAAATATCATAAAAGGTCTTGTAGCAGGAGCTGTCAAAGGCTAAAGGAGTTAACTGTGAAATTTACAAAAGGATTTTGGCTTACACGTGATGAATATGAAGCGTCATATGTCAAAGAGATATACAAGTGGGACTCATCAGCAGACGTCCTTACATTGTTCGCTCCTTACAAAAAGATTGCGTCCCGCGGAGACACGCTGAATTTAGGACTGACCACCATAGAGGTCTCCGCTCCGATGGCTGATGTTCTGAAAGTACGGGTGACTGGACATGCAGGCTCCGTAAAAAAAGGACCTGACTTCGTGCTGGAACAACTGCCACCTTTTACCGATACCTGCATATCTACAGGCAAAGAAAGAGCTTCCATAAAATCAGGCACACTTGAACTGGAGGTTCAGAAAGGAAGCCCGTTTCTCTCTTTCTACAGAGACGGCGCACCCCTTACCCGGACAGGAACGAAAGGCGTAGCCCGCATGAAGCGGCGTGATGACGGAACGGTGTATACGGCAGTTTCGCTCATGCTCGATGTCGGGGAACACGTGTACGGGTTGGGGGAACGGTTCACACCGTATGTAAAAAACGGACAGGTGATTGACTGTTGGAACGAAGACGGCGGAACTGCCAGTGAAATCTCGTATAAGAACATTCCCTTCTATATAACAGACAGAAATTACGGTGTGTTTGTAAACCACCCCGGAAAAGT
Source organism: uncultured Spirochaetaceae bacterium (assembly GCA_902797055.1). GTDB lineage: Bacteria > Spirochaetota > Spirochaetia > Treponematales > Treponemataceae > Treponema_D. The sequence goes on from CADBRT010000023.1 coordinate 9,814, forward strand.
CAGTTTTGAGGTTGCCAGCGAAAAAGTTGAAGACGTACAGTTCTCGGTAAGGGACGAAGGTCTGGAATTCTTTATCATCGCGGGGAAAACCCAAAAAGACGTGCTTTCAAAATACACAGCGCTCACCGGACGCGCCCCGCTTCTGCCGAAGTGGAGCTACGGACTCTGGCTTACCACGTCCTTTACCACAGACTACGATGAAAAGACGGTCTCGTCCTTTGTTGACGGTATGGCACAGCGCAGTATTCCGCTCAGGGTGTTCCATTTCGACTGTTTCTGGATGAAGGAATTTGAGTGGTGCAACTTCACTTGGGACAACGATATGTTCCCGGATCCGGTAGGCATGCTCAAAAGACTGCATGACAAAAATCTTAAGATATGCGTGTGGATAAATCCCTACATTGCGCAGAAGTCTCCGCTTTTTAAGGAAGCATCAGAAAAGGGCTACCTCCTCAAAAACAAAGACGGCACCGTCTGGCAGTGGGATATGTGGCAGGCAGGCATGGGACTTGTGGACTTTACCAACAAAGACGCGTGCACCTGGTTTCAGGGCAAACTGAAAGCGCTCTTGGATATGGGAGTCGACTGTTTTAAGACGGACTTCGGAGAACGGATTCCTTCTTCCTGCGACGATTATGCTGTCCGCTGGGCTTCAGACGGTGATGACGAAAAGATGCACAACTACTACACCTACCTGTACAACAAATGCGTATTCGACATACTCAAAAAAGAAAAAGGAGAGGGGGAAGCCATTCTCTTTGCCAGAAGCGCAACGGCAGGCTCCCAGAAATTCCCCGTCCACTGGGGCGGAGACAGCACCAGTCAGTACGTGTCCATGGCGGAGAGTCTGAGAGCAGGCCTTTCCCTGATGGACTCTGGCTTTGCGTTCTGGAGCCATGACATAGGAGGCTTTGAAGACACTGGCTCTGCGGACTTGTACAAACGCTGGTGCGCGTTCGGACTGCTCTCTTCACACAGCCGTCTGCACGGTTCTTCAAGCTACCGAGTCCCTTGGGCATATGACGAGGAAGCCTGCTCTGTGCTCAAATTCTTTGTAAACCTCAAATGCACGCTTATGCCATACATTTACAGCTGTGCAGTTGAAGCCCACCGTACCGGCATTCCTGTCATGCGACCTATGCATCTTGAATTCCCCGACGATATGAACTGTACGGTACTGGACAGACAGTACATGCTCGGTGACAGCATTCTCGTTGCACCCGTTTTCTCTCCGGA
>CADBRT010000024.1 GCA_902797055.1 uncultured Spirochaetaceae bacterium
GCATACGTACCAAAGCTATCAGTTCTATCTGGACGGTGAACTTATCGGCAACGGTGCTGAAAACTCCGTTACAATCAATCCTTCTGAGCTGGGTGCCGGAAACTATCAGTTTACGGCTATAGGAATCAGAAACAGCAGCGAGGCGTACAGCTGTCCGTTTATGATTGCAATCGAAAGCGGACGTTAGTCGCGGCGCGTACCTCCAGACGTTAGTCTGATGCCGGGCAAGCCCACAGCGGTAAGCCCGGCATTTTTTGTGCCCGCGGCACGAGCATGTCGTGTAGCGGTGCCAAAGATTCTACTGATTGCATGGAACGTATTTACAAAGGCGGGAAAGCGTTTTACTATCACGGTATGTATCTTACCGTTCTAAAACAGCTTGTCATTATGCTGTTGATTGCAGTTTTTGCTTTTATTTTTTCGAAGCGGAACCGCTTCGGGGATGCTGAAAGCAATTTTTTAAGCCGCCTGATGATTTACTTTGTCAATCCGTTCATGATTTTCAATTCTTTCAATATGCCGTTCGATGCCCACAAATTGGGGAAGTTGGGTTTCGTAATCCTGGTGAGCCTGCTGAGCCATCTGCTGATGACGCTGGTTGTGACGGTGTTTGTCCGCTCCAAAACCGACAGCGCCAGGGCTCTGGACGGACTGGACCGTGTGGGGATTGTCTTTACCAATGCGGGGTTCATCGGCATTCCGCTGATAAATGGTGTCTTCGGGCAGGAAGGTGTGTTCTATCTCTGCGGGTATCTGGCGGTGTTCAATGTCTATCTCTGGATGTACGGTGAGTATCAAATGTCGCACTCTTTCAAAATCAAGAATGTCATCACCAATCCGAATGTGCTGGCAGTGATTTTCGGGTTGGTGCTTTTCTGCCTGCCGTTTACCTTGCCCCAAATCATCGCCAAGCCGGTTGGGTACATCAGCAGCATGAATACGGCGCTTTCGATGTTCTTACTTGGTTTACTTTTTGCAACGTTCAAAAAGGCTTCCGGGGTGTCCTACACGGGGCGGCTGGTAAAGGCTGTCGTCCTGCGCCTTGTGGTGTGTTCGCTGGCAAATCTCCTTCTGCTGTTTGCGGTGTGGAAACTCTTTGCAGAGGGGGCGGGGTTCAGGACGGAACTCTTTGTGGTGTTCATCGCGAGCCTGTGCCCGGTGGGGATGAGCGTGTCGTCCTTTGCCTGTGTCTTCAAAAAGGATGCGTCCTACACCAGTCTGCTGGTTCTGTCCACCTCTGCGCTCTGCATCCTGACGGTGCCACTGTTCATACGGCTTGCCGAAGTCCTGCTTGCGCTGCCCTAGAACCGTATGCCAATCTGGAATGCGGGGACTATACCGAGGGAGCTGAAAGGCCTCTGTTCCGTTATTGTAATCTGGCGGTAGTCTTTACAGAATGCGCAGTCATTGAGGCCATCCAGGTGCAGGTCTGCGGTTGCTGCAACGAAGACGGAAAACCGTCTCACCGGGCGGTAGGAGAACATTGCTTGCAACTGGGGAACGAAGTTCAGTTTTGGCTCTGCGTCTTTTATGATTACCGCTTTGACGGCTGTTCCGAGGTCGAGGATAATGGGCCCCCATAAATCCTGTGTGGTTCCGAAGCCGACCCCGAGCGCCCAAGCGTTGTTCAAGTGTGTAAGCCCGGTGCTGAAAAACAGCTCTCCGTATATGGGCCGTCTGCCGTATCGGATGCCTGCTTTTAAAAACAAATCGGAGTCGAAGGAGACTTCTCCCAGCAGTTTCGGTTCTTCCCGTCTGGCGGCGCGAGTTATGGCGGTGGCGGAATCCTCTTCCGGTCCGTAGATTTCCCAGATGACAAGGTCGTCTTCCTGTGCTGCTTTGCGCCCTGCTTCCAGTTCATAGGTGAACCACCGCGCGGGATAAATCTTCTGTTTGTCTTTCTTTTCGGTGAGAATGCCGCAGGCATCGTATTTTTCGACACTGACGGTGATGGCGGTGGGGATGAGGCTTTCATGCGCAAGGTATACGGTGTAGTCCTGTGTTGTGGGGAATCCGATGGCGACAGTCCCTGAAGTTCTGTTCCATGCTAGGATCGGTAGTTTCGAGTCTGGGTAGTTCACTTTGCCGTTGCTGATTGTGGCGAGTACGTTGTGGTCTTTGTCTGTGACGGCGGCATCGCTTGTGCCTCTGATTACTATCTGCATCGACCCCCTGTCGGAGAAGCATTCACTTTCATCCAATGCTGCCAGATGTGACAGGTATGTCCCGCATGCGTGCATGTCGTTGAGCGCTTTGGGGATGAATTCTGACATGCCTTCGTGCATTTTGTCCACCATGGGGGCTATGAAATCGTAGAGAGGATTGTTGTTTTCGCTTTGCAGGTCTGCTTCCTGTGGTTCCTTCATTATCTTCGTAAGCGTTTTGTTGCCTATGCCGTGCAGAGAGAACATGCCGTTGTAGAATCTGTTTACATTTGGGTTGAGGGATGTCAGTTTTTCAGCCAGCTGTATCTGAACGAACGTTCCTGAGTGGAACGGGAAGTAGTCCCGCTTCCAGATTTTGTTGTACCACACGTTTATGCGGGGCAGAATGTCCTGCTCGTATTTTTCCCTGGAGTCACAGCTCCAGGCGTTTACAAACGCCTTGGTGTTCCCGTATTTTGTGAAATGCCAGTTTCCATGGTTGTATGGAATGGTGGGAACGATGTCTTCTGCATTTATGATGTTCCAAATGAAGCCGTAGCGACTGTCAGCCGTGTTTGTCTTCATGGTGACGTTCGGACAGGCGATGGTATAGGTGTAGATTCTTCGTGTCCGTTCCTGACTTGTCAATTCCTGGCAGCCGGGGTCATCGGCAAGAGGTTCGTCCGCAATGGCTGCGGAAAGCAGGTTTGCGACGGAACCTCCCCGGCTGTGTCCGGTGATGAAAAGCACGTCTTTGCCAACTGTTATCCCTCTTTTGTGGATGTATTCGTGTAGTGTCTGTCGTATCTGTCCGGCGGCTTTGAGCCAGCCTTCATGGGTAATCTCGTCGTCGGTTTTCATTTCGGTGCTGGACATGCTGTCTGCTATGTTGAGGTTCGAAGTCCATTCGTTTGAGTTGAGCGGTGTCCCCCTGATGACCAAGTACACAACCCTTCGTTTTTCACCGGTGGATGATGGGGGAAGCCAGGCGGATGCGATTGAAAAGGCGCACTGGTCGTTGCCGAAAACCACGTCTTCGTAGTCCAAAGCGTAGTGAAATTCGATGTCTTCATCTTTTGCGCCGAGCTGGTGGTAGACATCGGCTATGGGGTTGTCAAACGGAGTTTTTTCGACTTCGCTGTAGGAAATTTCGGAGAGTAGGGCTGCGAGCCGAGCCATGCTGTGGTTGTACGAGGTGTTTGGTGTTGTCTGGAAGCTGGCGGGGGTGAAGTCTATTGTGAGCGTACTGTCTGTCGGAACTCCTATCGGACGGTAGGTGACGGTGATTGCTTTTGCGTGGATCGGAAGAAGCGGTGTGAAAATGGCTGAAAATATGGAAAGAAGTACTCGTATGAAGGATTTCCAAGACTTTACAAACATTCTGATTACATTATACAATCCGTGCATGAAAAAAGAAAGGTTTTCAGATGTCGTTTTCTTTGCTGCCCTGTGCTTGTTTCTCTCGATGATTGAATACGCCATACCGAAACCACTCCCTTTTTTAAGGCTGGGACTGGCGAATCTACCTGTGGTAGTGGCTGTCAAGCGGTTCCGCGCGCGGGATGTCGCGCTTTTGGCTTTATGCAAGTCTGCGGGGCAGGCTGTGGTATCGGGGACCCTTTTAAGCTACGTCTTTGTGTTCAGTTTTGCAGGTTCGCTTGCAAGCGCTGTTGCTGTTCTTCTGGTGTATTCGGTGTTCAGAAAACTCAAGCTGCTGGGGGCTGTGAGCAATGTGTCTCTGTGTCTTGCCGGAGCGATTGCCAGCACGGGTGCCCAGCTGTGCTGTTCAAAACTGATGGTGTTTGGGGAAAACACGCGGTATATTGCGCCGGTTCTGCTGATTTCAGGTTCTGTAACGGCGCTGTGCCTTGGTTTGTGGACGAATGTTTTTGAACGGGCTTCCCGGTTTGTCCGTTTTTGGAGCGGGGAACTGGAGGAATCTGAGGTTCGGCGGATTGTGGAGTCCTTGCCTGATACACATGATGGAATAAAGATTGAAACTTCTGGCCGCTCTAATGGTTCTCTATACAGGAGGGGAACAGCCTTTTTTATAGCCGTTCTCATAGTTCTTTTACCGTTTGCAGTCGCTCGGTTTTCTGCTGGGCATGGCTGGAGCGGGGTGTTCCTTGCGCTTGCTTTTGCAGTTTGCTTCTTTACAGCAGGTTGTATCCTGCGTCACGGACGTGTGAAGGTGTTGCCGTCGCTGACCGTTGTCATCGGGGTGACCTTTTTCGCATTGTTCTCTCCTTCCGGCCGGGTCTTTGTCCGTCTGGGGACGTTTGCTGTGACAGAGGGGGCGGTTCGCGCAGGTTTATCCCGTTCTTTGGTTCTGGTTGGCATGATTTTTGCTTCACAATGCGTGTTTGCATTGCTTTTGCCTGCGGGAACCATTCCTTCCCGGCTGGCATCTTCCGGTCTGGCTTCAGCTTTGTCGCGAATACTTGCAGTGTTGGGTGAGCTGACTTCCAGACGTCTATCTTTCAAGAGGGGACATATTATTGAAACCCTTGACGGTCGTCTTGTAGAGGTCTATGCTCATTATTGTAAGCAGTGTAAATAGAGTCTCTGTTAAAATTTGAGAGATAAAAAGGTGGTAATAGTATGAAAAAAGTTGTGGCAGGCAGTACGGTTGCCCTTCTTATGCTTTCTGGATATTTATCAAGTTGTGCTTCTGCCCCCGAAGAGGACAGCAACTCTAAACCACAACCTTCTGCTCCCTCTGTTGAGCGGAATGCGGATGATGAAAACTCAAACAATACACACAAGAACAACTCCGGAGAGTCCGAGTATGATGAATTCGGGAGAAAGAAAAACTCTGAGTCAGAGACCGATTCTTTGGGGGCTGATGC
>CADBRT010000025.1 GCA_902797055.1 uncultured Spirochaetaceae bacterium
ACGGGACATGCCATCGGCGGCTATGTAAGTCACCATTTCTACTGATATATTGTTTTCAATCGATGTATGTGCTAATATAGAAGTAATTTTCGGTATTGAGGAAGACATGAATAAAATAGACACGCGCCTGTACATTATTGGCGCAGGTTTTGCAGGACAGATGATTGCCAAAGACATCATGAGAAAAAAAATCTTTGGTTCGGTGGCTGCATTCCTTGATGATGATAAAGATATAATAGGCAAAAAAATAGATGACATTCCGGTGTTGGGGCCGATTGACCAGGTTGCCTCTGCGCTGCGGGTAAACGCCATAGACGAAGCCGTCATTGCCATTCCCAGTGCAAGTGTCGAACGCATACGGAAAATTTACGGAGAATTGAAATCAAGCGGATTTTTCCGCATAAAAATTCTCCCTTCTATCAGTCAGGTCGTAGACGGAAAAGCCCACTTGGTGCAGGCCCGTGACATAAATCCACTGGACATTCTGGGCAGAACCCCGGTTATCATTCCACTGCATGAAACCCTTTCATACCTCAAAGGGAAACGCGTACTCATAACAGGCGCGGGAGGTTCCATAGGCAGCGAACTGGCACGTCAGCTGCTCTCCGGCGGGTGCGAACGGCTCTATCTTTTTGGACACGGGGAAAACTCTATCGTTTCCATATACAGGGAGCTTCACATCCTGCAGAACGAGGGTGTCGGTGAAAAAGCGTCTGTTGTGCCGATTATCGGCGACATGAAGGACAGGGAATATGTTCGCTACATCATAAGCCACACACGTGCAGACGTCATCTTCCACTGCGCAGCATATAAGCACGTTCCGATGATGGAGGAAAATCCCGTCGCCGTCATGGAAAACAACGTGTTCGGAACCAAAAACCTGCTTGACGCAGCCCTTGAGTTCTCAACCGAACGGTTCGTGCTGATTTCTACCGATAAGGCGGTGGATCCGGTAAGCGTGTACGGTGTGAGCAAGATGATGTGCGAAAAACTGTTGCTTGAGGCTTCCCAAAAGACGAATCCTGGGCAGTCATTTATGTTCGTACGCTTCGGGAATGTACTCGGTTCCAGAGGCTCAATCATGCCAATCTTCATGGATCAGATAAAGAACGGAGGGCCGGTCACCGTTACCGACAAAGAGATGGAACGCTTTTTCATGACGATTCCAGAAGCATGTTCTTTAGTGCTGCAAACAGGGGGAGTTGGCGAAAACGGTAGATCCTACCTCTTGGACATGGGGGATCCGATTAAAATACTGGAACTTGCAGAGCAGATTATTAGATTCAGCGGTTTTGAACCATACGAAGACATTGACATAAAGTTCATCGGTACACGTCCGGGGGAACGGTTGTTTGAACCTCTGTGGCTCAAAGAAGAATCACCAGCACCGACGAAATACCAAAAGATTCTGCAGCTGGTGAATATTCCTCCCAAAACATTTGTCCTTGAAGATATAATCGAAAAACTGCGGCCTATCTGCTTTTTTGACAGCAGCAACAGGGACGCGTACAGAAACAAACAGCTGCTTCTGACGATTTTACGCAATGCGGTTCCTTCTTTGGATGCATTCTACGCTACGCAAGAAGCGGCAGGCAAACAGATCGACATGGCAAGTTCAGTAAAGGTGGTGCTGTAATTTATGGAAAACAATTTGAAAGTTCCTTTTTTCAAGGCTTCCCTTGGGGAAGAAGAAGAACAGGCTGTTCTGAATGTTATGAGAAGCGGCTGGCTTACGACAGGAAAAGAAGCGCTTGCATTTGAAAAAGAATTCGCTGAAAAAATAAATGTTCCTCATGCACTGGCTGTAAACAGCAATACGAGCGGCATGGTGCTCGCCATGGAAGCTTGTGGCGTCAAACCGGGCAAAGCCGTCATAACGACACCCTACACCTTTGTCTCAACAGCGGCATGTGCACGACTATTGGGTGGCGACGTATTTTTTGCAGATATAGAGAAGGATTCATATTCCATCGATCCTGACAGAGTGGAAGCGATTCTTGCAGGAGAACGAGGAAAAGACGTCGTTGCAATCGTTCCAGTGCACATCGGCGGGAATGTGTGCAATATGGACAGGATTATGGAAATTGCCCGCAAATACAATGTAAAAGTCATTGAAGATGCGGCTCATTCCTTCCCAAGCAGAACCCATTTGGGCTATGCGGGCGCCATAGGCGACATAGGAGTGTTTTCATTTTACGTAACGAAAACCATCACCACTGGTGAAGGCGGCATGGTTACGACAAAGGACGAATCGCTTGCAAAGCGGATGACATCTATGCGTATGCATGGCATGGACCGGACGACGTGGGACAGGTACACATCACCGAAAGCTTCTTGGGAATACGACATCATTGCTCCCGGTTACAAATACAATCTGCCTGACATTCTCGCAGCCATCGGCAGGGCACAGTTGAAGAAAGCCGATGCATTCGATGAAAAGCGAAAGGTTCACGTCAAACGTTATTCAGAAGCATTCAAGGATATGGATTTCATCAAACTGCCACCTGATTCAGAAGGAAATGCATGGCATCTCTACCTCATGCGACTTGATTTGACTAAACTGGACTGCGACAGAAACACGTTTGCAAAAGAACTGCAGGCAAAGGGAGTCGGCATCAGTGTTCATTTCATACCAGTCTTTCATTTTTCTTACTGGAAGACGCTGTACAAAGATTTCGACGCAACCCATTTTCCCAATGCAGAGCAACACTACAACGAAACAATATCCATACCGCTCTTTCCCGATATGACGGACGAGATGGTTGATTATGTGATACGCGCTGTCAGGGAGACAGGAGCCGCACATCATGCCTAAAAAAAAGGAAGAAGCAAAATCTTCCGGCAAAGTGTCATTTAAAAATGACTTTTGCAGTGATTTGTTCACCGATGAAATGCTCTTCGCCGCAACTGTGCGGAGTCCCATCGCAACAGGAATCATTACCTCTATCTCTACGGGGAACCTGCCTGACGGATACTATCTCTTTACCGCAAAGGACGTCCCGGGAAACAATTTCATCAGCACTGTCCACGGACGTGTACCGGTGTTCTGCGACGGGAATATATCCTACAAGGGAGAACCGATAGGTCTTTTGGTCGGCCCCGATGAACGAATTCTTTCAAAACTGCTGGGTGAGCTTGTCATAAACTATGATGAAAAGCCGATAGAGGCATATCTGAAGGATATACAGGAGGACACTCACAAGCCGGATGCACAGCTTTTCTTCCCGAGCGAGATAAAGCGCAAGGTCAACAGAGGTCCCTGCTTTTTTATGGAAAGCGGAAAGGTAAAAGGCATCGATGCTGTTATTGCAGAAGCGGCCGTAACCACATCGAACAGCTGGCTGTACAACTTGACAATTCCCTATTACCGGGAACCGTGCGGCAGTGTCTGTACCTTTGACTCCGGCACACTGACGGTAAACACCCCGTCCCAATGGATAAACAACCTGAGGGAATCCCTGTGCTCAGTTCTGAATCTTCAGGCCGAGGACATAACTATAAACCGGACAAAAGGGTTTGACATGACGACAAACAGCATTTGGTACAATTCCATAATCGCGTGCCAGACTGCTGTTGCCTCGTATCGGACACAAAAGCCTGTCAAACTTATCTATTCTCGAGAAGAACAGAACACATTCATCGACTGCATGAAGCCAATCCAGCTTAAATACACAACCGCTTGCACCGAGGAAGGCAAACTTTCGGCGATAAAAGCAGAGATAGAACTGGATGTAGGCAGTTTAAATGTATTCGCAAATGAAATTGTAGACAGGCTTACCATAGCTGCCTGCGGCTGTTACCGGGCGGAAAACATAAGCATACAGGTAACTGCACACCAGTCTGGGACACCTCCGATGTCAGTCGATTTTCAAATGATTGATTCAGCAGCATTCTTTGCTATAGAAAACCAGATTACGGATATGGGAGACAAACTGGATATTTCACCTGCTGACATACGGAAAATCAATCTCAATACGGGCGAAGAAGATTCCCCCGCGTTCACGTTCCCCTTGAAGGGTGCCACACAGACCATAGACGCGCTTGTAAAGTATTCAGCGTTCAGCCGTCGTTTTTCATCGTACAGGTTGAACAGTCAGAGCGCCCAGAACGAGACGTACTTTTCCTCTCCGTCTCCTTTTTCTGCACCGTTGCGGGGCATTGGTTTCGCCTGCGCTTTTGAGGGATCGTTCTACTACGGTTCAGAAGTCTATGGGCCAGATCAGGAGCTTGAAGTCACCGCGGAAAAAAACGGCTCAATCACCATACACAGCCCGCCTATCTCTACTCCTGTTAAAAATATATGGACGAAACTCGCCGCTGATGTCCTCGGCATTTCCCACTCTCAGGTGAAATTCAACAGTACACTGGATGACTCGAAACAGCTCCTCATGCCAGAGACGGTGTATGCTAACATCAGCATAATGACGACACTGCTGCAACAATGCTGTGAGATAATAAAGAAGAAGGATAAATCATCATTTCCTTACACGGTATGCAAGAAGATGGATACCCTCATGCAGGGGTCTTGGGACAGCAAACGATTCAATGGACAGCCGTTTCACAGCTGTTCGTTCGCCTGTGCCTCAGTGGAACTGGAATTTGATCCGTGCATCTACACTGCAAAGATAAAAAATATCACCGTCGTCATCAACGGTGGAAAAATATTGAATTCAAACGGGGCGATTGCAACGGTTCAGCTAGGCATACAGAAAATCCTGTCTGCACTGGTAGAGGATGACACCGTAGAATCGGACAATATTCATGTCTCATTCCTCAAGTCAGATGCAGCGCCGGAACAGATTGGAGAGCTCGTCTACCAGATTATTCCTGCCGCATATATACAAGCCATATCGCAGGCACTCGGTTGTTCTGTAAACTTCATACCGCTGAATATCAAAACCATATACGACATATCACAAATTCGGAATCGTATGCAGGAATGGGAAGCTGTCCCCAATCTGCTTGACCCGCCGGAAGAGACGACGGCGGCATTGATCGATATCTTACACGAGGAAAACACGAATGCAGATAACCCTAACGCTCAATGATGAGAGAATCGATTTTGAAGCAGATGCCGAGGAATCCCTACTTGATGTCCTGAGGGAAAGAAGGCTGTTCAAAGTCAAATGTGGATGCCGGGAAGGACACTGCGGGAGTTGTATGGTTCTGCTGGACAACAAACCCGTCCCCAGCTGCATAATACCAATTGGCATTCTCAGAAATGCATCTGTAGAAACTTTGGAACATTTCACTTCCAATCCCATCTATTTGGATATCATGGCAGGCTTTAAAGAAGCAGGTGTAACGCTTTGCGGCTACTGCGATGCCGGTAAAATTCTGACCGCCTATGACTTGCTGCACTCCTACCCGAGAGCAAGCATTGAGCAGATAAAAGAAGCCATCAAGCGGCTGGATTCATGCTGTACAGACTCAGAGACGCTCATAAACGGCATTCTGTATTCAATAGCGGCAAAACACAGGCGGGAGGCCAGTTATGGAAGAAAATAACCATACTGTTTTTATGGCAAAAACGCTCTCCGATGTCTTTTACCACATCAAAACAGTCCGCCCTCTGCAGATACTGGGAGGCTGTACAAGGACAAAGCTTGACTTTGACGCAAAAGCGCTTTCAGTCCGTGCCATTCCAGAACTCAAAGAACTGGACAAACGAGAACGGTACATAGACTTCGGACCAGCGGTTACACTGTCGGAAATGCTTTCTATAGGCAGGACGAACATGCCGTCTGTCCTGTATGATGCGCTGTCAGGAATCGCAACAGAACAAATCCGCAATATTGCGACACTGGGGGGTAATATCTGCGCACAGGGCCAGAAACTGACACTTTGGTCGCCGTTGCTCGCATTGGACGCCCGAATTGAAATTAAAAACCAGACATCGACTAAATATATCCCTTTCAAGAATTTTACAAAGATTCCGGAACCATTTGTCCTGACTAAAATCAGAGTCCCCATAGATGACTGGGAAGTGGCTATTTTCCGTCGTATCGGTCCCTTATCCCGCATAACGCCTATGAGTGCGGGGTTCACGTTCCTCGTCAACACGGAAAAAGACATTGTCGTGAACATAAAGATTGCATTTGCAGGAATGACGGTATTCCGCTCCCGGGAATTTGAAAATAAAATCTTAGGTTCAAAACTTCCGCTCGAAGATAAGTTTATTACGGAGCTTATAGCCGATGCAAGCAATATGAGCGAAGAAGGTTTCAAGACAAGCGGAGCAGACCCCATGCTGAAACAGGAATTCCTGCACCTGCTCCGCTATTCTTTGGAACAGCTTACCTAAAAAATCAGCGTATCAGCATGGCATCGCCATACGAAAAGAAGTGGTACTTTTCACGGACCGCTTCACCGTAGGCATTTAAAATATGCTCCCTTGTGCTGAAAGCGCTTACAAGCATAATTAATGTGGACTCAGGCGTGTGAAAATTTGTAAACATCTGGTCCACCACTTTGAATTTATAACCGGGGTACATAAATATGTGGGTGCTTCCAGTACCGCCACGGACGATGCCGTTTTCATCACAGGCACTTTCCAAGGTACGAACGCTGGTCGTCCCGACGGCGAGGATTGGTCTGCCGGCAGCCTTTGCCTGATTTATCTTGTCGGCGACATCATACGGAACAGTATACACTTCTTCATGCATCTTATGCTCTTCGATGTTCTCTGCGCGCACTGGAAGGAACGTACCCAATCCGACGTGAAGCGTCAGCCATTCAAGTTCTATTCCCTTATCTCGCAACCGCTGAAGCATTTCATTGGTAAAGTGCAGTCCGGCTGTCGGGCATGCGGCACTGCCTGTTTCCTGCGCATATACTGTCTGATACCGCTCGCTGTCGATGTCGGTATCTTCACGCCGAATATACGGCGGAAGCGGGATATGACCATTGCGTTCAAACCATTCTTCTGTTATGCGGAACGGAAACCGTATACTGCGGAATTCGGTGCCGGAATCTTCAGGAACTTCAACGATAGTTCCCTCGGAACCGTCAGGAAAACGGTACACGCCTCCGGTTTTTACCTTCTTGGCACCCTTTACCATTGTGTTCCATGTGTCCCCTTCCGGTCCCATCTGGTTCAAAAACATGAATTCCTGTTCACGTCCGGTGGCCACCTTTATGCCATAACAGCGGCTCCGGCGGACGCGGCTGTTGTTAAACACCATAAGGGTTCCCGGAGCAATCAAATCCGGCAAGTCTTCCATGCGGTGATGCTCGACATGACCGTCTTTTCGCCCCAAAAGCATCAATCGGTCTTCCCCCCGGGAGCCGGAAGGTTTTTGCGCTATCAATTCCTGTGGCAAATCAAAATAAAAGTCGCTGGTCTTCATTCGTATTTCCTCTGCGGGGCGTCAACCCCAGATGTGTGTATGCTTTCTCCGTAACTACCCTACCCTTTGGAGTGCGCTGCAACAGTCCGCACTGAATAAGATACGGTTCGTAATAATCTTCAAGAGTATCCTGACCTTCTCCGATTGAAATAGCCAAGGTCTCCGCACCGACGGGACCGCCCGAAAAATTGTGAATGATTGAAAGTAGTATTTCCCTGTCGTAGCGTTCAAGTCCCAGAGAATCAATGTCTAGACGTTTCAATCCGTCTTTTACAATTTCCGCCGTTATGATGTTCCCGCCTTCAACCTGAGCGAAATCCCTCATGCGGCGAAGAATTCTGTTGGCGACGCGCGGAGTGCCGCGGCAGCAAGCTGCCATGGCAAGGGCAGCATCCTCTTTTACCTGTACATTCAAAATGGCCGCGGAACGCTTTATAATCAGAGCGAGTTCTTCGTTTGTGTAGTATGAAAACCGTTGGACAATACCGAAACGGCTGATGAGAGGCGAACTGACCATTCCAGCCTTCGTCGTCGCTCCGACGAGCGTAAAATGAGGTACGGGGATACGAACAGTACGGGCAGCAGCTCCTTGTCCTATGACCCAGTCGAGTTCAAAATCCTCCATAGCTATGTACAGCATTTCCTCAATGGCTGGCTTAAGCCGGTGAATCTCATCGATGAAAAAAACGGTACGAGGTGTTATTGTTGAAAGAATACCCGCTAAGTCCTTCGGTTTGTCCAAGGCTGGAGCACTGGTCACTTTGAAATCTGCCCCTAATTCATGGGCGGTAATCTGCGCAAGTGTCGTTTTGCCAAGTCCCGGCGGTCCCATGAGAAACAGGTGATCCAAAGCCTCGCCTCTGTCCCGGGCCGCATTGATAAATACTGAGAGATTTTTCTTTATTGCACTCTGCCCCAAAAATTCAGAGAGCACTTGCGGACGAAGATTGTTTTCCTGAACATCATCGTCGCTTGCTGTGTCGGGACGCACAATATGGGTTGAGCCCCCGTCTGCAAGGGCCATGCTTTCAGCTGCTTGGGAGGAAAGCTTGGCAGCCATATGCATTGCCGCCTGTTCTTCTTCTGCAGGGCTCTTTGTACGGGTATAATTGGTTTTATGGACAACGCTTTTGTTCATTGTGCAAGCTCCACGATGGCGCGTCTGAAGATTGTGTCTTCACGCGCGGAATCCGTCATTTTCGCAAAGGCTTCATCCGATTCCATAGTCTGAGCAATACTCTCTATCATCTGTTCAACTTGTTTTCGTTCATATCCCATGCCCACCAGACCTGTTATGACATCTGCATAACGGGCAGGCTTCGTCCCCGGTACAGAACCTTTTCCATTTGTGTCTTCCAACGAAAGTTTGCCCTTCAGCTGTAGAAGCATCTTTGCAGCAGTCTTTTTGCCGACACCGGGAACTTTTTGCAACGCGGCAAGATTGCCTTCATCAAGAATTCTGACAAGATTCGGAGTTGTTATGCTTCCCAATATCTTCAAGGCACCTTTCGGGCCTATTCCATCAACTTTCAGCAAATCAAAGAAAAGGGACCGGTCTTTTTCACTTGCAAAACCATATAAAAGCATCAACGCATCAGTATGCTGCATCCAAAGGTACACTTTTCCGACTTCCCCGACAGGAGGGAGTTTTTCAAGCGCACTGTCAGGCACATTCACGTCCCACTCTATGCCGTGAGTATCTATGTAAAGTTTTTGTGGAAATTTACCGGTGATGATTCCCGTAAGACTGTTGAACATAACGATAGAAGTATACCAAAAAGAATGGGCTTGTAACAGACCGTATAAAAGTGAAGTCAGATGCAACAGACGTGTATATGAGTTATGGCTCCTGCAAGAGCGTCTGCCGCATGGTCAGGCTTTGGTGCAACTTTCATGTTAAGGAGCAGTTTCACGTACTGCTCGACGGTTTCCTTGTCAGCAGATGCTGTTCCTGTCACGGTGGCTTTTATCTTATTAGGTGCATACATATAAACTGGTATAGCCTGCTGTGCAAGGCACAGCGTTATAACACCTTTTGCCTCTGCAACAGCGAGTGCGCTGGAAGCATTGCGGGAGAAGTAAAGTGTTTCCATCTCTGCCTCGTCCGGGCGGAATTCATCGATAACAGCAAGCAACCTGTTGTATATGGAAAGAAGTCTGACTCCATGATCTTCTTCCGCCGAGGTTTCAATAACACCATAACTGACAAGCCGCAGAGAACCGTTTATTGCATCGATTATACCAAAGCCTGTATGAGCAAGTCCTGGGTCAATACCCATGACGCGTCTTTTCTTCATGTTTCTCTCTACAAAACAAAAAAGGCATCGTCTGTAGCTACAGATGATGCCTCTCTTTACAAAATCAAAGACAATCAGTCAACGCTGTCAGGATCAAAATCGTCAGGATATTCGACAGTTGTATAGACGTTCTGCACGTCCTCATCCTCTTCCAGTTTTCCAACCAGTTTGGCAACCTTCTTTGCTGTATCCGCATCAACTGCTGTATATGCCTGCGGAACCATGGAAACAGCAGCAGAGAGAGACTCATAGTTCTTTGCCTGAAGAGCCTCAAGCACCTTGTCAAATACAGAAGGATCTGTTGTTACGGTAACAACTCCATCTTCGTTAACGATATCGTCAGCACCCGCTTCAAGGGCAACTTCCATGAGTTCATCCTCATTGACCTTCTCTGCATCGTACTCAATGACACCCTTACGGTCGAACATACGGCTTACAGAGCCTGTTGTACCGAGGTTTCCGCCATTCTTGGTGAAGAAGTTGCGGACGTTTGCAGCAGCGCGGTTCTTGTTGTCTGTAAGGACTTCAACGAGAACAGCCACTCCACCCGGAGCATATCCTTCATATACAAGCTCTTCGTATGAAGCAGCACCAAGCTCTCCAGTTCCCTTCTTGATTGCGCGCTCAATATTATCCTTCGGCATTGAGGCAGCCTTTGCTTTAAGAATCGCTGTGCGGAGGCGCGGATTGGAGTTAGGATCACCGCCACCCATCTTAGCGGCAATTGAAATCTCTTTTATAAACTTTGTGAACAACTGTCCACGTTTTGCATCTGCAATGCCTTTAGCGTGCTTAATGGTTGACCATTTGCTATGTCCTGACATGGAAAAACTCCTTAGAAAAAAACAGATTGTAAAATCAATTTTATCATAAAACCGTAAGATATGTCAACGCAATGAAAGGAAATACAGTGCATTTTGCATATAATTGCTGTTTGCGTACTTTTGTGTTAGACTGCCCGTACTATATAAGGAGCAGCATAATGTCATTTGATTTGCAAAAAATCTACAAAGCGAGAGTAGAAAAAGTTGTCAGTTTCTTAAAAGACCACAATATTGCCGCAGCTGTCTTTGAAGACAGCGAAGAACACAGAGATGTCTCCGTCCGCTACCTTACCGGGCATCCAAACGATGCGGTACTTGTAATCACAGCGGACGGGATTGGAACACTTTCACCGTGGGATGAAAACCTGGCGGCAAAAAAAGCCCATGCCGACAAACTGATTCCGTATACAACATTCCAGCGGACAAACACAACTGCGGTACGTGAAATACTGAAAAAATTCGACGGAGGAAATAATCCGACTGTCGTACTTTCCCCTGCAACATCGCATGTTCTGTACAATTCATATGTAAGCGAACTGAAAGGATGGAATGTTGTATGTGAAGAAAAATCCGTCCATGATTATGTCTGTGATTTGCGAGCTGTAAAGGACGAATATGAGATTGACTGTACAAGGAAAGCTTGTACCATTACCGACAACATGACCGCATACATTTCAGATGCAGCTGCACACGGTCAGTTTAAGAATGAAATCGATGTTGCGCTGTATATCGAACGTGAACTCAGAAATAACGGATGTGAAAAAACAAGTTTCGACACGCTTGCGGCGGGGCCGGAACGTTCATTTGCAATCCATGCATTCCCTGGGTATACAAAAGGGACATGGGGCTCTCAAGGGCTTTCAATTCTTGACTATGGTGTATGCTACGAAGGATATGCCAGCGACTGTACTATAACGATAGCCAAAGGTCCTCTCTCCGCCGAACAGGAACAGCAGCTCGACCTCGTACAGAAAGCCGCTGACGAATGCAGAAAATGCTATCGCCCGGGAGGGAAAATCAGAGAAGCGTCATCTTTGGCTGACAAGATTTTTGCGGAAGCAGGACGCTCCATGCCTCATGGACTCGGACATGGAACAGGTCTTGAAATCCACGAAGCTCCGTTTGTAAGCATGAAAAGCTCTGAAGACAAACTGTTCCAGCCCGGTAATATTGTAACGTTGGAACCAGGACTGTATGATCCGAAACTTGGAGGAACAAGACTTGAGAACGACGTGCTCATCACATCCGACGGCAACGAAGTTCTCACTCATTCAAAGATTTTCAGGCTGTAAGATGTGACAGCAGAGTCGTTATATGCTTGTCAATTGAGTCGGCGAGGTCTTTATCAGCGATACCGCGGATAAATGACCTCATGGACGCCAGTACTTGAGCGACGAGTTCTGTTTCGGTCTGACCGGTCTGGCAGTTGTCATCAAAAGGCTCTGCCGATACTTTTCTCGATGCCTCTGAAACAGCAAGAAGACCGGGTCTTCCCTCGAGTCTGGAAATGATATACTCAAGCAATACTCGCTCCCAACTCTTTGAAAAACCTTCTTTCTTTTCCTGTGCTAGACTGTCTGTAAGAGAACGCAGAGTCTTGAACAAAGACACCGCATCCTTATATTTCTGCAAAGCAGAGGTATCGGTGACGGAGTCTACTATCTGCTGGAAATCAGGAGCGCCGCCTATCTGTTCATTCACATCAGGCAGATTTGCAAAATCTTCAGGGACTTCAACTTCTTCAGCATCAAGCTCCGCAGCGTCAGGCAAATCTTCAAGATTCTCACCTACAGAGTTATCTTCAACAGTAGCTATTTCATCTGCAAGATCTTCAGAGTCCATCAAATTCTCAGCGCCGTCATCTGCAAAAATGGAATCTGTTTCATCCCCTTTTACAGCATCTTCAACAGATTGAACATCATCGGGGGACAATTCCATCAAATCATCATCAGCTTCCGGCGCCAATTCCATCAAGTCTTCAATATCATCATCAGGAAGAACTTCTGGTTCCATTTCCATCAGATCGTCGGTATTTTCAGACTGTACTTCTGGCTCTGCCAAGTCTCCAGTATCATCAGAAGGGAGCGTTTCAGGTTCAAGCAGCTCATTCTGAAGAGAGTCATCTTCCCCGGCTACATCCTCATCAAGGAAAATAGCTTCAGGCTCATCCTCAAAACTGTCAACCTGTTCCTCTTCAAATTTAGGAGCCTTCTCTTCTGGAACTTGTTTTCGAGGCTGAGAGTTTTCAGAAGCAAACGGATTTTCACCAAAGAAATCATCCGCAGGTTCTTCTGTCATCATATCGCTTCTCGGAATAAGGTCATCCAGACTGTTTTCAATCCTCTGGTTGTCCGCCTCTATTTCATCATCAATTCTTTCAAATGGAGAAACAGTATCATCATTTGCGGCGAGAGATTCAAAACTTATTGAATTGAATGTATTTTTTCCAGGCTCTTCTTCCTTTACAAGGATTTCCCTGTTCAATTCAGTATCGAAATCAGCTGGAGAGGATTCGATAGCTGAAGAGAAACCGAGGCTCAAAGCTTCTTCCGTTTCATTCGGAGCTCCTGTTGAGATAATCGATTTCGGCTTTGCAGCTGCCCGCAATCCGTTGACCCGAGACAAGCGGTTTGCATAGGAAGGATTCGCGTGATGGCTTGAAGCAAGCTGTTCATAGACACCAGCCGCGTCGTCAAGTCTGTTCTGCTTCTCATAGTTGGAAGCGAGCATGGACATGGCTCTCGAGTTGCCAGGATTCTTATCCAGATATTTCTTCAGGTTTGACTCAGACTTTCCATAATCACCTTTCTGCTCGTAGCGAAGGGCGCTGTCACGGTAATGCGCTGTATAGTCAGGGGCAACAGACTGTATTTTTGAAAAACACTCATCAGCCTTATCATCTTCCCCATTGCATATATAATATTGCCCCAGCAGGTTAAGGCTCTTGGCATCGTCAGGGTTCTTATCAAGAACATGCTTTATCTTTTCACGTGCCATGGTGAGTTTGTTGCCTGTCAACAATATATGCGTATATTGCTGGAGCATTTCCACATCATTCGGAGAAAGCTGCTCGTATTTTTCCATAGTATGCAGAGCGTCAAGGATTTTCCCGTCCAACTCATACACATCTGCAAGATTTGACAAAGCGTCAGTGTTTTCAGGGGCGAGAGACAAGGCTTCGTTAAACTCGTTTTCGGCGTTGTCATAGGATTCCTGCTGAGCATACACCTTTCCCATCTTCGTGTGCATGGAAGCATTTTTCGCATCCAGCTCCAGCGCCTGACCGACAATAGTTTTCGCCTGAGCAGTCTCTTCGCTGGCAAGAAGGAAATCCGCATAACTGTCAATCGCTTCAATCCATCCGGGACGAGAACGGAGTGCGGATTCATACTCATGGGAAACCTTTTCCCGTTCATTTAAATTTTCGTAGACTTTTGCAAGATTGAAATGGAGAACTGGATGGTTCGGATCTATTCTCAAACCGCGTTCAAGTACCGGCTTTGCTTTTTCAAACTCTTGTTTCTGTATATAAATCGAACCAAGATGATTGTATGCAAGGACATCATTCGGATTCTTCTCAATAACCATATTAAAACATTTGATAGCATCATCATACTTTCCCATGTCTTTATAGGTGAATCCAAGATTGTAAAACAACTGGATGTTTTGTTCATCAATGATGATTCCCTGCTCCAAAATCGCTACAGAGTCACGGAACTGGCCCATATGACGGTAAATGGATCCCAGATTGTTCATTGCATTGAGGTTTTGAGGATCAATATCAAGAATCTTTTTATATACCGCTAAAGCTTCGCTGTCCCGTCCAGACTTTACATATAAACTGCCTAAATCACCAAGAAGTTCAAGATGTGTCGGATTCTGCCGCAGAAGCCCATGATACAGCCGTTCAGCCAACGCAAAATCTCTCGCGAGAACCGCGGAATTTGCCCTGTTCAATGTCACTCTGTCAATTGCTTCAGCCATTTATAATCTCCCGAATCTTCTTTGTCACCGTCGTAAAGGACGCGCCCACACCTCTTTAGAAAGCGTCCCCATAATCTCTTTGTTGACATCAGAATAAGCTGCTATAGCAAAATAATATATCTTGCCGTTTTTCAAATTCTTGAAAGTTACGGTATTTGTATTTCCTACATCCACTGGAGATTCGACACGGTTGCCTGTATCAACAGACACAGCTTCCCGTCCTAGATATTCCCCAGGTCTGTCACCGTAATAAACATAGTATCCGCCTGTATTATTGTCAACAGAATAAGTCCATTTTAAAGTAACTTCACCGTTGCCGGCCTCGGCAAGAACACGGAACGGGGGCAGAGGAGCCTCAACTTCCTTGAAATGCAAATCTATTCTGTCAACAGAAGGACTTAAAGATCCTGAACCATCGGGATACAGATCCATTGCGACCTGAAAATACAAGCCTTTGATTCCAGAAAGCTTCTCACCTGATGACACAGGTATCCATTCAGGATATGTATCAGTCCACGGAAAATAATTATCCCCGCTGCGAACATAAATCATCACATCAGTCTGATCAGGAACTCTGGTCAAAGCGTTGAGCAAGGTCATTTCAGAATTTAGGGAAACTTTGATAGGATCAGTGACGAACCTGCCGCCGATGCGGTTGTAGGTATCGTAACGCAGATTGGAGGCTGTTTCGCTTATTGCGGATCGCTGGATTCTGAAATCATCGATAAGTCCTGTATATGACGGGCATATGTCCAAATCCGCCGCGACACCAAGTACCGGCTGGAACACTCTTCCACCAATTTCACGACTGTTGCTCGTTATATATTTCAGAGCCTCAAGCCGTCCGTTGATTCTATACTCCAGAAGACCTGTCTGATTGTCAAAAGAAATAGCATGGTGAGTCCATGAATCAGGAATGATTGTACTGTAGCTGGATATAGAAATCTCCCCGAAATTCTCTTCATAACCGTCAAAAACATTCGTGAAATTCCAAGTGAGATGATTGTTTGCAAAACTGGCATTTATCATCTGATATAAAAGCATATCATCGACAGTACGAGATGAACGCCAGGAGAGAACAGTTTCTCCGTTCTCCGCTACCGCAGGATTAAGCCAAAATTCGATGAGGAATGAACCTGCGATTCCAGGTGTACCAAAAAGGGATGTGCGGTCGCCATCGAGACGCAGCCCACCTTTTCCCTGACTGAGACCTGAGCCTTTACCCATTTTACAATCAGTGGTAGGGATAAGTGCATTAGAAATTACTTTGTAATGACCGCTTATATCAGCCATTGTTCCGTCTTCGAAGTCGAGCAAAAGATCTGTCTGCTTGGAGACGTGCCGGCTATTTGTATCCAGTGTCATACTGTCATAACCGTAAGTACCGACTCCGGTGGTCACGCCGTTTCTGACAGACACAGACGACCAGCCTTCCCTACCTCCCAGCGTTATGACCCGTTCCTCTGCGTGCACTTTTTCAGTGCATACGCTATTTAAAATGAGGAAACCAAATGATATAATAGTTATATTCTTTAAGAGACTATGCATAGCAGCGACCATACCGAACAGGCAAACAAAATATCCCCCCGTGAAGTGCTTCACCAGACCGCACTCAAGGCCCCCCACCAGAGCGGCGTCTATATGTGGCGCAATGGTGACGGTACCGTCATTTATGTCGGCAAGGCAAAAAGCTTGAAAAACCGTCTAACTTCCTATTTTAGCGGAAAGAAAGACATAAAAACAAGACTCTTGATTGCCCATGCCAGCAGCATTGAGTACATAACAACAAACAACGAATATGAAGCATTCCTGCTGGAGAACAACCTCATAAAAAAGTACTCACCCCGATATAATATCAACCTCAAGGACGGCAAATCGTATCCCGTCCTGCGGGTGACAAAGGAAAAGTACCCACGGATATTCAAAACCCGTACTGTTGTTCATGACGGCTCTGTTTATTTCGGGCCGTTTCCAGATGCCACTGCACTCGATACATTCATAGAAACACTTTATGAAATATATCCGTTACGGCACTGCAAAAAGTTTCGCGAAAAACCGACACCGTGCATGTACTATCACATAGGAAGATGTCTTGCACCTTGTTGCAGGCACATTGAAGAATCCACCTATACTGAATATATCGATGAAATCGCTTCTCTACTTGAGAACAAAGGCGAAGAAACGGCTAAACGGCTGGAAGCGACGATGAAAGAAGCTGCTAAAAATTTGAACTTCGAAAAGGCTGCCAGAATACGGGATGGACTGCGTGCACTTTCAGTTTTGCAGAACCAGAACAGCGTAGAAGGTTTTGACGGTGACGATAGGGACTACATAGCCTCTTGGCGTGAAGCCGAACTGGTATCGTTCACTGTGCTTAAAATCAGAGATGGAAAAATGGTGGGACGGGATAACTACCATGCAGAAAGTCTCAACGAAGACACAGAAATACTTCCAGAATTCATGAGCGCATATTATACGGAAAAGGAACAGATTCCGCCTAAAATCTATGTTATGACGGAAGACGGAATGGAATTGATACGCCGATGGATACATGAAACATATAATCTGAACACGAGCATCGTATTGGTAACTGACAGTATTCCGAATGCAAAACTTCATGATGCTGCAATCAAAATGGCAAGAGGCAATGCACACGAGGATATAATACGGCGCATGAGAGAACGGGGAGACTTCCCTGCAATGAAAGAACTTCAAAAAGTGCTGGAACTTCCGCGACTGCCGGCCAGGATTGAAGGATTCGATATAGCCCATATCGGTGGTAAATTCCCTGTTGCCAGCTTAATAAGTTTTTTGAACGGCAATCCAGATAAAAAGAATTACCGGTATTTCCGCCTAAAAACAACAAACGGCATTATCGATGACTTTGCTTCAATGCGGGAAGCGACGACGAGGCGCTATACAAGACTTTTGAACGAGGGAAAAGAACTTCCCGACCTAATACTCATAGACGGAGGCATAGGCCAAGTAAACGCTGTTGACGGAGTCCTTAGGTCTCTTGGACTGGATATTCCGATAGCAGGACTTGCAAAGCGGGATGAGGAAATCTGGAGACCGCACACCAGCGTACCTGTATGCCTGCCGAAAAGAAGTGACGCACTGAGGTTGCTGCAACGAGTACGCGATGAAACCCATCGCTTTGCGACGAGCAGAAACCAAGAACTCAGAACAAAAGAAAACACTGTCTCGCCTTTCGCCAAGCTTCCTAATGTCGGAGAGAAACGGGACAAAACTCTTATGGAGAAATACGGAACACTCGAAGCTCTCTCAAATGCTCAGGAAGCAGAAGTTGCACAGTTGCTTCATCTCCGTGCGGACGCGGCTACAGCCCTGCTTATGGCGGCAAAAACAGCATTTCAGAAACAAAGCGAAA
>CADBRT010000026.1 GCA_902797055.1 uncultured Spirochaetaceae bacterium
CCTTTTTGTAGATATCGGGGGCTTTCCGTATTCTGGAGTCTGCTTCCGCTTCTCTGACATACTGCGACAGCTGTTCTGACCAGCTGCACCCCTTCGTGCTCTTTGACGGTCCTTCTTCGTCGTGTTCTTTGGTGCTCATGTCGGCTATTATGCTCCCAGTTCTCTGGAAAAAGGTCGCCGTTCGGGTGACAATCCTGTTGTCAGGGGGAAACAAGATTTATCTTTGTGCAGAACATATCCGTTTGAATGTTTCAAAATTCGTCTTGTCGTTTTTGCAGTACACCGCGAATTCAACGGTTTCAAAACTGTAATTCCTGATTAACGAATTGAAAATGTCCGCCACAATTTCCGGCGGGTTGCGGAATGCACCGCAGCCGAATGCTCCAAGCACTAGCACTTCGACGTTTTCTTTTGCTGCAACGTCAAGGATTTTTTTTGATTCTGGAAGTCATCATTTCTTTGAACTGCTCCGTGTCATAGTCGAATCCGAGGTTGGGAGCTGCGGAGACGATGACATCCGTATTGAACCAGTCGGATTCATCTTTCAGTTTTGGTTGTGATTCATCGGTTTTAAAAACGGTTACCCCGGGAATGTACATCAAGTCGTCACTGCCCATTTCGTCTATTTTTCCCAATGCATATTCATTCCGGTGCTTTTCATAAAAGACTTCCTCTTTGCTGGCGAGACAGGGGTACAGCGTTGAAATCCGGCACAGTCCTTCTCCTGTAAAATGGGGTGTGAAACGTCAGTTGATTTCCAATTCCTTCAGCCAGTCGGCAATTCTTTGTTCATAGATGGGGAATCTTTGCTTCCACCATTGGGAACAAACATAAAAGCCTCCGATTTTATCGACCTAATACCGGACGTGACCTGTAGGATCCGTACAGTTTTTCCATTCCTTCGCAAGAAGGGGGAATTCAAGATAACAAGTCTTTCGGCAATACGATTTATCCTGAAGTCTATGAATTTCTCCGTCAGAAAGGAGATTGTTGTTGAGTAGTGTCCTAACGGTCTGTCTTACGAAATCTTGAACAGTTTGTGCAGAGCTTTTGTATGTTGGCAATGTTATGCCTTTTAACACAACTGTTACCTTGCCATTTTTCGGCATCGTATTCACAACAGGTTTCGATGATTGTTTTACCTTCACCAAAGGGGTAGGATGGTATTTAAACAAGTCCAGCACGAAGGTTGAGTACACATCTTTCTCCCTGTCGTAGTTGTTTATGATTACTGTCTTCGATAAAAAGGTAAAGTATTTATCAATACACAGTCCTTTTTCACTGACAGTCATGGATATATCGCATTTGTTTTCGGACATCATTTTCTTTACATTCGGGGACAGGTCTGTGTTGTCACAAATCATACGTGTTCTTTTTAAATCAACTTCGTGCCAAATATAAATCATTAAGGCTTGCTGATTCACTTCAATTAGCAGCAGCAGTTGATTGCGGATGCAAAATTTTTATAACAAATGATGTTCGGCTGAAACATGTCACTGAAATTTCAGTTTACATTATTGGTCAAGAATAAAATCCCCGCCGCTCAAAAATCCGCCCCCGCAGCAGACACGCCCGCGCCATTCTTGCAACGTCCCCGATTTTTGGATAATTTATTGTTATATATGGCAACGTAGCCCCTTTGCCAGTGATTCTTTATTAAATTGGATATTCTTAACAAAATGGAATTGTCATTTTTCTTTATTCTGTGCTATACTGTTATTGGTTTTGGAGAGAATGTTTATATATTGTCGTTTTTTACAAGCAGTAGGGGGATCAAATGGAAAACTGTTTTAAGAGAATCTTTTCTTTGATAGCTGTGCTGGCCTTTTTTGCATCAGGGATTTCGAACGTATTTGCGCGTCCGCGGACGAGTTCCAGTTCATCGTCGTATTCTTCAGGTGGCTATGGCTACGATGATTACTATGGTTATGGTGATGACTATGGCTATGACGACGGTTACTATGGTTACGACGACGGTTACTACGGGTATGACGACGGTTATTATGGCTATGACGACGGTTACTACGGCTACGACGACGGTTACTATGGCGATGGCTATGGGTATGACGACGGTTACTATAGTTACAGCGATGATGATATCGATGCACTCGTTGATGAGCTGTACAGCATAATCGAAGACTTCCTCTTTGATTACGAACCGGACTATGAATATTCGGGAAGTGACTGGGACGAGGAAGATTACAGTGGATATTCGAATTCCGAGTATGAAGACGATGACGATTATTACGGCGGAAGCTCGAATACACCTTCTCATACGGCGGGCACAAGCCATCCTTCGTCTGGCGGTAGCTCTGGCAGTTCCGTTCCGACGACAACGGTATCAAATCAGCGGAAGCAGTTTGTTGAATATGCCCTCAGTCTTAGGGGCACGCCTTATGTCTACGGCGGGAAGACGCCTAATCCCGGCATGGACTGCAGCGGATTCGTTGCATTCGCCGCACGGAAGGCAATCAATGTGAACTTTACGGGCAGCGCTCAGAACATGTACAATAATTCCAGTAAGGTTTCCACCGACAAGGCAGAACCGGGCGATTTGCTTTTCTTCTCCGATAACGGTTCTTCAATCTCCCATGTCGGAATCTACCTTGGTAGGAACGGAATGGGGGGCAACAACGACAGGATGTTCGTGCATTCTGCAAGCGAAGGTAGTTCCACCGGTGTTATCGTCAGTTCCCTGGATAAGGCCGGATATTGGTCGCGGCACTTTGTCGGTATGAAGAGTTTCCTTCCATCTACGAGCACAGCTCGTTCACGTACCCGTTCAAAGGGGCTGAATCCAATCACCAGCCTGCAAAGCTCCAAGAAAGAGTTTGCGAAGGACAAATGGTGGAAAGATGTAGACGAGTCTTGGTTCAAGGACTAAAAAAAACAGCGCAGAGGCACGCTCTGCGCTGAATATGACAAAATGAACCGTTGTTTGTACAGTCCGGGAGTTCCCGGACTGCTTTTTTTTACTCCATGGAAACGTGGATTTCGTTGTTGTCAATCTGCATGAAGACACCCTCGGTATCATAGTCGTTTCCGAAGATATCGACAACGGTGTAGATGTAATAGTAATTGCCGTCGAACAGGAAGCCGTCGTCTATTTCAAGGCTGCCCGAATAGGTGATTGTTTCTCCCTCAGCCTCAAGCTCTTCCGTTTCGTTGCTTTCCAAATCGTAGGTCGGGAAGAGGAATGTAATCTGGTCTCCCTGCTTCAATTGGTAGACCTTGCGGCTTGCAGCACCGGAGGTGTCGAGACCGCTGTGTACACCTTCAACGCTGTAAGCTGCTGTCTCGTAATCGTAGATGATATGGAGGTTCATATCCTTTCCGTTGAGTCTGATAGGAACGGAATACAGGTTGTAATACTCGTTTTCCTCAATGAGGTTTACGTTCGCCAGATAGCCTTCTATGGTAATCCATGTTCCGGCGAAATTGTCGCTGAAAAGTCCCGTATCCCAGTCTGCGTTCAAGTCGTTGTCGCTTCCGAGGTAATACAGATATTCTGAATCATCATCGATGTAGAACAAGTCGAAGTTCACGTAGTCAACGGCATCAAGACCGCTGTTTACTTTGATATAGTAGACTTCATCCTCGCTAACGCCTTCTTCGAATTTGACGGGGAACGCTTCACTCGTTACAGGCGTATACGTATAAGCAGCCGTATTGTCGCTGTCTTCGGCTTCGCTCCATTCGTAAACCCAGTTCGGTGCCTGCCAGTAGTCGCACACGCTGTCTATGAATGAAAGGTACGGACGGTTGTTCGTAGCTTCTGCAAAGCGGTCCAACTCATCAGAAGAGGATTTGACCGGGTAGAAGACGCTGATTCCCGTCGCCTTGTCCCTGGCGCGGCCATGTTTTTCATAGACGACTGCGTCCTGTA
Organism: uncultured Spirochaetaceae bacterium; assembly: GCA_902797055.1. Taxonomy (GTDB): domain Bacteria; phylum Spirochaetota; class Spirochaetia; order Treponematales; family Treponemataceae; genus Treponema_D. The sequence goes on from CADBRT010000026.1 coordinate 3,887, forward strand.
TCAGGGAAAGCAGATTTGCGCTTCCTTCTACGTTTCCCTCGTTGTTGCGTGCAAGGTCTCCCAAATCTATCATATTCGCATAGCCTTCACTTTCGGTCTTTGGTCCGAAATATAGGCTGCGGTTTGCTTTTCGCGTCACCTCGCGGAACGTATAGACGTCTTCGGTGAGAGCTGTCATTCCGATTGACATCTGTTCGAAGGCTTTGTAGATTCCGTTTATTTTTGACAGGTCCACAAGGCTGAGCGTGACTTTCTCATCGGTGTCATTTTCTTTACACAGGTCAAGGTATGAATCGACGATGTGGGTGCCGATTGCTGTCGTTGTGGAGTCGGGATTGGAGCACATGAAGGCGATGAAATCCTTGTAGTTCCATCCATCGCCCGGCTCAACCTCTTCCGAACTGACCACGTATTTTCCATACGGCGCAATCGCTTTGTCGATTTCAATACAGGCGCTCAGACAGGTATCAAATCCGATGATGTCAAAGTTCACGCCTGCATTTTTCATTGCAATTCCCAGCTCCTTGGATGAAAGACTGTCGTCGTCATAGTTTTCATCAAAGCATGTTCCGTAGACAGCGCCTGAGCCGTGGTTCCAGAAGACTATCATGTAACGGTCGGAAGTGTAATATTCACTGGTCCATGAAATGAAATCCGCCAGCGTGTTGGGGTCTCCCATGGAAGCGTTCTCCTGTTCGTGAACACGGGTGAGTTCTCCGTTTGCAAGGACGTAGCGTTGCAGTCTGTCCGAACTGATTCCGTCCACCTGCCATTGCGCCGCTCCTCCAGTCTGGGCAACGACGCGGATGTTGGAGCTTGAAACAGCGTTCGCAATCTCCATCAGGTCTTTGCTCGCTTCTCCGTAATTGGATTCCAAATCTGCTCCGCAACAGTAGACCATTATCGTCCATGTCGTATTGCCCGTTGAAGCCAGATTCGGCATATACACTTTGCCCGAGGCGTCCTTTACCTGGGCATCAAAACCTCCGCCGCCGGTACCAAAAACGAATACAAGCACTGCGATTATAACAACCGCAATCAGCAAGACCTTGATAAGACGGGAAAAGCAACCGGGTTTCTTCCCTTGTTTCTTTTCTTCATTCGTATCATTCTCAGATTTCTTTGACATCTAAAAACCTCTCTTTTATTGATTTTAGCACAAAAAGAGTTTTTAGAAAAGATAGTGTTTGTATATTTGCCTGTCAGAGAGAATGTTTGCGGGTTATACTTCTTTTTTGCCGTTAGTATATACATGGAACAAAAAATGAAGGAATTTCTTTTTGCTGTGGCAGCCGCTGCGTTTGTCTTTGTTTTTCCGCTGTATGCTGCAGAGATGGACAGCCGCGTCAGGACGGTGGACAACGCTGTTATGGAAGGTGTTTTTTCAGAACCGGAACGCTATCTGCCCGATATGGTCGAAAGCCTTACCGGTAATGTGACATCGGTGACTGCCAAGGTGAAACTGCTGCATGACTGGATTTGTGACAACGTAGCCTATGACACCGACTCGTTTGACAATCCCAGCGTCGCTTTTGAGCAGGATTATGTTTCGGTGCTGAAAAAAAGACGGGCAATCTGTTCCGGCTATACAAATCTTATGAATGAAATGTGCCGTCTTGCCGGTGTGGAATCCGTCGGCATACTGGGATACTTCAAGGGGTTCGGAAGCAGTTGTGGTGCTGATGGTGGACAGACCCCGAATCATACGTGGAACGCGGTTCACGCCGACAGCCAGTGGCAGCTTGTCGATGTCACGTGGGATGCCGGTTTTTGCGACAGAAAGCACTTCGTCAAGCGCTATTCCACAGAGTGGCTTACGCTGACGCCTGAACAGTTTATCTATTCCCATCTTCCGATGGAGGAAAACGCTCAGTATCTGAAGCGTCCTGTTTCTTCTGAACAATTCTGGGCACAGCCGTATGTGCCGGGGAAATTCTTTGAACAGGGCTTATCGTTTGCGGATAAAATGCCTGCGTACATCACAGAGATAGACGAACCGGCGGAATTTGTTTTGAAATCAAGGAATCCTGATGTTATGGTTGATACAGATGTCTTTTCGACCAAGACAGGCACGTTGACCGGCAATGCCTCGTGGACTGACAGAACTGCGGGGCGCATAACCGTACGCTTCGATGTGCCTGACAGGGGAACCTATAAGGGGAGAATCCTTACCAGACGGAAAGGGGAAACGGTAAACCCGATTTTTTTAAGCACGTATGATTGGGAAGTCCGCATTCTGCCTGCTGTTGAGAGACTTGTTGCAGAGAACAAGATAACAGCGGGAGAACGTGACCTGCTGGTTACATCGTATGAAAAAGTCCCTGAAAACGATCGCTATTACCTCAAGGAAGATTTGTTCGCAGCCGGTCGGAACAATGCCGTTACAAAGATTCTGCGGTTTCTGTCCTTCAATACCCAGAATTATGAAGAAGCTTTTTCATTTTTCATACAGGCAGGAAGGGGATATGCCGGTTTCGGCGAGACGAATGTCAGATTCCCGACTCCGTATCATTCATACCGGGAAGCTTCTAATATCAAACTTGTGTCTCCATGCAGCGGTGTGCTGAAGAAAGGCAGTTCGATTACGTTTGCCGTACAGTCAAACGATTTTTCCGGCTTTGCGTTCCGTCTGAAAGGAAATGACTGGCGGGTGTTCCGTTACAATCCGGGAATCAACAGCTATGAACTGACGTTGGAAGTTCCTCAGAACATGGAAGAGCTTTCCCTCATGGGGACGAACAACAACCGTGATTACGAAGTTCTTCTGAAATACGTTTTACGATAGCTTCAGTTCAAAGGTTCTTTTTTAATTTGATAACTGTTTTCATATTGACATGTTTCCTCTTTTCTGTATAATCTGATAATCATTATCAGATTTGGAACAGGGAAATGGCACGTACAGCATACCGGACAAAGCAGAAAGAACTCCTTCTCTCATATCTTAAGGAAACGGGCGGACAGCATTTTACCGTGGAAGATGTCTGCGCTCATTTCGCAAAGGAAGATGAGACAATCGGGGTTGCAACTGTCTACCGCTATCTTGATAAGATGGTAGGGGAGGGGAGTGTTGCAAAATATGTCATCGATGAACATTCCGCCGCCTGTTTTGAATACCGGGGGGAATCCGCCTGTATGGAGGCAGCTCCCCATTTCCATTTGAAATGTGAAAAGTGCGGTACGCTCATACATCTGCAATGCGATGAGCTTTCTGCGGTACAGACAAAGCTTTTTGAAGACCATGGGTTCGAACTGAATCCGATGCGTACCGTTTTCTACGGTGTCTGTGCGGACTGCAGGAAAAAAACTGGGACAGAAGAATGAACCGCTTTGTGAATAAATCTGCTTCTGTTATTGCAGTCCTGCTTTTTATCTGTGTGGGGCTTGTTTTTTCGTCAGAGTCGCTGCATGCAGGTCACGATTGTACTGGTGACGGTTGTCCGGTCTGCCAGCTGGTGTTGTATCTGCACAACACATTTTCTGCGTCAGGTACCCCGGTGTCTGTTGCTTTCGGAATTGTTCCTGTTCCTCATGCACTTTTGCAGATAATAATTTGTTCCTCCTTATACATGTGCATGGATACCCTCGTATCAAGAAAAGTACGTTGTAATGATTGAAGCCTTCCGTTTTTGGCAATCTTGGACGCTGAATATGTCTGAGGTGCTGTGACTGTATCCCTTATGTAAAAATGTGCGCTGCTGAAATGTTTTATGTTCAGCAGAAACTTAAAGACTCGACAGCATTCTGAGGAAACGAGAGTTTTCTGAATGCTCTAGTACTCAGAGGAGAATTATCCTTTATGAAGAAGATTAGTATTGCTGTGCTTACAGCCATGCTCGCCGTTGCGACCGCGAGCGCAAAGACAAAAGTCGTTACAACTATTTTCTCTGCCTATGACTGGGCACGCGAAGTTATCGGTACAAAAGATGCAGAGATAACGATGCTTCTTGACAACGGTGTCGATCTGCATAGCTATCAGCCGACCATTCAGGACATTGCAAAAATTTCAGAATGCGATGTCTTTGTGTATGTCGGCGGAGAAAGCGACGGCTGGGTTGAAGGGGCTTTGAAGAATGTCCGCAACAAAAACATGCAGGTGGTCAACCTCATGAAAGTCATGGGTGACCGGGCAAAGGTTGAGGAAGTCAAGGAAGGAATGGAAGCTGAGCATGACCATGGTTCCCATTCTCACGGCCCCCTTGTCGAAAGTGAAATAACAGACCGTCCGCTGTCTGACTTTGCAGGAAACTATCAGGATCAGTATCCCTACCTTGCAGACGGTTCCCTCGACCATTACATTGAGCACAAAGCTGAGGAAAGCGGAAAAAGTGAAGCGGAAACAAGAGCTGCCTTGCTCAGAAACCGCAAGAGTGATTTCAGCGCAATTACCATAAAAGGTAAAAAGGTCACCTTCAAAAAGGACGGAAAGAATATTGCTGCCGATTACAAGTATGCCGGAAAGCATATTTTGAGAAATGATGACGGTTCCGTAAAGAGCGTGTACTATGCCTATGAGATTGCAAAGGCAAATAAAAATGCTCCCCGTTTTATTATTTTGAATGACCACAACGGCAACAGCAAGGGGAAAAAGCCTGAGACTCCGCATTTCCACATACGCTACGGAAATACTCCTGTCGCTACCCTGCTTACAATGGAGTGGACTCCGACGTACTATGATGCAAAGGCTGACGCAGAGGATATAGAAGAAGCATTGCTTGGACATCATCATGAAGGTGAAGAAGAGGAAGAGCTTGACGAACACGTGTGGCTTTCCCTCCGGAATGCACAGCTGCTCACAAGCGCGATTTGCGATGCATTGTGCGCGGTGGACAGCAGCAATGCAGTCTCGTACAGGTCAAATCTTTCCGCTTACAATGCAAAACTTGCGAGGCTCGATGCTGAATATGCGGCTGTCACACGGAATGCATCGAACAAAACCTTGGTGTTCTGTGACAGATTCCCATTCCGCTATCTGGTCGATGATTATGGTCTAGATTATTTTGCTGCATTCGTCGGTTGTTCTGCAGAGACAGAGGCGAGCTTTGAAACGGTTGCGTTCCTCGCAGCCAAAGTGGACGAATTGTCTTTGAAGAATGTCGTTGTCATTGAAAAGTCTGACCACAAGATTGCACGCACTGTCATCGGCAATTCGAAGGACAAGAGTCGCGGCGTGCTTGTGCTTGATTCCTTGCAGGCTACAACCGGTCGCGATGCCAAGTCTGGTGTGACCTATCTTTCTGTGATGAAGTCTAATCTTGACGTTCTCAAAAACGCACTCAAGTAGTAAATGCTGTAAGGAAAAAGTTGATATGGTAAAAATAAATCAGAAGCCTGTCATTCTTCTGACAGGATATTTGGGGTCGGGAAAGACAACGGTGCTCAATGAGTTTCTGCGTCAGGAGACCCGTAAAATAGCATTGATTGTAAACGACATGGGCAAGATAAATGTGGATGCCCGGCTTTTGCAGAACGGTTCAAAAGTTGAGCAGTCGAAGATGGTAGAGATGCAGGGTGGGTGTATCTGCTGTACCCTGCGGGATGAATTCATTGAACAGGTTCAGCGGGTTGCGTCAAATGACGATGTTGAAGCGGTCTTTGTAGAGGCTTCCGGCATAAGCGATCCGTCTTCCATTGCTGCCGGATTCCTTTTTGCCGAGCAGGAGATGGACATCACAAATGCGTATCTGAGTTCCGTGGTTACGGTTGTTGACGCCGACAGAATCTACCGTGAGTTTTTGAGCGACCTTGAACGTATCGCAAAAAAAGAACTTGATGAAAACGGTCTTGATGAGAATGACATTACGAATCTCATCGTGGACCAGATTGAATTCTGTGACACGATTCTGCTGAACAAATGCGACTTGCTTGACAGGAAATCTTTGGATGAAGTGAAGAATATTATCAGTCAGATGCAGCCTGAGGCACGGATTATTGAATGTGTCAATGGCAAAGTTGACAGTTCTCTGGTTCTGACCGGCAAACACTTTGACTTTCAGAAGGTGCAGGATTCATCTGCTGTTGAACGCGCGCTCAATAAAGAAGGGACCTCCAGCTGTACGGATGAATACGGCATTTCAAGTTTCGTCTATGAGGAGCGCAGACCTTTTGACCGCAAGAAATTTTTCACCTTTATGGAAAAGAATTATCCGGGTGAGCTTATCCGTGCAAAAGGATATATGTGGTTCAGCGATGATGACAGTGCCGTTATGCTGTTTGAGCAGGCTGGGCATAATGCTACAATCACCGAATATGCTGTCTGGATTGCGGCAATGCAGGATTCCGTAGACAAACGGGAACTGATGAAAAACTACAGCGACGAATACTTTTCATGGGATGAAACGTATGGCGACCGGATGAATCAGTTGGTTTTCATCGGGAAGGGGTATGACGAAGCGGAAATCAGAAAGCAGCTAGAAGCCTGCATCGCGGCGTAAGGAGAAATCATGGCAGCAGCAAGTAAAAACTCGCGAACTTCTGTCAGCACTCAGAAGTTCATAGATCCTGTTTCAGGCGGAGAGATTGTCATGCGGACAATACTCAAAAACGGAAAATTGAAGAATGTCGCAGTTTGTGAAAAGACCGGACGGGTAGAGCGTCGCCCGAAAGATTTTTTCCGTTGATTGCATATACTTAAGTCCTGTCCGTGGAAGTGTTGCAGCTTTCACGGACTTTTTTGTATATAAAAGGGCTGTCCTTTCGGACAGCCCTTCGTCTTTTTTACGCAGACGTTTTATTTACGACGTACGGCGAACTCAACACGGCGGTTGCGCCACCAGTTTTCGGTGTCTTCCCATTCGGCAAGCGGGTTCGCTCCGCCTTTACCGATAGCCTGAAGACGGTTCCTTGGGACACCTCGTTCTACGAGCATTTCAAGGATAACGATTGCTCTGTCTCTTGACAGCGGAATGAGTTCCTCCACATTTTCCCGCTCCGTGTTGGAAACGTTGTTTGCATAGCCTTCGACGGTGACGATTGTGTCTGGGGATGCGAGAATCTGGTCGGCAATAATGTCGAGCGCTTCATGGTTCTCTTCAATCTGCTCTGGTGTGAGCGTGTCGAAGGTTGCCTTGTCAGGATCAAAGAAGATTGAGTTGACGCGCATCTTCCACTCCTGTCCCGGAATGACAATCTCAAACAGCAAGCCTGTATGTAGCTTTGTCTTGCTGGTGACTGTCAAGGCTCCGGTGCGTTTCTGGTCTTTTTCTGACGGTACGACAGTGAGTTCCAAGTGATAGGTGTTCAGAGAGTCAACCGTCTTGCCTTGATCTGACTTTCCGTCCCATACAAGCGCCAGCGGGAGACTTCCTTTTCCGCTGAATGTCTTGAACTTGTGGTTGCGGGAGTCGTTGATGATGATTGACCACTCGGATACCTGCTCAAGATACCGCACCCTCGGCTGGATGGAAACAGTTTCGTTGTAGCCGTCGCCGTCAGGGGACAGGTTCTTTCCAATGACTGTGATTTCAGCTTCTGGCGGCGGCAGTTTAGCGAGTTCTTCTTCTGCTTTGCGGGCCTCCTCTTCCAGTCTGGCCTTTTCGGCAGCGAGGCGGGCTTCTTCTTCGAGCCGTGCCTTTTCGGCATCTCTGCGTGCCTGCTCCTGCTTGTCCGTCTGGATGCTGTCGTTTGCTTTCAGGGAAGCGACCTTAGTCCGCTTCTGATCTTTCGGAGAAAGACGCGCCATCAACTCCGCTGTGTACACTGCCGGCATTTCGACCTTTGCACCTTTGTTGGAGAGTCCGTCCCAGACGATTTCTTCCGGAATGTTGCCCTTGCC
>CADBRT010000027.1 GCA_902797055.1 uncultured Spirochaetaceae bacterium
TCGTCGAGCTGTGTTTTTTCCATTTTTCCCGATGCAATCAGTTCTTCGACTCTGACTGCGGGAATGGGGATTGTTCCGTAGGCGTTCGGTTTGTATTCGTCCGCCCATGCTTCGTACAGCAAGATGTTGTCGGCAACGCTCCGTGCCCTGTTTATGATAAAGTCGTCATCAAACCGAAGTGCTGCTGTTGTGCAAATCATGGCACCTTTTTTGATCCATTCTTCCTTAATATATGGGTAAAGGGAAATATCCCCCGTCGGAACGGATGTGCTTACATAGACAATATCGCTCTCCCGTGTTGCTTCTTCTATTGTTTCCACGGCAGTGAATGTTACATCCGGGTAATCAGATTTTGCTTCGCTGATGAAGGCTTCGAGGGAAGCTTTTCCGCGTCCCTTTATTTTGACCAGTTTTATGCCTTTTCTGACTGCAAGAATGGCTGCAAGGGCTGTTTTGCTCATGACCCCAGGACCTACAATTCCCGCCACTGTTGAATCTTCCGGTGCAAAGTATTTGAATCCGACTCCTGGAACTGCCCCTGTACGGTATGCAGAAAGTATGTTTGCGCTCATAAAGGCAAGCGGAGCGCCGGTGTCCTTGTCATTTAATACCAGCATGAGAATTGAACGGGGTAGTCCTTTTTTTCTGTTTTCGCAGTTGGATCCGTACCACTTCATTCCTGCCATGTCGAATCGTCCGCCCAAGTATGCAGGCATTGCCATAAAGCGGCGGTCAGGACCGTCAACAGGCATTTCCGGAAACGGTGATTTTTCTGGGAATGTGACCATGCAGCCGTGAGAGTTTCCGTTTGCCCCGCCCATGCGGTAGTTTCCTGCCTTCATAAGCTTGAACATTTCTTCCATCGCTTCGATGCACCCGCCCATGTCTTTTACTCCGGCGGCAACCATATCTTCTTCGCTCAGATACAAAAAGTCAACCTTTGGATATTCCATAAAATGCTCCTTTGAAACAAAAAAAGACGCTGATTTCCTTTCTCCGGAAATCCAGCGCCTTTGCTGTTTCTTTGTTTTGTTTTATGTGCCTTATTGTATATTCATTTATACGAGTGTTCTTGTAAAAATCGGTACATCATATATTGTGTATGCAATTGCTGTAATTGCGCTGTGCAATCTCTTCTGTATACTGAGAGGGTGTTTTTCCCGTACAGTCTCTGAATGCTTTTATGAAATGGGACTGGTCGTAAAAACTGTAGTTGCAGGAAAGGGTAGTGAGCGAGCAGGCATCTCCCTTATTTAAATCCCCGAGCAGAAATTGGAATTTCACCGTGGAACACAGTTGCTTGGCGCTCAGCCCGAGTTCATTTTCGAAAATCCTGTTGATGTAGCGCGACGTGTATCCCGACAGTTCTTCCAGTTCACTGATTTTTATTATTCCCCGTCTTTGTATAATCAGTTTTTCTATTTGGGTGAACAGTTGCTTCTGCTGGTTTTTTGTTCCACCGCTTTGTATGACACGTGAATATTCCTGCATGAAGGTTTGCATTCTGGTGTAGAAGTCTCTCTGGATTTCCATGTTTTTGCAAAAAGTTTTCATGGATGGAAAGTCATCAAGGATAATGATTTCTCCGATTGTCTCTTTTGCGGAGAGTTCCCGTATAAAAAGGGAAGTGCTGGGCTGCAGGCGCACACCGAAGTATTCGCTGTTTCTTTTTGCCGAAAAGGTGCGGGGCTTGAGCGTACTGCCTATGAAATGTGTTCTGACTTTTCCATTCATATATTCAAAGATGATGTTGTTGCAGCCGTCTACCAGCAGCGGAACCGTAATATTTTTATCAGAGGTGTTTGAAAAGCTAAAGAAGTGAGATATTCCATTTTGCAGCAGTACGCGCTGACAGAACCCTTCGACATCCAGCACAAAATACGGCTGGATTGACAACAGCTTTGTTTTTTCTTCCATATATAACCACACAAAAAAAGGCGCATCGGCAATATGAATAATTGCCAATGCGCCTTCGCTTATTGAGCACATGGTATATGAAATATGAGGTTTGTGTCAAGGGTTTGCTTTTCAGTCAGCACATCTTATTTGCTGGGGCGGAATCTGTCATATCTGAGCGGTGAAATATCAGCCGGACAGGTTCCGCTTGTTATCAGTTCCGCAATATTATATGCAGCTGCAGGACCAATGCCGAACCCATGACCGGTAAATCCGCACTCAATGTACAGCCCCGGAACTTCATCGCATTTGCTCACTGTTGCAACCGCATCCACGCTGAAATCACCGTATCCTCCCCAGGCTCGTACAACTTTCGCTTTTTGTAATATAGGAAAGTAACTGAGTATTCCTCTGCTGGTGGCAGATACCATACTGCTTCCTACGAGCGGGTATGAGTCATCGATTCTTGAAGGAACTTCATCGAAACCGTCGGTTCCTCCCATTACGAAGGAACCGTGTTTTGTCTGGTGTCCGTAAAAATCGGCCATGGCTGTTCCGAGCATCTGCTTGAACATCTGCGGTTCCGCTTCGGTGACTAGACAGGTAAGCGCATGTTTTTTCATCGGGATGGAAATTTCCACCGTCTGTAAAATGGCATTGCTCTCATAACCTGCTGCAACGACGACATTTGGTGCTGAGAAAAATTGCTCTGCTGTCTGCACTCCGATGATTTTACCTTTCGCAGTTACAATGTTTGTCACTGGAGCACCAGTGATAAATTGCGCTCCCAGCGAACGGGCTTTTTTGTAGTAGCCGAGTGTCGTGGTCAGCGGGTTTGCATGTCCATCAGTCGGGCACCAGGAGGCTCCTGCAACTTCATCCGAGAGATACGGGTTGATTTTCTTTACTTCTTCGGCGTCAATCATCGTTACATCAACGCCGCACTTCACTGCATTGTCTGCAAGCGTCTTTAAGATTGCAAGGTGCTTTTCTGTTTTACCGAGGCGCAGGTTTCCGCCCTGTGTGTATTCAGTGTCGGTGCCAAGCTCATCGCTCAGAGAGGGCCATATGTTTTTGACACCCCAGATCATTAGCGGCAGTTCCTTGGGGTTCCGTCCGCTTTGCCGTACTCCGCCGCCGTTGCGGGAGGAACCTCCGTTGCCGATATAGTCGCTCGCTTCCAGCACCGTTACCGACATTCCTTTTTTGGCAAGGTAGTATGCCGTCGCATTTCCTACTATTCCGGCACCGATGACAATCACATCAGCTGTTGTCTTCATATCGCTTCCTCCAGTACTTCATTTGCAAGAATGCTCATTTCTGTCGGCCGGATTGGCCCGCGGCTTGTAGCCGGTGTTATGGTTGCAGGAGACACCTTTTGTTCCGACGCGACAATGCTTTTTACAATTCTGGCGCAGGTCTGTCCCTGGCAAAGTCCCATGCCGGCCCGCAGGTATCTTCTGATTTCCTGCATGGTGAACATGCCGTCATGCACTGCGCGCCGGATTTCACCTTTTGTGATTTCTTCGCAGCGGCAGATTATCATGTCGTCATCAGGACGCACTTCAAACGGTCCTATGTCTCTGCTTCTGTCGTTCATCATGCATTTCCTCCGTTTTTATAAAATCGTGCAGCCATTGCATATGCACTGGGAACCTTCATGGTCAGAAGGTTTGTATGGTCGTATGCGGGACTGCTTTTGACACTTATGATTTCTGCACTGCACACAGGTTCTCCGCTCCGTGAAAGGGCGGTTCCTTTGTCTCCTTTTTGAGGAAGCGGTAAAAATTCGTAGGGCAGTGTTATGCTTGCAAATCCCGGTTCGTACTCTTCGTTTACCAAAAAGATTGCCTGTCCCGAACAGCTTGCCACACACATTCCGCATCCTGTGCAATGGGCTTCTTTTGCTACTTGGGGCAGAGCCGTTATGCAGGAACCTATTTTAATGCAGTTCTTTTTACAGGCTTCTTGACAGGGGTTGCAGGGGATGTTTTGAGTACATTCAATGACGGGGTGCAACCCTGGTTGTTTGGTAACTCCGGGGAAACGGAATATTTCATCGTTTGCTACGAATCCGTTTGTCAAGAGATTCATCGATACGGGAATCCCCTCGTCTGTTTTTTCGATGAGTTTTCCCTTGTTTCCCGGGGCGAACATGCCCTGTCTCAGGCTGTCCAAGTCCTTTTCATAGTCGGTTTCTGTTTCTATCGTCGTGTTTTCATCGGTAAAGCCCAGCCGGCAGGCTGCCCGAAGTCCTGCCATCCGTCCTTTTATCATAGCGGAGCTTGCTTCTTCAATGCCGCTTACGTCACCGGCTGCGAAGATGCAGGAAACGCTGGTTTCTCCGTATTCATCTACGAGCGGTACCTGTCCGCCCCGTCTGGGGTTGTCCTCCATTTTGCAGCCTGCCATTTTCAGCAGCTGGCTCATGGGGCTGAGTCCTACCGCTACGCAGACGGTGTCAACGTCGAAATGCAGTTCGGTACCGGGAATGATATGGAATGTCTCATCGACCTTTCCTATTGTGACACCTGTTACTTTGTCATCGCCTTCCACTTTCTTGATGGTGTGTCCCAGGTAAAACGGCACTCCTGTTCTCGCTACTTTTGCCGCATGGACTCCGTATCCTCCGATTCTTGGGGCTGCATCTACAACTGCTACGACCTCACATCCTGCTTGGAGCAGCTGGAAGCTGACGACGAGACCCACATTCCCAGAACCGAGCATAAGTATTTTTTTGCCTGGCCGTATGCCATGCAGGTTCATCATCGTTTGTGCTGCCCCTGCACCGATTACGCCCGGCAGTGTCCAACCGTCGAACGGCACCATGTTTTCTGAAGCCCCAGTCGCGATTATGACAGAGTCAGCCTTGTAGTGATGGATTGCACCGCCGTGGTTTACGGTGACTTCTTTGTTTTCAAAGATTCCTGTTACGGTGGCGTTTAAGGTGACTTGGACGCCTGCTTCCGAGGCTTCTTTTAAAAGCTGCTCGCCGATTTTGAATCCCCGGATTTTAGCCTTATGCTCCTTTGAACCGAAGAATTTATGAATCTGTTTGAAAAGCTGTCCTCCCGGGCGGGCGTTTTCATCAAAAACCATGACGCTCATCCCCCGTCTGGCGGCTTCAAGTGCAGCCGATAGCCCTGCAGGACCTGCTCCTACAACAATCAGGTTATATCGTTTCATGTGTATCTCCTACCACGTCTTTTTATTTGAGCATCCGTATTGGGTTTCCACTTTCATACCCTGTCTCAGAGGCGTTATGCAAGTGCGGGTATTCGGAACTCCGTCTACAACCATTACACAATCTGTACAGCGGCCGATTGCACAGAAAATGCCTCTGGGTTTGTGCTGGCGGGATGTTTCCCGATGCTTCAAAATGCCTTGTGCGCGGAGGGCAACAGCCACGGGTTCCCCTTCGTAGCCCTGCATTTCCCTGCCGTCAAATGTAAACGTGACTAAACCGCCTTTCTGCGGTACACCCAAAATGGGATGTTCGGTAATTCTTTGTGTTTCCATTTGCAAACCTTCTTGAGTGTAAGGATAGTGTCAAATGGCAGATTGCGATTGTAAAAAAGGGAACATTTTTTTTTGCTTGTTTATCTGCTGTCTATGCGGTATACTTAGTAACTATGAAATGGTTGATTGTAGCCCCTAATTTCACGGATAACAATATATCAGTGATGGAGGATTTCCTCGATTCCACTGGTACTGAATATACTGAAATCTTCATTGAAAACGGGACGAAGACGATTCCGTTTTCAAGTGATATTCAGACAGCGATGAATGTTACCCACTGTGTTATTTTGGACAGTTACCAAATGATACGCAAGAGCGATTATGCTCTTTTGCTCGGCGTGCTGATGGGGCGTAATGTCACCACATTTATATACACTGGACAGAAATATGCCCGTCACTATGAGAAGATAAAAATTGAAGGGCAGACCTTCTTTCGGTGTTATGATGAGCTTCCAAGCCTTTTGAACTACGTAAAGAACAACTTTGAGCTTTTCAAGGCTGATGACAGACAAAAAACAGCCCTTAAAACGCTGTTCTCCAAAGGTATTCCATTTACAAGCGACAGCCTTGCCTATTACATCCAGAAGGACAAACCTGAGATTTGCGAAATGCTTATGACAGCTGGTATGATTGCGGATTCCTATACTTCCGAGGGTGTCCCTATGCTGTGCGTCGCCACCCGCTGTGACAGTTTTGAGAAAGTCGAATGGCTTTTGGACAACGGTGCCAACATAAACGCTGTTTCCAAAGACCGCGGGTACACTGCTGTTATGGATGCTGTCTGGCGCAAGAATTACGATATAACCAAATATCTGATAGAGCAGGGGGCAGATTTGAGCATAATCAGCACTGACGGCCAGCCGATTCTCGTCCTCGCTGTCGGCAACGGGAACGTCAAGATTGTCAATCTCCTTCTGGAACACGGGGCTGACCCTGACGTCAAGGACAGCATGGGAATGAGCGCCCGTGGCTATGCAGTTTTGTTCAAACGGCCTGAAATGATAGAAGCAATGAAGAAATTTCCTCCGAAAGAATAATAATGACAGACAAAAAAACGTATAGTGTTGTGTTTGCAGGAGGCGGTACCGGCGGGCATATTTATCCTGGTATTGCAGTTGCGGATGCATTGCAGTCCCTTTCTGCCGGTGCCGGTTATACGGTGAAGATTTACTGGATTGGCAACAAATCCGGCATGGACAAGGACATTATAGGGAAGAATCTCGTTTCTGAAGGCGGTTCGGTCACAGGTTTTTTTGGCATTCCCTGCGGGAAACTCCGGCGGTACCTTTCGTTCCGCAATCTGGTGGATATGTTCAAGATTGTGGGGGGCTTTTTCGCCTCTCTTTTTATCCTGCTCAAACTCAAGCCTGACTGCCTGTTCTCCAAGGGCGGTTTTGTGAGTGTCCCTCCTTGTTGGGCGGCGAAGGTGCTTTCCATACCGTATTATACGCATGAATGCGATGTTACGCCTGGCCTTGCGACCCGATTGAACGCAGGTGGTGCAAAAAATATCCTGGTGTCCTATTCTGCGACTGCGGGGCATTTCAGCAGTAAAAAGATGCAGGACAAATGTGTCATGACAGGTAATCCGGTGCGTCCAGTGTTTTATACGGACGATTCCGCTTCCGGCA
>CADBRT010000028.1 GCA_902797055.1 uncultured Spirochaetaceae bacterium
ACAGAATTATCAACTTTTTTTCCGCCGAACGCAAAATTCATCTGAACGACAAGAAGCAGAGCCTTCTCAGAATCATCAAGTGCGGATTCTTTTTGAAGCTGAGTCACAACCGTCGTGTTTCCGACAGCGACTTCCATTTTCAACGCCCCATACGGCTGTTTTTTCGCGCTCTTGATTTCCGGCACCTGCAAAAATGGTTTTTCACCGTAGAGATAAAAACAGTCGCGGTGCGATTCAAGATATTCAAGGACTTTTCTCTGCATTCCGTCTCTGCCCAACGTTTTCCATTCGTCCTCGTCTTTTGGAGTGCAGGAGGCTTGAGCAATCGCAAGAAGAAGCTTGAAAACCGCAATCTTCTCTACCGGATTTCCGCCCAAAGCCGTGAGCGACGGATTAGAAAATATCTCTTTCAAGCCGACTTTTCCCTTTCCGACCACGGGAATCCAGCTCTCGTCAAGCAGGTTGTACTTGTTTTCTGTCAATCAGTTTTCCTCCCTTTTTATCTGGTATCCAATCTTTTTGTTGTAGAAAAGCCTCTGCCGGTGGTTGTCATCGCCACAGACGCACGGCAACTTGTCGAACGTCAAAAGGACAGAATCCTTTCCTACGACAGCGCATCTGAACGGATGCCCGTCCTCGTCGCTTCCAATATAAATATAATCTTTAAAAATGGCTAATTTTTTGTCATAGAGCGGAGCGTACTTTTCGGAGACGCTCACGCAGTGTTCCATTATGGACTTGCATATTTTGAGCCGCACCGATGAAGAAAGCGATTTGCCGTTTTCGGGGACAAAAATCGATTCGCCAGAAAGGAACTGGAGCTCGTATCCATTCGTGTGTTCATTGCGGACTTTTTCAATCGAACTGAGAATCAGAACGAAGACATTTTCTATTTCAGAATACCTGGTCTGAACTTTCAGCTCCGAATCCGTGTTGCTAAGCGCGTTTTCCTTCAATTTAGTGAAACCCGCGAATTTCTCAAGTCTCCTTCGTTTTTCAAGCATCTCGTCTTTGTATGCATTCCAAAGCCCGATTTCCTCGCGCTCAGAGTATGTTCCTTCAAGAAGAATCCGGATGTCCGACGGCAAGGAGACATTTTTCCGTTCCTTCAAAAGTTCATAACTCCTGCACAAAACGTACTCGCTGTAGACAATTCCGCTGTCGCCGAACGGATGCATTTTTGAAAGCGCGTGCTCAAATGAAGGCGCGACGACAAGACAAGCGCATTGAGCGTCAGCTGGCCGCACATCGGCATTTGAAGAATGCCTCCACAAACGCCCCATTCTCTGCAAAAGCATGTCGGTAGGGCAAATCGCCGAAACAAGGAAGTCAGCGTCAATGTCCAAGGACTGCTCCAAAACCTGAGTGCCGATAAGGATTCTCCCTCTTCCCGTTCTATGCTCTTTTCCTGCAGAACCATAAAGCGAAACCCAGTAATCCTCGTTTTCCGACCTCTGGATTTTCTCGAAGCGGGAATGGACAAGTCCGCATTCGACTTCGTTTCCGCATCTCGCTGACAAAATTTTGAAAGTCTCCTGCGCCTCGCGGACAGTGTTCTCTATCCACAAGACCTGTTGGCCGCCAAATGCCTTTTCCAAAACAGCTTCAACGGCTTCCTTTCTTTCTGTACAGAAATTCAAGGTGACACATCGCTCATTGCCCCCTTTTCCAGAAAACTCGTTGAACTCGCCTTGTTCAACAGAGCAGGCCCTGTATTTATTTTCAGACGGAGAAATTTTTGACGGTCTTGCGCTGACAAGAGGATACGATTCATTGAATGTGCGTTCATCTCCAATATTGAGGATTTTCTTTTTCTGGCTGGAGGTCAGGGTCGCGCTCAAAAGAATCACGGTGCCGCCAGTTTTCTGAACGCTGTCCACAAGTATGTTCAATATGGTTCCCGTGTAGGCGTCGTAACTGTGGATTTCATCGAGAATCAGGACTTTTCCCGCAAGACCGAAAGAGCGGACCATGCTGTGCGTCACATTCATCACCGACATCAAAGCCTGGTCAATCGTTCCGACTGCGAAAGGAGCCAGGATTCCCCTCTTCTTTCCATCAAACCAGCTTTTTCCGATGTCGCCATCCGCTCCAAAAATATTTTCCATCCAGGCGTTTCCGTGAAGCAACTTCAATGAGTCGCCGTTTTTTGATTCCTGAAGGATTTTTCCAAGGAAATTCTCAACCCTCTCGTATATTTTATTTGAAGTTAGCTGAGTCGGAAGGGCAAAATAAAGCCCGGTCGCACGCCCCATGGAAAGCACTTTGTAGGCTGCGTACAAGGCTGCCTCTGTTTTTCCGACTCCCATGGGGGCTTCAAGCACATAGACTCCAGGGCCGTCAACGGAATCGAAAAAAGTCTTCTGCACGCTTCTCGGCTCGAATCCGAATATGTCGCGGAATGAAAGATTTTTTCTGACAACGAGCTTGTGGAACCCGGCTTTTGTAACAGCATCGTCAGCCATTTTCAAAATGCTTTCCGTGTCGATTTTCGCATCGCTTTTCAGAGCGGCGAACCTTCCGCCAGAAGCAATCCAGTCAGAGACGATAATCAGGCCGCCGAGAGCGCACGCCTCTTCCCACGACTGAATGTCCTGCCATTCACATTCAGGACCGGAAAATTCTTTTTCAAGTTTCTCAACCAAAGAATGCCGCGCACGCGTCCAGTCCTCGCCTCCATAGCACGACTCCGCCAAAGGATCCGAATCAGGCGGTCTGAATCCGTGGTGCATTCCCTCGATTTTCGATATGTATTTTTTGAGTTTTGGGTGAATGTTTTCCAGCGCAATCTGCGTGACCTTTGCATGAAATGACCGGCCAGTTCTTTTCGCATTCTCTAAATTCGCATTCATCGCTGAAAGAATCTCCAGTGCGTCGCCACGACCTTCAGTACACGCCTTGTATATCATCTCTTGGAAATCGGGATTGATTTTACCTGTGTCATGTACTGCGGCAAGCAAAGGAGTTGATTCAACAAAAAGAAGCTTTCGCACATCGTCCGGGAATGTGGAAATTATTTTTGAAGCCACATGCCCCGTTATCCTACAGTGGGTCTCGACATCGAGTCCCGGCACGCTTTTATCGGCAGCGATGCACACAGTTTTACTAAGAAATTTAAAATTTTGCAAATCACTAACAGCAGCTGTTTCTAGCAAAACTCTTTTTCGAGGACACTTCATGAACATCTCCTGTTTTCACTATCATTATACTACAGAAAGGTGACATAGAATGTCACTGGGGAAAAATTTACATAAATTGACTCCGCAATTAACTATTGATATTAAAACAAATCAGCCCCGGCAACAACCGGGGCTTTTATTATGCGTATTTTTTATGCAGCTTTCTTCTTTCGAAGCAATTCCAGTCCGACGAGAACCGCAATAATTGCAAGCCCCAGAATGTCGGTCTTTGTTTCAGGAATAATGCAGCACAATCCGGCAATGATGAATATAATCCGTTCCACGGTCGATGCCGCTGACTTTGACTTTTCACTGGCAGCCGTAGCATTCAGAAAACCGGTGTGCCCGAATGCATACCCTTCAAGCCCGGCGCTGATTCCGAACATACCGATGACCGCCGTAACTGTAATATAAAAGATTGAGCCGATACTTGCATCTATCATAAGCATCTGAGGATTGTAGATGAACATGTACGGAACGATAAACGCACCGATAGCAAGTTTTGTAGCGTTCAATGCTGTCTTCATGGGCTTAGCTTTCGCAATGGCAGCACCAGCAATAGCGGCAAGCGCGACTGGAGGCGTAATGTCAGCGATAATGCCGAAGTAGAAGGCGAACATGTGCGCAGGCAGAATCTGCAGTGCGGTGACATCAGCAGCATTGCCGTAAATGCACTTGATTATGGCACCAGCAGTAATTGTTGAAGTAATGAGGTAGTTCGCAGTCGTCGGAGCACCCATTCCCAGAATGATTGAAGAAATCATGGTAAGTAAGAGGGTGATGAACAATTTACCGTGCGCAAGCGCAACAAGACCGGCACCCATCTTAAGCCCCAGCCCGGTAAGCGTCACAATGCCGATGATGATTCCCGCCATGCCACAGGCGATGGCCACGCTGATGATACTGCGCGCTGCAGCGCAGAGAACATGCACAATGTCATTCAGTCCAAAGCGGGGCTTTTTACCTCTGGCAATGTCCACGAAAGACGTGATAATTCCTATCACCAGACAGGAAAGAATACCCATCAGCGCTGAATACGTCGCTGTCTTTCCTGTACACAAAAACAGAATGATGATTGCCAACGGCAGAATCATGTAGCCCTGCTTCATAAACAGCGGCCAAAAGCGCGGCAGCTGGTCGCGGGAAACACCTTTTAAGCCAAGTTTGTGAGCTTCCAAGTGGACAGTGATGAAGATACCCGTAAAATACAGAAGCGCCGGAATAATTGCAGCCTTTACAACGGTAACATAACTGACGCCAGTGCTTTCAGCCATGAGGAAAGCAGCTGCGCCCATGATAGGAGGCATGAGCTGTCCGCCAGTCGACGCCGCCGCTTCAACAGCCCCGGCAAACTCTCCCCTGTAGCCGAGTTTTTTCATCATCGGGATTGTAAAGGAACCGGAACCGACCGTATTGGAAACAGAACTACCGGAAACAGTACCGAGCAACGCGGACGAGAGAACGGCAACCTTTGCAGGTCCACCGCTTGCTCCACCAGCAATGGCATTACACACATCGATGAAGAATTGCCCGATTCCTGTTTTTTCAAGACAAGCACCGAACAGAATAAACAGAAAGATAAACGTTGAACACGCACCAATCGGTGTTCCCATGATTCCTTCTGTGGTGTAGAACAGATGGCTTGTAATTCTGGAAAGAGAATACCCCCGGTGGTTCAGGAATCCCGGCAGATACCGTCCGATAAAAGCATAGAGAATAAAGGCACCCGCTATAATCATTATAGGAAGACCTACAATGCGCCGGCAGGATTCGAACAGAATAATAATGCCTATTACACCTATTACAATATCAAGCACCGTGTAATCACCAGCACGGCGGACTAAGGCTTCGAAGTTCACTATATAATAAGCCCAAGTTCCGGCCCCAATAAATGCAAACACGACATCATACAGAGGGAGTGTATTACGAGGCATTTTCTTTGTTGCAGGAAACAGCAAAAATGCAAGGAACTGGACAAAGGCAAGATGTGTTGCGCGTACCAGCTGTGCCGGAATATGACCGGAAAGCGTTGCATATAGCTGGAACGAACAGAATGCAATTGAAACAAGTACGGTAATGTACTGACGCCAGCACTTGTGTTCGCGGTATGCCTGTTCTCTGTCCAAGTCCTGCATGAGATGTTTCATTTCATCTTCATTTGTCGTCGGATTGATGATTTCGGCAATACCTTCTGTTGTATCATCAAACGTTTTCATTATACCCCCCATTTATTAATTGATAGAATGTAAAAAAGCACAGGAATCCGCTTTATGGAAAAGACGAGACTTGTCTGTGCCGGAAAATAATTTTTCAGAAAGTATTCATTTCCGCCAATGGTAATGGAATGTTCAGCTATGACACCCACCGCAAGCAGGAAGGTATCTAGCTTTTTGTTCAAATCATTCAGAACATATCCGGTATCGGTAACTTCAAATGTGCAGGCTGCTATCTCTTCCGGTTCAGGAATCCCCGCCCCATATGAGACAAAGACAGATTTTTCAAGAATGAATATGTTTTTGTGGTCGATTTTACGGCATGCGTAATAATCATGAATCCGTCCTTTATTGACGGAATGTGTATATGAAATGACAAAACCTTCCAGAGCCGATCTTGAATAAATGTTTTCTGCAAAATTCTTTCTGTCTGCAATGCTGACAACCTGCACGCAGGGGATACAGGTCATCCCTACTGCAAGGGCAAGCAGAACAATGCAGACAGAAAATAAGCGTTTTTTCAACACTCTATGCGTTTACTCAACGCTCAAGCCGATTTCCTTGTAGTACTTTACAGCACCCGGATGGAACGGAACAGAAACACCTGTCACAGCCTTTTCTGCGGATATCTCCTTTCCTTTAGCGTGTGCAGAACCAAGCTCATCAAGATTTGTAAAGATTGCCTTTGTCATCTGATAGACGGTGTTCTCATCGAGCTTCTTGTTTACAGCAAGGGTTGCCTTGATAGCAAGAGCTTCTATGTCGTTGTCAGTTCCCTTGTATGTGCCACCAGGAATGATAGTCTTTGTATAATAGCCATACTTTGACATGATTTTGTCAGCATCACCGCCGCTTACCGGGATAAGCACGAGTCCGGCTGTAAAGGCAAGTTCCTGCAAGGCAGCATTCGGAACCCCTGCAGTAACAAAACAGGCGTCAAGCGTTCCGTTCTGTATACCTTCTGCAGATTCCTTAAATGAAAGATTGTTCTTCTTGATGTCATCAAATGTCATGCCATAGCCTTCAAAAATCTGCTTTGCATTGAATTCTACACCAGAACCAGCGTCACCAACAGAGACACGTTTGCCGCGCAAATCTGCAACGGACTTAATTCCACTGTCTTTAGAAGCAGCAATCTGGACAACTTCCGGGTACAGCGTGCCGATAGAAGCGATGTTTGACAGTTTTGTACCGTCGAACATATCTGTTCCGTTATACGCATAGTCCATAACGTCATTCTGAACAATTGCATATTCAGCGTCACCTTTATTGATAAGTCGGAGGTTTTCAGCAGATGCACCTGTTGACTGCGCGGTGACATTCATGTTTTCTATCTTAGTGTTCCAGAGGTTTGCAAGAACTCCGCCGAATGCATAGTAAGTTCCGCTTGTTCCGCCGGTTGCCAGAATGAAGTTTTTTGTTTCCTTACATCCTGTTACAGAAAAAAGGGCTGCTGCCAGGGCTACTCCCAAGAACGCTTTTTTCATAAATAATCTCCTATTTTTATCAAAAATGCATAAATATAGAAATATTATACAGAAATCTGTAAGAAATGAATAGTATTTTTCGGAATTGTACAGTCATATTTGACTTACTTCTCAAATACTAATACCTTTTTATGAGAGGTTTTATATGAAAATAGCAGCAACATACGATGTAAACACTAATTCTGTGTTCCAGCACTTTGGAAAGACTCAAAATTTCAAGATCTATGAAGTTGAA
>CADBRT010000029.1 GCA_902797055.1 uncultured Spirochaetaceae bacterium
CCATATCGAGTACACTTTCTTGAGCTTCCCGTACCGGCTGCCGGTGAACTCGGTCCCTTTTTGGGCGGAAATCAGCCGTCCGCAGTAGTATATGGCACGCTTCAAGAGCGGGTAGCCGGGGTGGTATCTGTTCTGTGCCTCTATGTTTATTATAAGTTGAACAGTTTCCTTTGTTGAGGGGACTGCCGCCTTGTACTTCAAACAGTGGGTAATGCGTTTTTTTAGGTGCTGAATAGTTACGCCAATTACAGCAAAAACTGGAAGAACTGGTCAAGGCATAGAATTCGAGACTTATGAAGTACAGACAGGTGGTCACCATCAGCCTATCATGATAATTCTCCCAGACTATCAGAATAATACTCATGAGCTATCAAGACAATCCTGCAGGACTGTCTTGATAATCCTAATAAGCCATCACGATAATCCGGTACGCCTGTCAATATTATCTGCCAAGCCTGTGGGGATAATTCTGACAGGCTAAGGAATCACTGATTAATTCTTACAAAATTGAAAAAATATGATAAAAATTGAATATGAAGTAACTGACATTTACAGACGTAGAATAGGTAGGACGCAGGCGAAAGATAAAGAGGGAAGAATTTTTGGACAAGATGGATGCGATAATTCCGTAGGCAGATTGGGTTGAATTGATAAAGCCGTATGTTCACCTGCACGGTCATTGCTGCAATCGCAAGCTGACGCAATAGGAGGGTATTCACGGCTCGGTGTCAAATACAAGTACACGGCGAAGAATAAGGTGTATGATTTCCGCTCTGACGACGGTGCTTCAGTATGCTTTGCTTTTTGGGTGCTGAATAGTTACCAAAGAAGAATAAAAAAAACCGGTCCATAAGAACCGGTTTGCTCTTGAGCTATTGCAGATTCGAACTGCAGACCCACGCCTTAAAAGGGCGTTGCTCTACCTACTGAGCTAATAGCCCAACTCTCAATTGAGAATGAATGTATTCTATTCATATAAAGTATTTTTGTCAAGCCTTTTTTTCTGTAATAAAGCATTTTTTTTTGCGTTTCTTTTCACCGTTTACACGTATTCTATTTTTTATTACTATTACAATATATATGAGTAACTCTGTTTTGTTGTCACCGTCACTGCTTTCTGCAGATTTTTCAGATATCGGTTCTGCTATCAAATTAATAGAAGAAAAACATTCTGCTTTCGTCCATGTGGATGTAATGGACGGACATTTTGTTCCGTCGGTATCGTATGGACAGCCAGTCATTAAGTCTATCAGAAAATGTACTTCGCTTCCATTTGACGTTCATCTGATGGTGGAGCGTCCTGAAAATTCCATTAACTCATTTATCGATGCCGGTGCCGATTTCATAACGTTTCATATTGAGGCAACAGCCCATGCAGACAGATGCGTTCAGCTGATATACGAAGCTGGAAAAAAAGCTGGCATTGCTGTTTGTCCGGCGACTCCGGTTTCTTCAATCGTTCATCTTCTGCCGTTTGTGGATATTGTTCTCGTTATGACTGTCAATCCGGGGTGGGGCGGACAGAAACTTATCCCCTATACTCTGAAAAAAGTTCGTGAACTTGCCGATATAAAGGAAGAAAAAGGCTACAAATACCTTATTTCCGTTGACGGTGGTGTTCACAACGGGACTTTGGCTTCTGTAATTGAAGCCGGCTGTGATGTTGTTGTCTCCGGCTCTGCCTTTTTCAAGGGAGAACTAAAGTGGTAAAACTGGATGCTAAACGCTTCCTTTCTGTTTTTTTACTAGTAACGGCATTCCACACATGCCTTTTTGCAGAGATTACGTTTCCCATGAACGGACTGAAGCCGGCTCCAGTGATTCCTTCTGCCGGCTCAGATTCTTTTATTTACGGTCTTGAAACCTATTCTTACGGACCTTCTACCCCTGAACCTGTTCCTGAGAAGCAGCCTGTGGTGGAAGATGAAAAACCTGTGTATGCGGATACGAAAAAGAGTGTCCATACGGAGGAGCCAGTACAGTCTGTAGAAAGTGCACGTCCTTCCGGGATTGTTCAGCCTGCACAGACAACAGTGGCTTCGCACCAAAAAAATGCAGAGCTCCCCGTTGAGGTTATTCAGCCTGCTGAAATTGCGCAGCCTACCAAGACTGGTGTGGCGTCTCAGCCAAAATCTGTTCAGCCGGTGCGGGCTTTAGTTCCTGTAAGAACTGAAATTCCTGAGGAATTTATAGAGCCTGACCAGAATGAAACAACTGCTGCACCAGTACAACCTGAGGTTGCAAGCCCTTCGACAGTACCGAAGGCTTCTTCTGTCGCTTATACAGATACACGGGGACTCGATGCTTACCGCAATAAAGATTATGCCAGCGCCGCTGTTCTTCTTCGCAAAGCCATTGCTGACTCCGGTGATGCCGGTGCTGATATGCACTATATGCTTGTGATGAGCGATATGTACAGCGGTGATTACGCAGCCGCTGTCAACGATGCAGATGCTCTTGTGTCTTCCTACCCTGACAGTTCTGTGGCTCAGGCAGCTGTCTATCAAAAGGGAAGGGCGCTTCATTATTCCGGAAACAACGATGACTCTGTAATGGTTCTGAGCGATTTCTGTCATGATAATCCTGAAAGTCCTATGTACGCTTCTGCTTTGTATTGGATTGGCGAAGACTTTTATGATGACTACAGTTTTGATACTGCAGGTTCGTTTTATGAGCGTATTGTGGATGAGTTTCCTGATGACAGTAAGGTGCCTGACGCCCGCTATAAACTGGAAAATATCGCTCAAAGAAAACGGGAGCAAAAGCTTTTGGCGCTGCTGAAGCAAAGAGATGAAAATTCGCTTGAAATGCAGGAAGATTATGAGAAACAGCTGAAAAACTACGAAACAGAAGATATCATCCATTTGAAAAAACAGCTTGCAGACGCGAACAAACGGATTGCAGAACTTCAGGCGGAGTTAGATGCTATTTCAAAAGCCGAAGCTGCTGAAAAAGCTGCTCAGGCTGTGGCTCCGGTTCCTGTATCTGTCCCGTCGGCGGAATCAGTGCAGTCTGTTGCTCAGTCTCCCGCTCCCAGTGTTGCAAATTCTCAGCCGAAACCTATGACGGTTGCTGCTCCAGATGCGTCTCCTGTTTCACCTTCTTCTGAATCTGCGGCCTCTGTTTATGCAAGAAGGCGGGGAATACGGGAAGAAGAGCTGTTGGAATTGAAGGCAAAAGCTGCTTCCCTGCAAAAAATGCTGGATGAAAAGTACGATACATCTGCCCGTTAAAAAAGTAGGAGAATATAATAATGCGAAACTTCTGTAAACAGACGTTCATCATTGCGATATTTTTTGCCGTGCCGGTCGTGACGGCATTTGCCTTTGGCAAGAAAACTTCCAGTGCGGAACAGCCTCAGGGTGCAGAGAGCACAAAAGCGGTGTCGGCTGGGGGGCAGTTTGTCGACCCGTATACTGGTTGGACCTACACTACAGAAAAGCGTATCGATTACACTCATGGGCATATTCTGATTACGTTGCGTGGCGATCAGGGGAGTTTTGGATTATATGCGCTTTCTGACAATGGTAGAAAAACTCCACTCTTGAATAGTTATGATTTTTTCGGTACGTCTGCTTTTTCATTGCGGATCGGCAGAAAAGAATACAAACTCAACTACGAAGGCGGTATTGAAAGTGAAGCCCGCCGGACTGACTCCGGTGTTCAGATGGTTTATAAAATTCCGGGAAAGGCATATTTTCTTGTAGACTTTTCGTTTCCGGAAGACGGTTCCGATACCGCACTTTCTGACAGCATACGTGTTTCCTTGTATACTGTCAATTTGGGGGATTCTCCGCAGACGTTTACAGTCAAAGGTATTTTTGATACAATACTTGGGGAAAGTTCTGGAAAGCATTTTTCAACTGCGCTCGTGCCGGTGCAGAACCGGCAGAAACAGTTCCATGGAATGCAGAATGACAGGTGGATACAATCGGAAAATGGAACCGCTGCTATTCAGTTCCTGTTTTCGGGTGCTGATATAAGCGAGCCGGAATCGGTGACATTGGGAGCATATGATTCTCTGTCGCAGTATTGGGTTCCTGATGTGCATGAAGCAAAAAGTTATAATACCGTTCTTGTTTATAACAACTCCGGTATTGCGGTCAACTGGAAAACTGCATATCTGATGTCTTCACAGATGGATGTAAAGACCTTCTATATTACAGTGGCGGAAGGTGTTAACCCTGTTTATGTGGGAAACAAGCCCGCTGGTGATGAATTGATTGCCAGCTTGGAGTCGGGGAAAAATTTGTTCCCTGACTGTCCCCAACAGGCCTCCGATAGTGCAGACCGAAAAAATGAAGCCGTTGAACTTTCCCCCGCAGCCCAGGCCATCACAGAGGAACAGCTTGATCCTGAGTATGTCCAGAACCTTATAGATTATATTGAATCTATAAAGAGTGAAGAAGACATCGATCAAGAAGAATTCAATAGTCTTAATGCTGAACTGGATGCGATTTTTGAGAAAATGAGGAGCATGGGACTTTAGGGATGACCATTCTGCAGTTTGCAAAAAAACTCATGCATAGGAGGAAGTTTGGTGATGCAATCAGACTTCTTCAATCTAATTATGATGGGTATAAAGGCACGTTTGAGTATTATCTCATTTTGGGTATTTCCTGTCTGTATGTAGGGGATATCGGTAATGCCCGGCAGAATTTTGATCAGGCCCGCAGCATCAAGGTTGAAAATGTTGATTTGTATCTTGGACAGGCTGCTATTTTCTTAAATGAATCAAAGATTGACAGGGCATTGGAATATTATGTCGATGTAATCGGAATGGATCCTAAAAATAAAATCGCTGCATCTGCAATGGATTTTATAAAGAATCTAAACGGTGATGATACGCCCTTAAAAGAATGTATAGAGACTGGCAAGATTGTGCGTTTTTATCCTGCTTTGGGAATAAATCCGGCCATCATCAGAAATGGTATCCTTGTAGGTTTTGCACTTGGTGCGCTCATATCCTGCGCTATAGTGCTTTTTGCTTCAAAAACGGGAAATCTTGCTCCGAAACCTCCCGCTCCATCGGCTTTTAGTGAATTTGAACTTACTGAAGAAGAGAAGGCGTATTCTGGACTTGGGCTTCCTTATGTTGCTTCAGGAACTTCTGCCCCTGCTTCTGTAAAAGATGGTGTGCGTACCGGCTTGGATATTCAAGAGGCATATAAAATGGCTTTGGAATATGTTAGCAAGGAACGGGACAACGCTGCTCGTGTCGAGTTGAACAGTATTCTGTTGAGCGAAGGTGTTCTACCGTCCATCCGGGCGAAAGCGGAAGGTTTGTTTGCGTCCCTTCAGATTCCGACCTTTGATTCTTTGTCGGATAATTTTTCGGTAGAGACGGTGCTTGCGGATCCTTCTTTATATTCAAATTGTTATGTTATATGGGACGGACGCATCGCCAATCTTTCTTCTTCAGAGGATGGCAGTCTTCGCTTTGACTTGCTTGTAGGGTATGAGAACTATGAGTCCGTAAAGGCTTGGGTTCCCGTTCTATTTGGCAAGACGACTCAGCGTGAATTTGATACGAAGAAACCTATTCGCGTGCTTGGTCGGGTCGGTGAAGTTGACGGTCATGTTGTTCTTTTTGCTCAAGCGACCTATCAGCCACTGCATGGCGACAGCCTTGCTGATGCAAAACTTCAAAACATAGACTAAGTCCTCAAAATCTGTTATACTTTTTCCGCTGCAAAATTATCTGATTTTTACTGATTTCCATAAAAACACATGGTAAAAAGTGAAATTCGACGCCTATTACTATAGTAGGGGCAGAAAAAAACAAAAACTGTTCCCAGTGACTTTGGAGGAAGAAGGTGGCGAAAATGGCTGAATCAACCGCATCTGCGGAAATGTCGGAAAAACTTAAGGCGCTTGAGGCTGCAAGACTTCAGATTGAAAAACAGTTTGGTACAGGATCCTTGATGAAACTCGGGACAAAGACTGACATCACTGGTGTTGATGTCATTCCGTCTGGGTCGATTCTGCTTGATGAAGCGCTAGGCATCGGTGGTTATCCCCGTGGAAGGATTATCGAGATGTACGGACCTGAGAGTTCCGGAAAGACGACTCTTGCTCTTCATGCGATTGCCGAGGCTCAGAAATTGAGGGGAATTGCAGCTTTTATTGATGCGGAGCATGCGCTTGACCCTGTCTATGCCAGAAACCTTGGCGTAAATATTGATGAACTTTGGGTTTCTCAGCCTGATACTGGTGAACAGGCGTTGGAAATTTGCGAAAACCTTGTCCGCTCAGGAGCGGTCGATATTGTCGTTGTCGATTCCGTTGCTGCCCTCACCCCGCAAAAAGAAATTGAAGGGGAGATGGGAGACAGTGTTATGGGGCTTCAGGCTCGTCTTATGAGCCAAGCGCTCCGAAAACTGACGGCTATTGTCGGTAAGAGTAAGTGTATTGTCGTTTTCATCAACCAGATACGTATGAAAATCGGCGTTATGTTCGGTAATCCTGAGACTACGACTGGTGGAAATGCTCTGAAGTTCTATTCCTCCATACGGCTTGAAATTAGGCGCATTGAGTCTATTGACGGCAAAGGTGATGAAGATGCTGTCGGAAATCGTGTCAGGGTAAAAATTGTCAAAAACAAAGTCGCCCCTCCTTTTAGAAAAGTTGAGCTTGATATTTATTTTGGAAAGGGCGTTTCCTATTCTGCATCGATTTTGGATTCTGCTGTTAAACACGGCATGATTGATAA
>CADBRT010000030.1 GCA_902797055.1 uncultured Spirochaetaceae bacterium
CGGTTGTCCGTCAAACGGATTGTATCCACGAATTCACCACCGATGTTGTGGGCAGGAACCATGAGGTAACCTTCATCGATTTTATCATGCTTTATCAAATCCATGTTTTCCTGAATGGAAGTAATAATCTGACCGGACATCTTGATTTCACGGTTGACGGTTCCGACGACAGACTGGTTGAGCATGTTTTTCATGTAGTAACCGATGACGAAGAAATTTGAATACAGGTCGGTGAAGACTTTGTAATCATAGTCATTGTACACGTTTCCGCTGCCTTTCTCTCCGAGCAGCAACAATCCGAAGATGTGGCGGCCCTCGCTCAAGAGGATAAATCCATCCGAATGAGTTTCATTGAGCAGTGTCAGCAACGGTATTTTTACAGCGGCTATCGTATAATCACGCAGCAACATGTCGCGGAATACAATCTTCTTGTTGATGTTCAGCAGTTTGTCAAACGCCTCGTTATTCAATTCAACAGGCTTTTTCTCATCGTTTACATCAGAACTGTAGATGTATTGCAGATAACCATCCCCTGAGTCAATCAGAATACGGAGCGACTGGGTGTCGATGTATTTATTGCAGATAGAGAATACACGTGAAGCGACCGCTTCAGGTTCATTGTCAAACGTGATGGCGGAAATTTCTTCACTGAAGTTCTTCTCATAACGGCTGTCCTGAAGCAATCCTTTCTTCTCAATATACTTTCCTGCGAAATACCACAACGTAAGTATGAGCATTATTTCAACAGTATACAGAGACAGGAACAAAACCTGATTTCTGGAGAAAATCGGCCATGAAAGCATAAAGAACAAGCCGATCAGAATGCCCGGAAGGAAGTACTTGACGATGAAGCGGAGTCCGCCGCGTAAGACAAATTTTTTATCCCAGATTTCATCGTGTTTTTCAATGTAGAGGAAAGCCATCAGTTCCGGCATGAAACCGACCAGAATAAGAGAACGAAGCATCGGTTGGTACATGGAACAGTACTTGACAAACGCAAAAACCACAAATGAGGCAAATACGCCGGCAACCGCAATTCTCAGCTTCTGACGGGTCACAATAGAAGCACTGTTCTCCGATTTTACCAGAACCATCAGACAGGTGAACAGGGGCATTGCGACTAAATAGAACACCGTATAAAACTGAAACCAGGTGACCATCAGAGCGCGTCCGAACTTACCTGAAAACATAAGGTTAGAAGCGACCTGGAACGTACCGTCGTAGGTGATGGATATGCTTGTAATGCCGCCTTTTACGAAGAAAATCACATACAGTGCAAAAATATTCAGAACCCACTGAACGATATGCCCGGCAGTCGTACGAATATATCCAGGAAACGCCAGCATATAGACACAGCAACTGACAGAGAACCACCCGAAAAGCATATAGGTTATCTTGCCAAACGTCAGGGCAAGCTGAGCTGGGGCATAGAAACAGAATCCGATCGTGAGGGCCATCATGCCGAATACGGCAGCAAGGAACAGAACCATATTGACAAGGAAGTTTGTCTCGTTCTTTTTGTCCCGTCTGGTTTCAATGGTAAAAGAATATGCTATCAGCGCAGCGAAAATAATTGCGTTTAATACAAGAAAAATCATGTCCTACTCCACAACCTTTGCAACCATCATAGTGACATCATCATGAAGTCTTTTGTTGCCATTATAAGTCATAACAAGATTCACAACATCGTCTACAAACTGCTTCGGAGATTTGACAGCACTGCGGGTGATGGTATCATGATACAGTTTCGTGTCTCCCAGCTCTACACCGTTGTCGTCCATAACCTCTGAAACACCGTCTGAGGACATGAATATCACATCGCCGCGGAACAACCGCTGCTCCGCCACCTGAACATCGTCAATGTCAATAATACCGACAACAGAACAATTGGATGTCAGAGGCTTTATGCGATAGCCGTCAGGGGACTTTGTAATAATCAGCGGGTCTGACATGGAAGCGTTCACATACCGTATGGTCATCGAGCGGGTATCCACGATGCCGATGAACAAAACCGTGTACTTGTCCTGCAGGTGCATTCCCTTGATAGCCTTGTCAACGGCGTGTATCATGGCGGGCAGGTCATCTTTATCTTCAAGAATCTTTACGGTGTTCATCACCAGTCCCATGACCAAAGCGGCTGCCAGACCTTTTCCTGACACGTCGCCCAACATGAGCAGAGTCTTAGTCTTAGAGATTGGAAGAACTGAATAATAGTCGCCGGAAACATTTATCAGAGGACGGAAGTATGCAGCAATCTCCAGCTGGTCTATCTTCGGCATAACTGCAGGGAGGAACGAGCGCTGTGTATTTGCGAGCTGCTGCCACTCTTGGGACAGGGAAGCGATTTCAGACAAATCGTTGATTGTTGCAACCCTGTTCTGGAAGTTCGCGTATTCGTCGAACAGTTCCTTGTAAACATCAAGGTCAAATAACTTCGTGTAGTTGCAGAAGACATACAGGTGCATGCCTCGGATGACAAGGAAGAAGCCCCTTGCCTTTTTGTAATCAGTAACGACACCGAATTTCGCCCCCATGAAATAATACCCATCTTTCCACGACTCTGAATAGTTGAGTTCAAGGGTAGACATAGTAGCTTTCGCAGTAGTAAGACGGTCAGGGCTGTTATACAGAATGTAGTTTTTTTTGCGGTCGATGAACAGGACGGAACAGTCTCCGTTCATCTCCAAAGTTTCACCGATTATCTTATAGAATTCATCATACGAATAACAGAACTTCAGTTTAGCGATGAAATCAGACAACAGGTTTGTCTCCCCCTTGAACATGGACGATTCCCTCGCTTTTCTGTCCAAGATAGACTGCATTGAATAGGCGACAAGCAGAACCGTCATGATAAGTGCTGAAACCGTTATCCACGTGAACAGTTCAGAATAGCTTTTTCCCGGTACGACTTTCGGAATTATGGATATAGACAAGAAAACAGCCAAAGAAAGAATGATGAAATCAATCAGTATGAAAATCAATCGCCGTTTGGTTCTATACATACAGCCCCCAAATATTGTGAAAACAATAGAATTTCCCCGTTAATTCTATTTTTACATAATATCGGCATATTCGCAAGTCAGTTATAGCAGAGGGTATAAAAAAAGGGCAGCCCGTACAGGACTGCCGTTACATTCATATTGCAGCGGATTAATTTCCCAATTCCTGCAATGGAATAAGATTGGGTGAAGTCGTCGGGTTTTCGATTTCTGCAAACTGCTGCAACAGCCTCTTTTGTTCGTTGGACAGTCTGGTGGGCAGCTGAACGATAATCTTAACGTACAAATCACCTTTCTTGTTTGTACCTGCGGCAGGAATTCCTTCACCTTTTATGCGCAGAAGCTTTCCGTTTGTTGTGCCAGACGGAATTTTAAGCGTTATCTGGCGGTCATCCAAAGACTTAATCGTAATATCAGCGCCGAGAAGCGCTTGAGAGAAACTGACCGGAACCGCGCAATACAAATCATAATTGCTACGCTCGAAGCACCTGTCGTCGGCAACATGGAGAACGATTATGAGGTCTCCCTTGGAACCGCCGTTTCTGCCTGCATCACCCTCATTCGGAATGGTGATTCTCCTGCCGTTATCAACCCCAGCAGGAATCTTTATAGTCATTATCTTGTCTTTCGGTTCACAGCCCGTACCGCCACAGCGTTTGCACGGACGGTCAATAACAGTGCCTTTTCCATTGCACGTCGGACACATCTGCTGTACAGCAAAAAATCCAGAGCTGCGGCGAATCTGACCGGCACCATGACAAGTCGGACAGGTCTTTGTGCTGGAACCCGGCTGACCACCTGAGCCATGACACTCAGGGCATGATTCCTGATGCCGGAAACGGATATCTTTTTTGCAACCGAACACCGCATCTTTAAAAGAGATTTCCAAATCGTAGCGCAGTGAAGCTCCGTCATTGTCTGACTGACGGCGGGAAGAAGATCCCCGAGAGAAACCGCCTCCGAAGAGATTATCGAAAATATCCCCGAAACCGCCTCCCATGCTGCCGAAAATATCACTGAAATCATGAAAGGCATGGCTGTAGCCCTGAGAACCGTCAGCACCCATGCCGTCGAGACCGGCAAATCCGTACTGGTCATAAATAGGCCGCTTCTGGTCGTCGCTGAGAACTTCATAAGCTTCAGTTGCTTCCTTGAATTTCTCCTCAGCTTCCTTATTACCAGGGTTTCTGTCCGGATGGTATTTTATAGCAAGTTTTCGGTAGGCTTTTTTTATAGCTTCTTTATCTGCGGACTTGTCCAGTCCGAGTACTTCATAATAATCACGTTTACTGGCCATACTCTTCTACTTTCCTGTGATATTCTGTTGCAGTTGATTTTATCAAAAAATAACCCCCGCCGCAACGGGGGTCTTATGGATGCGACTAGACTTTATTTGTCGTCGTGCACTTCGTACTCGACATCGTCAGCGTTGCCCTTATTAAAGCCTTTGGCTCCGCCGGCAGAAGCACCTGCATCAGAAGAAGCTCCGGCACCGCCTGCAGCATTACCTGCTCCGGCAGCTCCAGCCTGTGCCTGCTGCTTGTAGACTTCCTCTGCAATCTTGTAAGAAGCCTGCTTCAAAGCCTCTGTCTTCTTCTTGATATCCTCAGTGTTGTCGCTTTTCAAAGCCTCTTTAAGCTCGTTCAGGGCAGCTTCAATAGAACTTTTGTCGGAAGCAGAAACCTTGTCGCCAAGTTCTTTCAAAGTCTTCTCTGTTGAGTAAACAAGGCTGTCACCTTCGTTCTTTGCATCGACAGACTCGCGCTTCTTCTTGTCGCTTTCAGCGTTTGCTTCAGCATCTTTGACCATGCGGTCAATCTCTTCCTTGCTCAAGCCGCTAGAAGATGTAATCTGGATGTGCTGTTCCTTTCCAGTTCCCATATCCTTTGCAGAGACATGGACGATACCGTTGGCATCGATGTCGAAGGTAACTTCAATCTGCGGAACTCCGCGCGGTGCAGGAGGAATACCGACCAAGTCAAAGCGTCCAAGAGTGCGGTTCTCAGCAGCCATCTCGCGCTCACCCTGCAGAACATGAATACTTACCGCAGTCTGGCCATCGGCAGCGGTTGAGAATACCTGGCTCTTCTTTGTAGGAATAGTTGTGTTGCGATTGATGAGGCGTGTGAACACACCGCCCATTGTCTCGATACCGAGTGAAAGAGGAGTAACGTCAAGAAGAACCATGTCTTTGACATCACCAGCAAGAACACCGCCCTGAATTGCAGCACCGATAGCAACAGCTTCATCAGGGTTGACAGAACGGCTTCCCTCTTTTCCGAAGATGTTCTTTACGATTTCCTGAACCTTCGGCATGCGGCTTGAACCGCCGACAAGAAGAACCTCGTCAATCTTATCAGGAGTGATTTCAGCATCGTGCATTGCCTTCTGACACGGCTCGCGAGTTGCCTCGAACAAATCATCTGTCATCTGTTCGAACTGTGCACGTGAGAGGCTCTTCTGAAGGTGCTTCGGACCTGTTGCGTCAGCAGTGATAAACGGCAGGTTGATATCGACTGTTGTTTGGTTTGAAAGAGAAATTTTTGCGTTTTCAGCAGCTTCGCGGAGACGCTGCATAGCCATTGGGTCGCCTGCAAGGTCGATACCGGTATCTGACTTGAACTGGTCGATGAGCCAGTTTACGACGCGGCGGTCCCAGTCATCTCCACCGAGGTGTGTGTTACCGTTTGTAGATTTGACTTCAAAGACACCGTCACCAAGCTCAAGGATAGAAATATCGAATGTACCACCACCCAAGTCGTAGACGGCGATTGTCTTTTCCTTGTCAGAATCCTTCTTGAATCCGAATGCAAGGGCAGCAGCTGTCGGTTCGTTGATAATTCTCTTTACATCGAGACCTGCAATCTTACCGGCATCCTTTGTAGCCTGGCGCTGTGCATCATTGAAGTATGCAGGAACAGTGATAACAGCTTCTGTTACTGTTTCACCGAGGTAATCCTCAGCAGTCTTCTTCATCTTCTGAAGGATGAATGCGCTGATTTCCTGAGGACTGAACTCTTTTGAAGCTCCGCTCTCTTCGACCTGAACGCGGACATCCTCACCATGGTCTTTAATAGTATATGGAAGCTTTGTCGCCTCGCCCTGCAGTTCGCTGAAGCGGTGACCGATAAGACGCTTTACAGAATAAACAGTGTTCTTTGGGTTTGTTACCATCTGGTTCTTGGCAGGCAGACCGACAATGCGGTCACCTTTTGCAGTGAAACCAATGATGGATGGTGTTGTGCGTGAACCTTCAGAGTTCTGGATAACCAACGGCTCTCCGTTCTCCATGACAGCCACACAAGAGTTTGTTGTTCCAAGGTCAATTCCTATAATCTTTCCCATAGTATATCTCCTCTTAATTACTTTTTAATTTATTTAGATTCGGCTTCAGAAGCCTTGCTTTCCTCAGTTTCAGCTTTTTCTTCATCAGGCTTTACAGTTCCGTCAGGCATGGATACCATGACCTTTGCATGACGGATGACTCTGTCCTTGAGCTTATAGCCCTTCAAGTAGACAGCCTTCAAAACAGGCTCCGCCACAGGGTCTTCGCTCTTTCCGATTGCCTCGTGGATATCGGGGTCAAACGCATCCCCTGCCTGACCGTAGGCTGCCAGATTGTATTTCGTCTCAAGCATATTGACGAGACTTGAGTTTATGACCTTTACGCCGTCAGCAATCGCCTTTGGATCGGTTGCGACCGCAGCAGCCTCAACAGTCCGGTCGAAGTTGTCCAGACTGTCGAGCAAATCTTTGAGCAGATTGGTATTAGCGTATACTAAATCGTCCTGCTTTTCTTTCAGCATTCTCTTGCGGTAATTATCAAAATCCGCAGTTTTACGGAGGAACTGGTCCTTCAATTCATCATTCTGCTTTGTAAGTGTCTCTACCTGAAGCTGCAGGGCAGCAATCTTGTCCTTCGCCTCATCAAGCTCTGACTTCGGCATCTCATCAGCCTTTGTTTCTGAGTCCTGCATCTGGCTGTCATCAGCAGCAGTCTGTTCTCCGCTCCCGTCGGGAGTCACATCGACATTCTGCTTCTTTTCTTCTTCCTTGGTATCGCTCATCTTCATATCCATTCAATTGCTAATATGGTAGCTCAAAGCCCCTTACATTCATAAAAGTAATAAATGTCTGTTTCAATCGTCAACATTTAGTAGCAAGATTTTTGAAAACTTTCCGCTTATTCCCCATACAATAGAAACAAATACGGCAAAAAAAAGGCATGTCCGCAATCCACTAAAGATTCCGGGCATGCCGCTCAATAATTCGATCACTGCAGCTGAAGATCAATCGGTCGGACCGCTTGTCCGGACCCCCTCATCTTCCACCTCAATCGGTTCGCACTCATGCATGACACGCTGGTCCATCGGCACATATTCGCGTTCTGTAGATACATTCTTGTATGCAGGGCGGTAAATTCTGCCGCCGGCAACAATCTCCTCAATACGGTGTGCACTCCATCCGGCAATACGGGCGATTGCGAACAGCGGAGTGAACAGTTCCCGAGGAATATTCAACATGCTGTACACAAAGCCCGAATAGAAGTCGACGTTCGTGCAGATTTTCTTTTTATTTCCATGGAATTCTTCAAGAACTCCCGGCGCAAGCTTTTCAATGCTGCGGTACAGGTTGAATTCTTCTTCGCACCCCTTTTCCTTTGCCAGTTCCCCGGCTTTGTCACGCAACAACGTAGTACGGGGATCGCTGACTGTATAGACAGCGTGTCCCTGTCCGTAAATGAGCCCCGTGTGGTCAAAAGCTTCTTTCCGTGCAATCTTGCGCAAATACTCGGTGATTTCGTTCTCATTGCTCCAGTCGCTGACATTTGCCTTAATATCATCCATCATCTCCATGACTCGGATATTCGCACCACCGTGACGGCGTCCCTTCAAAGAACCGACTGCAGCGGCGACTGCCGAGTACGTGTCCGTGTCAGCTGAGGAAACAACATGAATGGTAAGAGACGAGTTGTTACCACCGCCATGCTCCGCATGAAGAATAAGCGCAAGGTCAAGAATTTCAGCCTCGAGTCTGGTGTAGCTTTTGTCACTACGTATGAGCCGCAAAAAATTTTCCGCGGTGCTGAGAGACGGATCCGGGTTGTGAATGTACATGCTCTTGCCGTCATAGTACCTGCGTTTCGCTTGGTAGCCGTAAGCCGCAAGCGTTGAAAAACGGGAAATAAGCTCAATACACTGTCTGAGGATATTTGCCACATCGCGGTTTTCTGGGTCAGGGTCATACGAATATGAAGCCAACACTCCGCGCGCCATCTTGTTCATGATGTCGCTTGAAGGGGCTTTCATAATCATGTCTTCCGTAAAGTTCGGCGGTAAAATGCGCAGAGCACCGAGGAAAGAAGAAAATTCCTCGAACTGCTGGCGTGTCGGAAGTTCTCCGAACAGCAGAAGATACACGCACTGCTCAAAACCGAAGTCATGACGGCTTTCAACGTCGTGTGCGATATCCTCAACGCTGTAACCGCGGTAAATCAACTTGCCGGGGACTGCAATCTTGTTGCCATCTTTGTCTATCTCGTAGCCGACGACATCGCCGATGCGTGTAAGACCGACAAGAACACCCCTGCCGTCACTATACCGAAGTCCGCGCTTTACATCGTATTTTTGATACAAAGAGGCGGGGATAGGGTCATTATTCTGCGCCAGAACCGTAAGTTTGTTTATAAAACTGCCACTTGATTCAGCAAAATCCATCGTCGTTATTTCCCCCTGCAGTGCCACTGTTTTGAATAATTATACAAAAATACGACTTTTATTGCAATATAATTCACATTCTGTCGAGATACGGCACGAGAACCAAATGCATTGCGTTTTTCAAAACAGTCAGCGTACATGAAGCAAGGGCCAGACGCGCTCCTGCAAGCGTTTTGTCATCGCCGGATACGCCGAGAATCGGGCAGTCGCGGTAGAATGCACTGAACGCCTTGCTCACATCGTACAGATAGATTGCAATGATACTCGGGTCGAGGGAGTCCGCAGCCTTTGCAACGAGGGACGGGAACCGCTGGAGCTCCTTTATCAACGCCCACTCGCTTTCGTGTGTCAGCAGGGCAAGCGCCTCATCATCAGCGTTCACACCAACCCCCTGCTCTTCCGCTTTTCGCAGGATAGAAGCAATTCGTGCGCCCATGTATTGCAGATACGGCCCTGTATTACCGGTAAAAGAAAGGCTCTTGCTCGGGTCAAAGAGCATATCCTTGACAGGGGCCACTTGCAAGAGATAATAGTGTAAGGCACCGAGGGCGACTTTTTCCGCGACTTCGTCAGCGTCTCCGACATCCTCATCGCGTCCACGCTCCTGAATTGCCTTGAGCGCATCGCCGTGCAGAGCATCAATCAAATCATCGGCATCGACGACAGTCCCTTCGCGGCTCTTCATGCGTCCTGAAGGCAGATTGACAAGACCATAGCTCAGATGATACAACTTCTCAGCCCAATCAAAGCCAAGCTTGCGGAGTATATAGAAGAGAACCTTGAAATGGTAAATCTGTTCGCTTGCCACGACATACACCATCTGGTTGTACGGCCAGTCCTCATGGCGCTTGATTGCCGTTCCGATATCCTGCGTTATGTAGACAGACGTACCGTCCTTGCGGAGCAGAACCTTTGACTGGTTGTTGCCGTCCTTGTCCGTTCCAACTTCACTCGTAATATCGATTCTGACAGAACCGTCCTCTGCTTTAAAGAAAATGCCGTCGGCAAGTCCTTTAGCAATAACTTCTTTACCCAAAAGATAGGTATCGCTTTCAAAATACAGTTTTTCAAACCCGACACCAGTGCGTTTATAAGTCTCCTGCACGCCGTTCAAGGTCCAGCCGTTCATCTTCTCCCACAGAGCGCGGACTTCGGCATCTCCCTGCTCCCATTTTACCAGCATGTCCTCAGCCTGCTGTGCGGCTTCGGGGTGCTCCTTCGCATACTTGTCGAATTCCACATAGCACTGGCCGACAAAGTGGTCACCCTTCATATGCAGCGACTCAGGAGTATCATTGTTCGCTTCGTGAAACAACTTGTATGCAAGCATAGACTTGCAGATGTGGACACCGCGGTTGTTGATGATATTGGTCCTGAACACCTCTGCGCCTGCCATCTTCAAGATACGGCTCACGCTTTCACCCAAGGCGTCATTTCGCATGTGTCCGAGGTGGAGCGGTTTGTTTGTGTTCGGGCTGGAATATTCCACCATAACCTTACGACCGGCAAGCGGTTTTGAACCTTTTTCGTCGAGGGAACCGTATGCCTCCCCTTGGGAAAGAATCCCCTTGAGGATTGAAACGGACGTGCTCGCCTTGTTCAATTTGACATTGACATACGGGCCGACAGCGGAGAAAGCACCGATTTCCGCAGCCTCAGGATGTTTTTCTTCTATTATATGAGCAACACCCTGCGCTATCGCAGGAGGAGCCATGCGGAATGTCTTTGCAAACGGGAACATCGGCACGCCGAGATCCCCCATCTCCGGTTTCGGCGGAACTTCAACCCGCACAGCATTCACTGAGACATCATCACCAGCCAAAGCTTTCTCTGCCTTGTATTCATTGACAGCCGCTGCAACCAGCGTTCGAAACAGTTCTTTCTGATCAGCCATTTTCTTAAAAAACCCCTGTTAGTTATTCAAAATTGTTATCTCGACACGACGGTTCTTAGACCGCTCCTCTTCTGTATCGTTCGGAGAAATCGGTCTTGTGTCGCCATAGCCCTGCGTCTGGATATGATCCCTTGTACGCACCCCAAGCTGTACCAGGTAATCCGCCACCGCATCCGCACGCTCCTCGCTCAAAGGCTGGGCAGGACGGCCGATGTTTGACTTTGCGGTATGGCCACTGACCATGATGTCGTTGTCAGGATATGATTTCAAAATCTGTGCAATCTTCTCTATCTTAGGGTATTCGCTCGGGCGGAGCACTGCACTCTCAGCCTCAAACTGAATCTTTTCGACGGACAAAACGAGACCTTCATCGCTCTGTTTGACCGTGACATCGGAAACACCCATCTCCTGCACCATTTTCTGCATGGAGGCAATGCTGTCATCAGGCCCGACGAAGTCTGTAACCGGGTCACAGAACAAACGGATAAGCTCAATGCGCGACTTATGCCGGGATTTCAGGAACAGCATTTGCCCGTTCTGGTCATAAGCATACCCGGAAGAATTGTACGCTTCAAAGCGCGGGTCTGTTCTGAAGCGGAGTTTCTGAATCTCTATCTGAGAGTGGAAATCCGGAACTCCGGTGACAATCATAAAGTGGGAATTCTCAAGCGGGAACGTTATGTTCATATCCACAACGCCGTCAGCCTTAATGCTGTAATCGATGGCAGAAGCGCATGTCCACGCCCACACAGGACGTTCGCCGTAATATCCAAGGACGGCGACATGAGGATAGAACGGATTATCTTTTACAATGACAGGATACAACTCTGAAATCGTCGGGAAACTTTCATCCTCACAGGATTTCAGCTCCTGACTGATGAGAAGACGGCCAGTTTCGGTATATTCTGTTTTGTTGCGAACGCTTCCGAAATCGATGAGCGCCTGCCCCGCACGCACTTTCTGCTCCAAGGTCAGAGGCTCAGCCCCGTCTTCCTCTTTAAACACAATTGTGTCATCATTCCGGTGCAGATAGCCCGCAATCGTTGCCAGACACAGGGAAATCACCGGGTCAAGTTTAGCCGCAAGCGCTTTGTCCAGCCTGCGGATTTTCGCGTAGAGCGACAGCAGTCCCGAGGCTTCATCGATACTCGGATTAAACGGAGAAATCTGAGCAGGGAATGCCATCAAATCCCGGACAGCCTGCGTCTTCCGCTGGCAAACAGCATAGTCCTGTATTTCGGGAATGGTAAAAATAGACAAATCCTTTTCCGCCACAGCAGTTTTCACATCGGAAGCAAATTTGAGCGTTCTTGCAGAAAGTCCCCGCCCCATCGCGGTCAGGTTTCCGAAATATGGAGCCGTAAGGAATGTACGCTTGGCAGCGGGAACCAATTTTCCCGCAGTCTGAACAGCATGAGGAAACGAACCTCTGCTCCCCATCTCGGCGACGTACACAAGGACATCTGTTTCTGCAATAGATGTGTTTCCCGATGAATACGATGAAAATTTATCCGCAATCAACTGCCGGTACGTTGCCAGCGCAGCGGAATAAGAAGTGTCGTCCGTACCGGAAAGCCCTTCGACCGAAGCGTATTCAAACGGCTTCTCCTCTACATACGGTGCATACGAAGCCATCAGGGAATCCTTTAATACAATTCTGTCCGATGAAACGGAAGGTGCAGAAAAGACATACACTGCATTTTTGCGGGAAAGCGTAAGGGACTGTTCTGTTTGGTCAGAAACCGCATACCCCGAATTGACGGCATACGGAATGGACATCGTATCATACCCCTCAGCAGGCCGCGCACTTACAACGAGGTTCTGTTCAGGAGAAGCACTGTCTACAGTAAAGGAAAGAGAACTGCCGTCAGTAAATGAAAACCTTGCGGAAGAATCTGTTTCACTCCACGAATCCAGCACAAGATTCCGCTCATCAACACCGCCCTTCGAAGAAGAAATCTTCACCGGCTTGGAGTCGTCAGCCGAAAACGTTATACCGCGGAACGAGACAGACATGGTGTTCTTGAGACGGGCCGATTCTTCGGAGATTGTCGCTGTGCCATCAGATACGCTGTCAGAACCGACAGAAGCATCTTCCTCCCGCGCCAGACTGATAAGGAGGTTTCCGATAGAACGGGAAATACTGTTGTCAGTTCTGAACTGTATTATAAAAAGTCCTATGATGATAACTGCATACACTGCAGCAAGTGTAAAGAAGGATACTATAGGATGTCTGCGCATTTTAACTATTGTACGCATTTTACGCATAAATTCAACAGGACTTCGAAAAGTCCTGCATCTATGCGTCTATTCCTCAAACCAATAGGAGGAAACCTTCTTGAATCCTTTGGATTCGAACAAAGCAGATGCATCCTCGTATCCCTGCCGGATCAACAGCTCGATTCTGCTCTGCGTGAAGTTCACCAATCCTCTGAGAAACCCTCCAAGGTCAGTGGACGGAATCACTTCTATCAGATTCTTATCTTCATAATCAGTCACTTTGACACGCTGCATCAGTACAGGGCGGTTGTCGAGATACACAATAATGATGTTCTTGATTTTCGGAGCGTTTTCCACAATCGGAGTTATCGGAACATTGTCCCCTGCCCCGCCGTCCACATAGTAGTAGCCGTCCTTGAGCTTGATATGGTCGCAGATAACCGGAACTGCCGCAGTCGCCAGCAGCTCCTGCCCTATCTCAGTCAAACTCGATTCGTTGTTAAGGACGAAACGCTCGCAGAACTTACCGCCAAACACTGTATTGAAGACAGCTTTCGGAACGATGCCTACCCCGTCGCGGACCGCGGTCACCGTTACAGACGGGAAGCGATTTTCCTGCATAGTCTGTATGGGCGTTCTCTTGATGATAGCCTTCAGACCTTTCTGGGATATGAGCGCATCATCGCGTGTGAGTTCAGTAGGAACCTCGGTAATCCAAATGCGCTCAATTTCATCGACATTGCTGCCGTAGCAGGCAAACAGCGCGGCATTCAAACCGCCGACGCTGGTGCCGGACATTGCGGTAACCTTCTGTGCGAGACCGTAATCAACCATAGCCCGCCAGACTCCGACTTCAAAAGCGCCTTTACCGCCTCCGCCTGCAAGCACAAGACCGTACTCCTGCGACGCGGCAAAACCGCCAAACAAACAAAGCACCGCTACCAACAATACCGTTCTATAAAAAAAAGACTTAAACACCACTGCCTCCCTCTTTCAGCTGAAATACACGAGTCCCAGCTTTCCGGTCTTTCACAACAGTGCTGAAATAATGGAATACACCAGACTCTTTGAACCAACGACCATCAACAGAGATATTAAAACACGTCAGATTTTTAGCAGCGACCAATTCTGATATGAGAACTTCAGAACGGACAAAGACATGAGTCTGACCGCCTTGCGTGCGACGGGAAAAACGCATTCCGCGTTCAGTGCCGTTTTCGTCGACAGCAGGAAGATTGGGATACATCGAAAAACGCTTGAGCCACAGTTCATCCAGTGTCAGACCTTGTGCTAAGGCATTGGTCTCCCACTCTTTGGTGACATCAAGCCATGCTTCGTGGTAGCACAGATAGTTCTTACCGTTGGCGGAGACAGGGTAACGATACCCTGTGCCGTCCTCACATTCCCACATACCTTCAAGAGCATCAATGGAATCAGGCGTTTTTGTAGCAGTTTTGGAAGCAGTATCAGTCTGCGAAGAAGAACCAGACTTCGGTGTTGACTCACAAGAAAGGAAAAGGGCAAGACAGCCCAAAATCAGTGCGGGAAAAACGCGTTGGAAATGGATTTTTAATACATTCTTCATAGTCACACACAGTATACAGGTTTTTCAAAACACTGGCTACTGTGCGGATCAAGGCTACAGGAAAAATCAGCTGACCTGAGACATCGGCTCGAATGACTCTACGGTATTGCGGTTGATTTCCTTAAGATAACTGTACATCAGTGTAACAATGTCGCGGAGCGGGCGTTTAATCTTCAACGGCTCGACAAAGCCCTCGTTATACAGGAAGGAGAACACTTGGCGGGTTACTGCAGGTTCCCATGCTCTGGTGTGCTCGCAATCGCAATAGTCGCAGCGCTCGGATTCAGCGATAGCTTTGAGATGGCGGTTCATCTCTGCAACGACCTCATTCTTTGTCGGGTTTGCGATTGAGATGACTGCAATTCTGACTTTGCTGTTGTCGGATTTGATTCTTTCAACCAGGGAAAGGTATGCTTTGTCGAATGCGCTCTGATTGGATCGGAAGAATTCGATGTCTGAACCGCCGATATGCAGCAGAACGCTTTCCGGGCACAGCGATGCAACACAGTCAATGTAGTACCGCTCAGCTTCATTCACAGAAAGCTTTGAAGCGCTGCGGTTGTAAATCTTACAGTTCAGTTCGCAGGATTCAGCAATCTCAGAGACGGGAATATCTTTGTCCGCAGCTCCACCTATAAGAACGACAGCACCTGAATCTGCCATGGTGTTCAACGCTCTGTAACTTCTGACTTCATTGGAAAAACTGTTCATAAATCGACCCCCTTATTGTATTTATGCGGAATACTTAGCCGCATGATTTTTGACGACGACATCGTTCATCTTGTCCAGATGGACGTTTCTGAAATATACACAAAGATTTACAAGGACAATGCCAAGATTCAGGAAATACACCACCAGAACATAATTAATCTGGTGGTTCAGCAGTTTTGCAGAGATTCCGCCGATGTATCCCGCAATAATCAGCAAGATGAACAGCAGGCTTGTCCCTTTGGCGGTACGTGCCCTGTAGGCTTTCATTACATTCAATGGCCATGAAAAACCAAAGCACACCAACATAACGGTCTCGAAAATTGACCCAAGTTCCATCGTAATTACCTTCTTTGTTTCTCTTTCTGAGCCATATACTACCACATCCAAAATGAAATACAATTTTTTGAAAGAAAAAAACACAATACATTCACAGACCGTTTTTTTTACTTTCAAAAGGGTACCCTCCCCCCTTTAAGGAAAACCGCCCCTTGTGATAGCATGAGCCATTATGGAAGAAAAAAACACTTCACACAGGAAAAGCTCGCTCAACAATATCCGCCACGAAGTCCAGAAGGCGCAGGTCATCCTCATCGTCTCCATCGCCATACTACTGGCGGCAGGCGGTGCGCTCATAAGTATTCATGCAAACGACAAGGCGCTTGACCAGAACCTGCAGAACACTGCGGAACTGATTTCCCGCCTGTACGTGTCGAACCAAAGCCACGGGCAGGCAACAATCACCGCGCTGTTCGACTCGGTGCGGGAAAACCTGTCCGAAGTCGATGTCATCTCAATCATAGATGAAAACAATACAAGGCTGTACCACTCGAACCATGAAC
Source organism: uncultured Spirochaetaceae bacterium (assembly GCA_902797055.1). Taxonomy (GTDB): domain Bacteria; phylum Spirochaetota; class Spirochaetia; order Treponematales; family Treponemataceae; genus Treponema_D. The sequence continues at coordinate 15,966 of CADBRT010000030.1, forward strand.
TGATCGGCACCGAATACGACGGCACTGTTCCCGACTTTCCCCACCACCAGCACGGCTTCTATACAGAAAACGACATCGGACCGTCAGGACCACAGCGCAGAGCCTACTGCGCGCTTCACGACTACACCGGCAGATACAGAGGCTTTATCATGACAATCATACTGAAGACAAGCATACGCTCTGTCACCGTCAAGATTGTAGTCCTGTTCATCATTGTAACGCTCGGAGCGGTGCTGATTGAATTGGCGCTCTCAAAAGCGCTTTCCCGAAAGATAAAAAAACATCTGATGGGCTATGAACCCGACACGCTGACGTCCATGTTCAGAATCAGGGACAAAATTCTCAACTCCATCAGCGACGGCATTATGGCAGTAAACGCGGAATCAAAAGTAGAGTTCCTGAACACAGCGGCGCGGGACATGCTCCAGTACGATGGGGAAAATACAAAGCTGAACGAACTGCACCTCCAGCTGTTCATTCAGAAATTCCTGACAAAAACGCTGGTCGACGGGGAACGGATGCAAAACCTACACGAACGCACAGAAAACGGGACAGAACTGCTCATAGACTGCACACCCATACACGACAAGGCGGGAAAACGCGGGGCAGTTGCCATCCTGCACGACAGAACCGAATACACCAATCTGATGGAAGACCTTTCGGGCACGAAATACCTGGTTGATTCCATGAGGGCGAACAACCATGACTTCACCAACAAACTGCATGTCATCCTCGGACTCATTCAAATTGGACAGTACAAACAGGCGGTCAGTTATATAGAAAACATTTCCATCATACAGCGGGAGACCATCAGCACCGTCATGCACTCGATTGACAACCCGTCGTTTGCAGCCCTGCTCATCGGAAAGATTGCCAGAGCCTCGGAATGCAACGTCCGCTTCATACTGAGGGAAGGAAGCAGTTACAACAGCACACACATCACATTCCCGTCCGAAGCCCTCATAACCATATCGGGAAACCTGATTGAAAATGCGCTTGACTCCATGAACCAGATGACCGGAGGCAACACCGAAGACGTAAAGGAACTGGTCTTCGGTGTTTTTACAAAACCCGGCTCCCTGCTCATAACCGTAGACGATACAGGAAGCGGCATACCTGATGATTTAAAGGAAAAAATCTTTGAAAACGGATTTTCGACGAAGGGAACAGGCAGAGGCATAGGACTCTACCACACCAAACAGCTCGTCGAAAGCCTGGGAGGAACCATCAGTTTTGAGTCCCAGATTGGACAGGGCACCTCTTTTATGGTAAGTTTTAGCAAGGCGTAACAATGTATACGGTGTTGATTGTAGAAGACGACCCCATGGTCGCAATGATAAACGAACAGTATGTTACTAAAAACGAACATTTCACTGTCATAGGCAGGTGCAGGAACGGACAGGAGGCGCTGGACTTTCTGTCAAAAAAGACTGCAGATCTCGTCATTCTGGATGTGTACATGCCGTACATGGACGGAGTGGAACTCCTCAAGCAGATACGCAACAAACACATCCCCACCGAAGCCATCATGGTAACAGCGGCGAACGACACCGCAACACTCGAGGACACCATGCACCTCGGAGTCATCGACTATCTGGTGAAACCCTTTGCATACGAGCGCTTCCAAGTCGCTTTGGAGAAATACACCGTTAAGAAAAACACGCTCAAAGATTCCCCTGTCCTCGACCAGCAATGCATTGACCGCATCATTTCAAACAGCAGTCCGTCGCAAGAGAAGGACTTTCCCAAAGGCATACAGGAGAAAACGCTGAACTTGATTATGGAAACACTGGACAGCGACGGCAGCTGGCTTGACGGAGACACCATTGCAAAAGCGGCGGGTCTTTCCAGCGTCACCGTCCGCCGGTATATGAACTATCTGGTCAAAAGCGGAACCGTAACCGAAGATATCAATTACGGAACTGGCGGCCGACCGCGTATGCTGTACAAGAAGAAAACAGACTGACGGCACCGCCCCAAAACCAGTCGTTGTCTTTCGTGTTTACAAACGTCTGCAATAATGATACAGTAAATGCAATAGAGGTTAAGAATCATGGGAAACGTTAATCTTGATTGGGCAAACTTGCCTTTCGGGTATATGAAGACAGCAAAAAGCTTCGTATCTAATTACAAGAACGGCGAATGGGATGCCGGAGAACTCACGACAAGCCATGAGATTACAATCTCTGAATGTGCCGGAGTGCTCCAGTACGCCCAGACTTGTTTTGAGGGGCTCAAAGCCTACACAACAAAAGACGGGCACGTCGTCACCTTCCGTCCAGATCTGAACGCCGACCGCATGAAGGATTCCTGCGAAAGACTGGAAATGCCGGTATTCCCAAAGGAACGCTGGATTCAGGCTGTACTTGATACAGTCAAGGCAAATATTGACTATGTTCCACCATACGGAAGCGGAGCCACACTCTATGTACGCCCCTATATGTTTGGCTCAAGCGCCGTCATCGGTGTAAAGCCGGCAGACGAATATCAGTTCCGCATTCTCGTCACACCGGTCGGTCCGTACTTCAAGGGCGGAGTAAAGCCGATTACCGTACGTCTTTCAGACCTTGACCGCGCCGCACCGCACGGAACAGGAGACATCAAGGCAGGACTCAACTATGCAATGAGCCTGCACAATATAGTAGACGCCCACAAACAGGGATTCGCCGAAAACATGTACCTCGACCCGGCAACACACACATGGATTGAGGAGACAGGCGGTGCAAACATCCTGTTTGTCACCAAAGACAAAAAGCTGGTGACCCCGAAGTCAGGCAGCATTCTGCCTTCAATCACCCGCCGCTCGCTCATCGCAGTAGCAAAAGACTACCTCCACCTTGAAGTCGAGGAGCGCCCTGTCAACAAGAGCGAACTCGCAGACTTTGAAGAGTGCGGACTCTGCGGAACCGCGGCAGTCATCTCTCCGATCGGAAAGATTGTCGACCACGGCAAAGAGATAAACATCCCTGCCGGCATGGAAAAAATCGGTCCTGTCTTGGGTGAGCTCCGCGAAACACTCACTGGAATCCAGATGGGAACAGTCAAAGCGCCAGAGGGCTGGATTTACAAAATCGCCTGACACATTTCTGTAAAACAACAGAAAAAACCGCTTTCTGAAAGTGAAATACGTTCGGAAAGCGTTTTTTTTTGTAAAAAGCTACGAAAACGTTTGATTTTTTCAGTGTTTTAGGGGTATGATTTCAAGGAAAGGAGAAAGTTATATGGAAGTCACCCTGAAGGACATTGCGAAAGAATGTAATGTTTCTTTTTCAACCGTCAGCAAGGCGCTTAAAAACAGCCCGGAAATCAGCCAAAAGACCATAGAACTAGTCAACAGCACTGCAATGGCGCTCGGCTACCACCCGAACGCTGCTGCGCGTGCCCTGCGGACAAACCGATCGTACAACATCGGAGTCATCTTTGAAGACATCACCGGCTCCGGACTTCAGCACCAGTACTTTGCAAAGATTTTCGACGCCATAAACGCAACGGCGAACAAAGCCGACTACGACATAACGTTTTTGAGCAACGGAGGCAAGCAGAATTACCTTGCACAGGCCAAATATCGTGGCTGTGACGGAGTCATCATTGCAAACGCCTCGTTCCGCAGGTCAGATGTCCGCGAACTGCTGGAAAGCGACATCCCCATCTGCACACTGGACAAAGCCTACAAAAACCTGCATTCATCAGTAATCAGCGACAACAAGGAAGGCTTCAGAGCTTTGCTCGAATGGATAATCAAGCGGGGACACCGCAAAATAGCGTTCGTTCACGGAGAATCTTCGGAAGTCACAAAAGTCAGAATGTCTGTATTCAACGCCATACAAAAGAAGTACAATCTTGAAATCCCCGCAGAATGGATAATTGAAGCTACCTACCACATGCCGCCGTCTACACGTGACGCGACAGAAAAAATCCTTGCCATGAAGGACAAACCCACCTGCATCGTCTACCCCGACGACTTTTCCGCACTGGGAGGACTTGACGCTCTGCACAAGCACAAACTCACACCGGGCAAAGACATCAGCGTGGCAGGATACGACGGCATCTTTCTTGCGACAGTTATGACACCTCCGCTCACCACCTACGAGCAGAACACCGAAGAACTCGGCAGACAGCTTGTCACCCAACTTTTGGCAAACATAGAATACTCGTCATCATTCGCCCCGTCCACCATAAAAGTCTCCGGCAGATTGCTCGAAGGGCAGACCGTAGCAGACCTTTCAAATTCCTGATAGAAAATTTATTTTTTTTCTTGACAAATGCAAAAGGTGGTGTATACTAAAACTATGAAACTACTACAACGTTGTAGTAGTTAGATATCAAAAACTCCCTTTGATTCATATTAGGAGGAATAAATATGAAAAAGACTTTGGTTGCAGGAATCGCATTGGCATGTATCGCAACAACAGCTGTTGTCGCATGGCCTTTTGGCAAGAAGAACAAGAAAGGTAAGGAAGGAAAAGTCCTTAACATCTACTGCTGGAACGAAGAGTTCCAGAGCCGCTTCAATGACTACTATGCAAAAAAGCTTCCGGCTGATGTAAAGGTGAACTGGGTCATCACACCGAACCAGGGAAACGCATATCAGGACAGACTTGATGAAGACCTCCTGAAGCAGGACAGCGCATCTGCTGATGAAAAGATTGACCTCTTCCTTGTCGAAGCGGACTACGCCCTCAAGTATGTTGACACATCATACACACTTGACGTCAAAAAAGACATCGGACTGACAGAGGCAGACCTCTCACAGCAGTACAAATACACAAAGGACATCATGACAGACAGCAAGGGAGTCCTCAAAGGAGTTTCTTGGCAGGCTTGTCCGGGCGGATTCATCTACCGCCGCTCAATCGCAGAGGATGTCCTCGGAACTGACGATCCGACAGCAGTCGGAGAGGCACTCTCAAACTGGGACAAATTCGATGCAGTCGCAGCACAGGCAAAGGACAAGGGCTACTTCATGCTTTCTGGATTTGACGATGCATTCCGCGTATTCAGCGACAACGTTAAAACTCCATGGGTAGACAAGAACAACAAGATCCAGATTGACCCGCAGATCAGAAGATGGATCAAACAGACAAAAGAGTACACAGACAAGGGATACAACAACAAGGCAAACCTCTGGTCAGCAGAGAGCTTCGCTGGAGCTGGAAAGAACGGAAAGGTCTTCGGATACTTCGGACCGGCTTGGTTCATCGACTTCTGTCTTGCACCTGCCACACTTGACAACCCTGACGGGGCAAAGGCTGTCGGAAACGGTTCTTACGGCGACTGGGCATTCTGCAAAGGACCGCAGGGCTTCTCTTGGGGCGGAACTTGGATTTGCGGTGCAAAAGGTTCAGACAACATCAGCCTGATCAAGGACATCATGCTGACACTTACTTGCGATGCCGACACCATGACAAGAATTGCAAAGGAAGCCGGAGATTTCGCAAACAATGAACAGGCTATGACAGCAGTTGCAAACAGCAGCTACCAGAACCCATTCTTGGGCGGACAGAACCACATGAAGTTCTTCCTCGCTTCTGCAAAGTCTATCAACAAGAACAACATGTCAAAGTATGACCAGGGAATGTCAGAGAAGATTCAGACAGCTTTCGCTGACTATTACAACGGAAAAGTTTCTGAACAGCAGGCTTGGGATAACTTCTACACAGCAATCACTGAATTGTACCCAAGTGTAAAGAAGTAAACTCCCCGCTCGTATAGAGCACAAAGCCTCCGGTACAACCGGAGGCTTTCTTTTTTCCATAAAAAAAGCAACCGGGACGTAAATACCCGGTTGCCCTTCACATCTAATAGCTATAAAAAAATCAGAACAGACCGGTTATCCTGCCCTCGTCATCCACATCGATGTTCAGCGCGGAAGGCGCTTTCGGAAGTCCCGGCATATCCATAATGTCGCCCGCAAAGGCAACGACAAACCCCGCACCGCTGTACAGCTGGACATCGCGGACGGGGAACGTGTAGCCCGATGGAGCGCCCAGCAGAGCCTTGTCATGGCTGATGGAGTTCTGCGTCTTTGCCATGCAGATGGGCAGATTGCCGTATCCACTCTCCGTAAACTGCTTGAGCTTGTTCAGCGCCTTGCTGTCAAATTCAACGCGTTCCGCGCGGTACAATTCCTTTGCAAGGGTCTCGATCTTTTCCTTGAGGCTCATCTCAAGCGGATACAGCGGTTTAAACCGGCTTTCCCCTGCGCACAGTCCGACAACTTTTTCGGCAAGAGACTCTGCTCCAGCCCCGCCTTTGCCCCAGCCTTCGCACAGAACGGCATCTGCACCGGCTTCCTGCGCAAGCCGCTTTATTTCATTCAGTTCAGCCTCGGTATCGGAGACGAAGCGGTTCACTGCAATCACAGCAGGCACGCCGAATTTTGCGAGATTTTCGATGTGACAGCGGACGTTTGAAAAACCTCGCGTAATCGCTTCCACGTTTTCCGTTCCCAAGTCGGTCTTTGCGACACCGCCGTGCATCTTCACCGCACGGGCAGTCACCACAATCACCGCAGCGTCAGGAGCGATTCCGTTCATGCGGCACTTGATGTCCATGAACTTTTCCGCCCCCAAATCCGCGGCGAAGCCTGCTTCCGTCACCACATAGTCGGCGCTGGCGAGCGCGGAAAGAGTTGCATTGATTGAGTTGCATCCGTGAGCTATGTTCGCAAACGGTCCGCCGTGCACAAAGGCGGGATTGTGCTCCAGCGTCTGCACCATGTTGGGCCGGATGGCGTCTTTCAACAGCGCGGCAACGGCTCCCGTACAGCCGAGCTGGCCGAAGGTCACGTTCTTTTTATCGTATGTCTGGGCAATCGTAATGCGGGAAACTCGCTCTTTCAGTTCAGAAAGCGTCTTTGAAAGGCAGACAATCGCCATAATTTCGCTTGCGACGGAAATCTGGAAGTGTGTCTCGCGAGGCACACCGTCAACGCGGCCGCCGAGACCGATGACAACATTGCGGAGCGCGCGGTCGTTCAAGTCGACGCAGCGCTTCCACGAGATGGTGCGCGGGTCAATGCCCAAAGCATTTCCCTGTTGGATGTGATTGTCGATGAGCGCCGCCATGAGATTGTTCGCCGCGGTGATAGCGTGAATATCCCCAGTGAAATGCAGGTTGATGTCTTCCATCGGGACAACCTGCGCGTACCCGCCTCCGCAGGCTCCCCCTTTGACGCCGAAGCACGGCCCCAAAGACGGCTCGCGGAGCGCAATGGCAGTCCGCTTTCCAATGCGGTTCAGTCCGTCGCCGAGCGCAACGGTAACCGTTGATTTGCCCTCACCCGCCGCAGTCGGTGTCATGGCGGTCACCAGCACGAGCTTTCCCCGCGTTGCAGGATTCTGCGCGCGGGAAACCAGTTCGTTCAGTTTCCTAAAGGACAGCTTTGCCTTGTACTTGCCGTACATGTCCAAATCATCCTTCTGTATGCCGATTTTTGCGGCAATGTCCTCGACAGGAAGCATTTCGCTTCCCTGTGCAATCTCAATGTCAGAAAGCATTTCAAAACTCCTCTATTTTTTCACATCACGCCAAGTGTCTTGCATTCATCGTCTGTCAGCTCGCGGTACGCCCCGGAAGCAAGCGACTCATCCAAGTGCAGACTGCCAATCTGCACCCGCTTCAAATGGACAACCTCGTTGCCCAAAGCAGAAAAGAGTCTCTTTACTTCGTGGTATTTACCTTCACTCACCGTTAAAAGACAGCTGTCATCGCCCTGCCAAGATATCTCAGCCGGCAAGCAGTCTGCGGCTGGGGCATTGTCTTCCGCTTCAATGTGCATGCCCGCACTGAGTTCCGCTGCATACCGGGCCTGTTCAGCCTCGGAAACGGAATCCCTGAGTCTAACTGCATATATTTTGGAAACACTGTATCTCGGAGAGGTAAGGCGGTGGTTCAGTTCTCCATCCGTCGTCAGAATCAAAAGCCCTTCGGTGTCGACATCAAGTCGTCCGACCGTCGCAATCTCGCCGCCGAGGAATTTTCCGCGGTAGTACTCATCAAGCCCGTCGAAAACAGTGGCATGAGGACCACTTTTTGTAGAGCACACAGTACCGGCAGCTTTGTTCATCATCACGTACACATTTCGTTTGGCTTTCAGCTCTTCACCGTCAACCACAACCTTGTCCCGCTCCATGCAGATATGCATTTCGGGATTCGTGACGACAACACCATTCACACTTACATAGCCTTGGCGGACCAGACGCTTCACGTCTTTGCGGCTGCCAATGCCATTGTTCGCAAGGACTTTGTCCAAGCGGTCGCTCGCTTCTTTCATGGACATTCAGTATATCAAGAAAGAGCGCCTTGTTCTACAGGAAAAAAAAACAGTGCCCGGAAAACCGGACACCGCCCATAAAAATCAGGTATTGTTACGATGCCAGCATGGGGATATGCACATCGCTTCGAGAATTCCTGCTTTCGGCTTTTGCGGAATCAAATACAAAGGAACGGAACCCCACCGGAGAATCATAGACATCGCTCGGCTCGCTGCTGTTATCACAGATGAGCTCCACATGCAAATGATACAGCTCCGGGTATGCGGGGGACCAGCACCTGACATTCTGAAGCAGTCCCTTGAACGAGACGAGACGCCCCTCTCCGTTTTTCAAATCGACATTTTTTATTCCTCTGAAAAGAACCAGCCCGTCGGAATCGGAAAGCGTAAACCGTACAGCGACATGCTTTTCCTTCGCATTCGGAAGCACATTGATATCATCACGCAAGAGATTCACGCGCACCGAAAACAGACCGCTGTAATCGCCGTCAAAAATGACACCGGCTTCTTCAAAATAACAGTCTCCGACATAGCGGATATTCACCGGACGTCCAATACCGGCACCCGTATACCAACGTGCACCGGATGCCTTTCCCTGCTCCACTTTCAGCGCCAGCACAACATCCTGAGCGTTGCCTTTCAATGCGTCAGTCACATCAAACCGGAATGGCATCAAACTATTTTCGTGCCTGCCTAGATAATAGCCATTACACCACGCCTTGCAATGTTTTGATACACCGCCGAATTCAACAAAAACTCTTTTCTGTCCCATAGTTCCATCAGCCGCAAAATGACACCGATACCATCCGCTGTCTTCAACCAGCTCGTCAGTACCGTCAGCAGTTCTCCTTTCACCTAGAAAATTATCTCCATCCCAGTCGTGGGGAACGCTCACCCTTCTCCACTGACTGTCGTCATAATCCTTTGACCATATATCATCCGCAAAGAAACCGTGACTGACATTCTCAAGCGAGAACCGCCATACGCCTCCTAAATTTTTCTTCACTTTTTATATCCTCATGCTTTTTTTACTTTCATGAAAACCTTTTCATACTTCTATAATAAAGCGCATAATACCATTTGTCAAGAAAAAAAATTTCTATATTTAGAAAATAATAAAAAAACACTTGTAACATTTCCAATCTCTGAGTATAGTCAAGAACAAACTTCCAGACCTCATATTTATCATGGAAGCAAACC
>CADBRT010000031.1 GCA_902797055.1 uncultured Spirochaetaceae bacterium
CCCGAAGTCAAATAGATTACAGCACGTTTCTTCTCAGCATTTATCAACCCATTTGCTGAAAGCCTGAGTCCGACATCAAGCGTAGGAGTTTGTGTATACTCGGATTTAAGCGAACGAACGCTGAAATCTGACAGTCCGATTGAACTGCCGGTATATTCAGTAACAGGAGTGTCGCCGAGTCCGATTACAGTCACAGCCCCCTTGCCGTTCATTGAAGCAACGATTTCCCGCACGGCGGCATTAACCTGCTCTTCATACCCTCTCATATCGTAGGACCGGTCGATCAGGAACGTTATATCTGCAAAATCATTGTTATTGGCGCTGCCGATCAGTTCCATATCAGCGACAGGGCGTTTGTCCTCTGTTATAAGGAAGTTCAGTTTATCCAAACCGACGATAGGCTGGCGGCGGCGGTTTTCAACTTTCACCTCCATGACAACCTTCGGAAATTCATCAGCATTTACGCGCTCTATGTTTACGAAGAATCCGCCGACAAGCTCTGTCATTTTTGACATTACATAAATTTCGTTCGCCTTGAAGTCAGTGACAATAATGTTACCATTCGCATCAGGAACAGCACTTGTAATCCGGCTTGAGACATTTCCTGTCGAAGCATTCTCATAAACAGAACCATTAGACGTATCGATTGTAAGCACCTTATTCAAATCTGCAATAATCAGATATGATTCCCACGTCTTCATGCATTCAGGCTTCTTAAGAGTCCCGTCTTCAACCAAAACACCGTGGTAATTGCCGGCTCTGTCGAATTCATAGATTCCGCCCCGCACACTGTCCACGACAAAAATCCGGTCGTCGACAACGGCAATACCGGTCGGGGATTTCAGTCCATCAAAGACATCAGACTTTCCACCGAAATGAAGCAGTGCATTTCCATCAGCATCAAACACAACAATGCGGTTGTTTCCGAAATCGGTCGTATAGATATTGCCGAAACTGTCTTCAGCAACATACTGAGGTCCGACAAGCTCTCCTTCGCCCCGCCCCTTTTTACCGAAGTACTTTATAAACCTGCCTTTTTCATCCAAAAGGGAAAGCCTGTCACCAGCGCTTTCCGTAACCATCATGTTACCATTGTGGAGTCGGATTATATCCATGGGACGATCAAAACCGTTGCTGGGTCCTCTTTTTCTGTCCAGCACAAGGCCGTTTACATCGAAACGGACAAGTTCGTTCGTCTCATAAGCAACAACCCAAATAGAACCATCCGGATTAGGGAGTGCAGAAATAGGACGAGAATAGATGAGCGTTTTACCGTTTACATTAGGAAACGCTCCAGCTTCCGTATAGCGCTGGGCAAATCCGTAATCATCATTCATAATACGGCGTTCGCCAACAATTTCAATCTTGTTCTGCAGGAGCAGTCCGCCCCACCCCTGGTCTTTCGCAAAGTTCCACTGCTGAAGGGCTGAACCTTCAATACCAGCCATATAATATGATTTTCCGAGCCATTCAAGAATACGATTCTCACCGGGAAGATACGAAAGCGCTTTTTCAAATTCACGGATAGCATCATTATATGCACCGCGGTAATACGTCATAACTCCAAGCCTGAATTCCTGTTCCGCAAACCCCGACTCAGCAGTCCGCCAACGGTCATCTTCCGTGCGCACAGTATCCTTTAAGTTTGTCTGCGCAACCAGACCAAGCGGAATAGCAGCAAGTATTGAACAAACCATTATGACTGAAAGCGTTTTTTTCATTTTCCGTTCTCCTATAAAAAGTCAAGCGAAAAGGTTCAACTTTTTGATTGACTTTTCACTCTAGTTCTGCGCAGCGGACATGACTTCCTGCAGATGCTCAACGATAAGATTGTTGTCTCTGTCTTTTTCATGAGCCTGTTCGAGATACCGCTTTGCATCAGAATACAACCCCATCTTGTAATATACCCAGCCAACGCTATCCATGCATGCGGCATTATCCGGAGCCAGAGAAAGAGCCTTCTTGCAATAGCTGAGGGCTTTCGCCAGATCCCGCTCCTCATAGGCAAGGACATAGCCCAGTCCGTTCAAAGCAGTCGGATTATTCTCATCCGCCGCAAGAGCGCGTTTATAATATTCTAGGCATTTTTCGACTTTGTTGTCTTCCCAAGCTATGAAAGCCAAGGATGCAAGTACTGAAGATTTTTTATAACCGATTTCAAGGAGTTTATTGAGTTCAAAGTCTGCAAGTTTTTTTCTACCGGTTATGCAGTATATGACTGCCAGAAGATACCGACACTGAAGAACCCGTTGAACGACAATTTTATCATCGCTTTTTTCACCCTCTGATGTCACGACCTGTTCAAGATACAACAGGGCATCATCATAACGGTTGAGTTTCGTGTAGCACAAACCAACATAGTAGGCGACTTCAATTGAGTCCGCAGCAGCATCCTCCGGAAGTGAAAGGAAAAATGCCAGTGAATCGCTATAATTCTTCTGCTTGTATAAGGCAATGCCCTCTTTGAGGGTGTCGGTATCTTTCATGCGTACGTCCCTGTTTTAGAAAACAAACTGACTTGCATCCTGATTACAAAAACTTAAATCCGCTTTCGGTTCAGCGTAAAGAACTGAGATAGCAACATACCCCTTTTCCACAAGAGTAGCATCGTCCGCACCGCTTCCGTGTGAAGGTACAGCATCCCCGCCGACACAAGTACTATATACAGTTTCGTCATTTTCGGTTTCGATGTTTACTCTATCATGATACAATCTCTTGCACAGACTGGCAAAAGAGACACCTTTGAACACAGAACGGGAAGGCGCATTGATATTAGGGAAATAGGGAAAGTTGCCGGTCTCTGCCTCCCTTGCGCCGCACAGGGAAATAAGGCCGGAAAGATTGCGTTTTACGAACACTGCAAGGGATTCATAGATAAAAAAAAACTCACCATCCTCGCGTTCACCGTGTTTGGTACTCAAGGCAACAGAGGGAACTCCTCCCAGACATGCCTGTCGGGCTGCAGCACAGGTTCCAGAATAAACGATATCCGTCCCCATATTTTCATCGCGGTTTATGCCGGACAGAACAACATCAGGCAGCCCCGGCAGATACCCACCCTTCAGTGCACTGAGAACGCAGTCTGCAGGAGTCCCTTCAAGTGCATACCTGTTCACCCCCCGCCTTTCCAAGCGAAGTTTCTTTTGTATATTGATTGATGAAGATGCCCCCGACTTATTTGTTGCAGGAGCTACAACCCATACTTCATGTTCATCGGAGAGCACGGATGCCAGTGTCTCTATGCCTTCAGAACCATAGCCATCATCATTCGTCAGGAGAATCCTCATATCAGATGCACACCCTCGGCAGGAAGCACTTCATAGCACTCTGGATGGAACCCGAACAGCTTTTCATATTCCCCCAGTTTCTGTTTATATTTCTCAACATCATCTTTTCTGAGAATTGAATACGTACAACGGCCAAATCCTTTACCAGTTATGCGACCGCAATTGACCGGAGTCCTGTAGTCGTCAGGATTTGCATCAAGTTCCATCACACGCTTAAGAATCCAGTCTATTTCAGGACAGGATATGTCATACCCATCCCTCAAATTCTCATGACTGTGATTGACGGCTTTTGCAAACTGGGCAAAATCCTTGGCCTCAAGCCCCGCAAGCGCCTCTAGCACATACTTATGCTCATTGATAATACAAAGCAAACGACGCCGTGTGTCTTCATCGACAACAGACAACACCTCATTGCGCTCTGCGACATTTTCCTCATAGCGCCAGTTGCCATGGATATTGCTTCTGCGCTCTTTCAGTTCTCCGAGCAAAAGAACATTTTCAGGCTGCTGAAGACTTTCCTCGTTCCACGTCGTTATCCGGGGAACACGTGCATCAGTAAGAATAATGGTCTTGTCATCAAACGGGAAAGGGATAACCTCACAACTATTAAGGCTGTAATCGGTCAGAACAAGACTACCCTCTTTTGAAAAGATGGGTGCGAAATTATCGGCTTTGTGATTCGTAACGCCAAAGTACAGTTTATTGGCGCGTTCAACGACTTGAATCAACTCGTCACGCTTGCAGCGGAAGCCGTTCAATTCACGTACGGCCCATGCAGCCGCGATTTTTATAGCAGTCGTTATGCCGAAACCGGCGGACGGAAGCATGTCTGTGCATATCGTGAAATTCATACCACAACAATCGAAACCGCCGCTGGTAAAGCCATAGACAATGGATTTCAAGGCATTCGCCCATTTATCTTCTTTTCTGAATTTTAAACTGGAAAGGTTGCCTCTTTTATGATCATCGAACTGCACAAAATAGAAACGGAGATTCGAATCATCCCGCTTGGAGACAGACACATACACCGGCAGATTAACCGCCATGGAAAGAGTCTTGTCCTTAAAAAACCACGAATGTTCACCTATGAGATGGAAACGACCTGGCGCGACCGCAGTCACATCCGGCGCCTCCCCATATTCCTTTTTATGCGCTTGTATGACCTTCTCATCCATTATAAATCATTCCCGATTATTTTTATTGAAATTTTATTTTCAAAATAATACAATTCCATAATATAATGAAATGGGTTGTTTTACAAGTTTTTTGCGCACTTTTTTCCGGAATAATGGAAGCCTTGGCTATTCCGAACAAGTTTCTGCCCCTTGGAGAACCTTTATTTGCACTTTTCGCGCTGAGCCCGCTCTATATTGCACTTTTCAGAGCAAAGACTTATAAAGAATCTTTTTTTATTATGACGCTGCAGCCCCTAGTCGTCCACCTTCTTTCCAGTTTTTGGCTCGCAAATTTCAGGGATTTCGCAATCTTTACCCTCGGTGCCAGCGCTATCGGCACAGCCGCAGAGGGAGGAATCATAGGCATCATATTCCATGCGCTTCCTTCAACAGCCACCTCAGAGGAAACAAATAAGGAACGGGCAGGCTGTAAACCGTTCGCCCCGTTCACCAGAGTGATATGGTTCGCTGCCTGCTGGGTAACATGGGAATGGTTCAAATCCACAGGTTTTCTGGCCTATCCGTGGGGAACGCTGCCACTTGCAGCATACCGATGGAGAATCTTAGCACAGACAGCTTCCCTCACAGGTGTTTGGGGAGTAACCTTCTTATATTCGCTGGCAAATGCCCTTCTGGGAGAAGGGATACTTCAACTTTCTTCCATAAAATGTTCACCTTATACAAGAAACACCGCTACCGACTACAGACAGCTCTCCTTCTTCGTGGCAGGTATCTTTGCTGCAAGTTTCCTGTACGGGTTGTATGAATACTGGATTCCGCGGAAACAGACTAAAACAGTAAATATCGTTGCAGTACAGCAAAATCAGGACCCTTGGGACGGCGGTGAAAAAAAATCCCTTGAACTGTCCATGAGGCTGACAGAAAAAGGGGTTCAGAACATGAGAAGCAACGGTATTGAGCCTGACATCGTGCTTTGGAGCGAAGGTATTCTTTCTCATTCCTTTCCAAACAGCAGATTTTACTACAGCCAGCGCCCGGAACAGGAACCGCTTTCCGCCTTTATAAGACGCATGGATGTCCCGTTTCTCATCGGCGGGCAGACAGTCGTAAACATGGAGGCTGAGCATTATTCCAACAGCGCGATATTCTATGACAGACGGGGACAATACGCGGGTTTCTATTCAAAAATTCATCTGGTGCCGTTTGCAGAAGACATTCCTTTTGATGAAACGCCGCTCATGAAACTCTTCATGGAAAAAGCAGTCGGATTTACAAGCGGTTGGACGCCAGGTTCCCAGCTGACAGCATTCCGCATTCCTGTTCGCGGAAGCAAGTTTTTTTCTGCGCCGCTTGAAAACGGTCTTGCACGACAAGCTATAATCCCGCTGGATGTCGCAGGAGTTTCAAACCCCGACAATACGCTCCCGTATACAGAAAACTTAGACGAAAACCCGTCCAATTACCTGACATTTGCCGTCCCTATCTGCTTTGAAGACGCCTTCCCGGATGTCTGCACACCGCTTTACAACTTGGGGACAGAAATCTTCATGAACATTACAAATGATTCCTGGTCCAAAACAGAGTCCGCAGAATACCAGCATTTTGCAATAGCCAGTTATCTGGCCATAGAATACAGAATACCATTAGTCCGCTGCACCAATTCAGGCTACACAGTCGTGTTGGACCCCGCAGGACGCATTACCGACAGCCTGCCGCTCTTTACCGAAAACGTCATGTGTTCCTCTATTCCCGTCTACGAACGGAAGCCGACAGTATTCTCCCGCTTTGGGGATTGGCTGCCCTACACTATATTCGTCTACATGTTCATCACCGTATTGCATCAGATAGCAAAAATCAGTAAACTTAGACATATAAAAAAGTTTACAATACAAATATCTTTCAAGGATTAGTAAATGCAATACACAACAAAACTGAATCTGGTCAGAAGCACATTCACCGCCATGTTTGCTGCCCTCATATGCATAGGCAGCTTCATCTCCATACCGCTGCCGGGCGGAGTTCCCATAACAATACAAAACCTATTTGCCGTTCTGGCAGGACTTCTCTTCGGAGGTATACAGGGAGCAGGCGCAGTCGGACTATTTCTGATACTCGGAACACTGGGTGTACCTGTCTTTTCCGGCGGAACAAGCGGCATGCCGATTTTAGTTGGGCCCACCGGCGGCTTCTTGTGGGGATACTTTGTCGGAGCGCTGGTTGCAGGCATCATCGTGGGAACACCCCGCATAACAGAAAAGAAGCACACGGTAAAGATGGCAATCCGCATCGCAGCGGCATCGCTTGCGGCATTCGCAATCCAATACCTTATCGGCATACCGTGGTTCATGCACATCATGGCTTCAAAAGGAAACTCGCTGTCACTTGCAAAAGCGCTGTCATATACGCTTACACCTTTTATCCCAGGTGATTTGACAAAATTCTGTGTTTCAATCCCGCTTGCAATGGTACTTCGCCCAGTTCTTGCACGCTACCTTTATCCGAACGATGCGAAAGAAGCAGAGGAATTCATCGCAGAGCTAAAGAAACAGAAAGAACGCTGACATGAACAACGGAGAACAGGTCATTGTCCTCACCGATGTCATAAAACTTTTTCCGTCGGAAGATGCTGCAAAGAAATTCAATGTTGCATTAAACGGGATTTCTCTTTCCATCAAGCAAGGAAGCCTTACCGTAATAGGCGGTGCCAACGGAAGCGGGAAAAGCGTTTTAATGCACATTATTTCAGGTTTAGACGACGCAACCGACGGATCAGTGCAGGTTGCCAGCAAACCGGGACTCGTATTTCAGGATGCTGCAACACAGCTTTTAGGGGACACCCCTCGTGAAGACGTCGCTATCGGACCCAAAAATCAAAAACGGACAAAGAAAGACATACAGAAGATTGTCACCGACTCATTGAGTGCGGTATCGCTGCTTGAAAAAGCTGACTATCCGGCGGAATTTCTTTCCGGCGGTGAAAAAAGGCGCCTCGCCGTAGCAAGCATACTGGCAATGAAGCGTGACATACTGATATTCGATGAACCCTATGCAAACCTCGATTATCCGGGAATCCTAGAAGTAAATTCCCTGATACGGCAGTTAAGCACGGAAGGAAAAACTATCCTTATCCTTACGCATGAACTTGAAAAATGTCTTGGTATGGCAGACCACTTCATCATACTCTACAAAGGAAAAAAGGTCTTTGACGGCATACCGAATGACGCGCTGTCCCTCCCCCTTGAAAACTGGGGCATACGGAATCCTCTGACCCGCTATGAAACGATTGAAGACCTTGTCTGGTAAAAAATGAAAAGCCAAACGTTCTTCCACTACAAACCTGGCAACACGTTGCTTCACAAAGTGAATCCAAGTATCAAGATACTACTCCTGCTTCTTTCGGCAATTGCTTCATTTTATCTGCCATGGCAGGCCGCTGCGTTACTTTGGCTTTTCATCATCGCATGTTCCGTCATGTTCCTTCATTTTTCTGTGCACGACATACTGTCGGATATCAAGCCTGCACTCATCTATCTTATCATGCTGTATATTGCCTCGGTGATAGGAAACATACTGGAACAACAACCGGCATTTGCCGATATCTCCTTAACAACAATGCTGAAACTGCTGATTCCTTCAACAGTCTACCTGCCGCTATTAGCACACCTGTCCCTTGCCATGGAAATAACAGCAGTATTTTACCGGACGACAAGCACACAGCAATTTAACGAAGGATTTTCTGCAATCGAGCGGTGTATTACCCGCAAAGATGAGACACCGTTTGCAGACATGCTTGCGCTGACAATCACATTCATTCCCCGCCTGGCCTCGTTCTGGTCGAAAATCGACACCGCATGGCATGCCAGAAGCGGGTCGAACAATCTCCGGCGCATTACAACGCTGACTCCAGTTCTGTTCAGAACAAGCATGAGGGAAGCCTGGGAAAAATCGAAAGCACGTGAGAACCGCACTTGAAAATAGCCTAATCAAGCGGTAGAATAAAAATATGCGATGTCCTTCATGTGGAAGTCTAAATGACAAAGTTATAGAGTCAAGAACAATGGCTAACGGCGAAAGCATCAGACGTCGCCGTGAATGTATGGACTGCGGGTACCGCTTTACAAGCTATGAACGGATAGAGGAAAAACCGTTCATGGTAATAAAACGGGACGGACGCAGACAACCCTTCGATGCAGAAAAACTCGCAAAAGGAATAGAGCGGGCGTTGGAAAAACGTCCTGTTTCCACCGTCACCATAGAGCAGCTTGTCACCGAGCTTGAAAACGAAGCCTATTTGAGAGGCAAAAACTCGCGTGAAATCTCAACGACAGAACTCGGAGAAATCGTCCTCCAAAAGCTCAATGAATTGGACAAAGTCGCATACATCAGATTTGCAAGCGTCTACAAGCATTTTGACAATCTGGAAGAATTCATAGAGGAAGTCAAATATGCAGGGGGCACAAAATGAAGCAAAGCGTGTTTCCCGGCTGGGAATCATACTTTACAGCAAGCTGGTCATTAAAGAAACTGCTTCAAAACGGCATACAAAAAAGCATTGAACGGCAATTCATCTTTTCCGCGCCGCCCGCAAAACACTTCTCCACAGCACTTCTACACATCGTTTGTTATGCAAAAGCAATGCAGTACAAGTTTCCATCGTCACAGACAATCTCATCATTCGACACATTGCTTGCACCGTTCATAAAAATTGACAACTTACAAGAAAATGATATAAAACTCTGTCTGCAGAATTTCGTCTTTCTGCTGAACATGACAGACAAAGGCATACCGCTGAATTTGGAACGGGACAAAACCTGTCCCCAAACCTTCGCAACGGCAAACGTAATTCTAGACGGTACAATCCAACCATTTACCTACGGGGAGTGCCAAACAGAAATCGATATGCTCAACAAAACTCTTGACGCCGTTATGAAAGAAGGAGATGCAGAGGGAGTACCGTTTGAATTTCCGACCTTCACGGTACCGCAGATAGAATCAATCCCTGACGAAGAGCAAGACGATAGCATGAAGAACATTGAAAAACTGCACTATGAGATGTATACAAGTCCCGCCTGTAAAAAGTGCCCGCCGGTAAAGGACTTCATGGCACTTTCGCATATTGACGGAAAAGAAATAAATATCGACACAGACAAAGGTTTTGACACGGCAGCGGAAAAAGGAGTTTTTATGACCCCAACAGTCATATTCTTCAACGAAAGCAATGAAGAAGTCGCCCGCGCCCACACCGTCAATGAACTTGAATCAGTATTTCTGATGTGACATTGCTTGCGGGGCGGCACCAATTCTGATATATTTTTTACATGACGACATATACAGTTACAACAGAAAAGATGGTTACCGGAGGCGACTGTCTTGCCAAAATAGACGGAAAAGCGGTCCTTATCCCGTACGCCTTGCCGGAAGAAACACTTGAAATTGAAATAACAAAAGATTTCAGGGACTACTCACTCGCTTCTGTTGTACAGGTACTCGAGCCTTCAGAGCACAGGGTGCTCCCGTTCTGCCCGCTGTACGGCAAATGCGGAGGCTGCAATATGCAGCACATTGATTCCGCATACCAGACAGAACTCAGAAAATCAATACTTGCAGAAGCGTTTGTACGTGAGGGACTCTCAATTCCTGAAATTGGTGTCATAGGCGGAAACAATCAGGGATACAGAGCGCGTTTTCAACTGCACGACGGCGGACTCATGGAGCGGAAAAGCAACAATATCATCGATATTTCAAACTGTCCGTGTGCCACGCAGGAAGTAAACAAGTACTTGTCGGAGGTCCCCATGCAGGATCGACCAAAAGGACGGGTACACATTTTCGGTTCAGATAAAATCACCTCAATCCCGAACGGATACGATAAAATCATAGTCGCTGATGAAAGTGAAGTACTCCGAAAAAAAGCCGAAAAGGAACGCCGGGACAGGAATGCAAAATCACGTGACAAGAAACGCTGCAAACAGAAAACTGCAAAGACACGGTTTGAAGGAACATCTGTCAACACACAGAATCTCTGCACAGTAGAGCTCAACGGAAAATCCATACATTTCGACGTACAGGGATTTTTCCAGTCAAACCTTCAGGTTCTGGAAAAAGTCATACCGAGCATAACAGAAGGACTTTCAGGTACGAACGTCCTCGATATGTATGCAGGAGCCGGAACCTTCTCTGTTTTTTTGACAGATTTATTCAACACAGTCTGTCTCGTCGAGCACAATAAGGGGGCCCTTGTTTTTGCGGAACAGAATCTCGCCGGAAAAAAACACGAAAGCTATGGAGTAAGCGGTGAAACTTGGGTAAACCATCATGCTGAAACCTGGCAGAAACAGTTCGGCCCCTTTGACGCTGCAGTCGTAGACCCTCCCCGCTCCGGCATGGAAAAAAAAGTTTCAGACTATTTGGGAAAATCAGGCATACCGAAAATCCGCTGTGTTTCATGCGATGCCGCAACTCAAGCGAGGGATATTGCACGGCTGACAGCCTGCGGCTATAAACTTGAAAAACTGTTTCTGCTGGATTTTTATCCGCAGACCTGTCACATAGAAAGCCTTGCGTGGTTAACAATATGATGAAACACGTCATTTTTTTGCGCTCTCTATTTTTATCGATTCTCGCAATAAGTTTAAGTATAAGTCCTTTATATGCGGAAGAAGCAAAGGAAGAGGAAGAAGATAAAAAAGCCCCGGTACCAGTTTTTGACCTTTCCCAGACACAGCCCAAGTGGGCAACCGTACTGGACGGCAGCGTCCTTTCCCAGCCTGTCCGCAGCTCGACTGGCTACATAGCGCCCATTGAGGGTAAAATGCTTTGTTCCTTCAGCGAAGAAGGAAGCGTTGTGTGGAAGCATAGTGTAAAGTCGAAGCCTGATGTAGTGTATCCCGGCATAGGCGGCATGATGTATACAATAAGCCGCGGCAACAGACTGTGCATGATAAATCCCACCGGCATGGAAGTTTGGAACGAGCGTCTGGGATTCAACACCATAGAAGGCCCCCTGTCAGGGCGGGACGGCAGAGTTTTTGTACGCGGCAGCACCAACATCGCCTGCTATGGACTCAAAGGCGTCCGCAGGTGGAAGATTGATGTCGAAGAACAAAACTCCGAAATCCCGCTTGTAGAACTGAACGACGGCAGACTTCTTGCATTCATGACAAAAACTGCCGACGGAAAAAGTGTCGCCTGCACCGTTTCCCCCTTCGGTTATGTCATGGAGGAAATCACTTTTTCAGGATTGGCAAAAAAAGCAGTCGCCTGTGCAGACGGGGTGCTTATAGCATTCACAGATGGCAGCATTGGACTCTGCTCGGTACGTGACGGAGCCACTGTATCAAAGTGGATAAAAAGTTCCGCTGAAACAGGCTTTTCAAGCACAGCGGAAATAGTATCAGATGTCTTCGACTCTCACACCGCAGCATTTCTTTCAGGCACCCCTGCGCGACTGCTGATTGTCGACACAAGAACCGGAATCATTCATTCAGAAACCGGCACTTCTCTCGAATCACAAAGCATATCGTATAAGACACTGACAGCACAGGGGCTGGTGATTGCAGATAAAAAGGGTGTTGAATGCTACAATAAAGACGCGGAACCTGTCTGGAAAGCAATATTCCCACCCAAAAAAGAATGGAACTACATCTTTGTAACGGATGCCGGCTACATCGTATTCTGCCAGTCAGACTGGACCATCACTTCCTACCGCGTCATGCAGAGTCTGACACCTGACAGTCTGGAATATACAGAAAAACTCCCCTCCCAATACTATTCCCTGTATGAAAAGGATGTCATGACATCATCCCCTCTTATTGGACGGGCTATAGACAAGGAATTATATGCCGACATGGAAAAAGCGTTCAAAAAGGGAGATTTCAGAAAAGCTGAAAGACATTATATTTCGTTATTGGGCAATGAAATGGCACTGCTCCGTATGGAACTGCTTTCGAGCAGTACAAGCCCCATGCACACTGCCGACAATTTTTTTACCACCGAATATTCATACACGAAAGATGTCCTCTCTCTCGCTGCCAAAAGCGGACTATGCACATTCTCTTCAACAATTGAAAGAATGCTCATTTCTTCGAACGATGCTTCCATGCTGCTTGCGCTCACAAGGGATGCGGGGGAAATATCATTCGATCCAGAAGGACGACTTCTCAATGCCCTGCAATCCGTAGAACACCGGGCGGGGGCAAAAGGAAACGACACGCTGCTCATGGCAGTCTGCGATGCCACATACGATATCTGCAGCTACATGGGGAAACCGGCATTCTTCCAAAAAGGAAACGAAATACTCTGCTACCTACTGCAGCCCAGATACAGTACGAAAGTCAGACTGTACGCAAAAGCAACGCTGGACAAAATAATAAAGATAAAACTGTAAGCGTCTGCCCGCTCCTGCTGACCTGCAGACTACATGAACAAGGGGAATCCGTTGCTGTCGTAGCGGATTCTCTTTACCCAGGCATGGCGGTTAGGGTCATATAAAGCGAAGGAGAGGTCAACCTCTGCATAGGGACGGGCATGATAAATGAGATAGTCCTCTTTGCCATCCCTGCTCGTCGTAAAGCTGTTGTGTCCCGGTCCGAATACACCCGCCTTTTCATCAGTGACAAGCACCGGCTTATCGAGTTTCTTCCAATTCTTTGCGTCAAGAAGGTCAGCACCGTCATCAGCTACGAGCATTCCCATGCAGTACGTTGCATCGGTTGCGCTGGCTGAATATGTTAAAAACACTTTTCCATTGCGCTGCAGGACAGCAGGTCCTTCGTTTACCTTAAACCCCTTGCATTCCCAGTCGAATTCAGGGCGGGTGAGCAAGGTCTGCGGAAGTTTCAGCGTATACGGTGTCGTCATCTGCGCAATGTACAAACAGGAATTCTCTGTCCGTTCCTGTGACTTCTGTGCCCAAACCGCATACCAATTATCATAATGCTCAAACACCGTGCAATCGAGCATGAAAGAATCCCACCCGGAAATCAGCATTCCTTTTTCCTTCCACTCACCGCAGAACGGATCCTTGCTATCATTTTCCAAAATCCATGTCCGTATATACCACGGATCTTCTGCCTGCCCTGCAGCGAAGTAGATGAACCATTTTCCGTCAATGTAATGCATTTCAGGAGCCCAGATATGCCAGCTCATGGGACCATCCGGATGTTTCCGCCATATCACAAGCGGTTCGGCATCAGCAAGCGCTTTGACTGACCAAGCACGCCTCAACTCAATCCTGTCGTACTCTGGCGTACTGGCTGTAAAATAATAATATCCGTCCTTGTGAAAATACACATACGGGTCGGCACGCTGTTCAATCAGAGGCTTTTTTTCATCTGCTTCTGTAATATCTGTAATATTCATTATATCTCTCATTGTAAGACAGAGATAATCGTTTTGTCAATAATTATTCGATATATATCATAAAAAACCAATACAGTATATAAACGGCACATGTTGTGCACTTGTAACTGACATGCTATACTTCCTCTCATGTTTTCCGATACCCATTTCCACTTCGGTTACCTAGCAAAATCCTTCGGTGTAAACTTCTGCGCGGACATTTTAAAAACAATGGTTTCAACAGATGCCCGGTTCGGCCTCGACATAGGAACAAAGCCCTGTGACTTGCTTTCCCGCCAGGAATATGCAAAGGAAAGCCTTGACCTGTTAGGCAAAGAAACCCGAGAAAAGGCAAAAGCCATGCTGTATTTTTCTGCAGGGATATGGCCGGCGCAGGAAGCCATTGAACAGAGGACTGTCTGTATGGCAACGCTCGAAGATGAAATCAAAACCTCTCAGAAAAAAGGTGCGCTGTTCCCCGAAAAACTCATTGCCATAGGGGAATGCGGGCTTGACCACCACTGGAACGGGGAAGGATTTGACACGACCTTGCTGCAAGGGGAGCGAGAACTCTTCCTCATGCAGATTGAGCTGGCACAAAAACTTGCACTTCCGCTCATCATCCATTCCCGTGACGCCTTTGAAGAAACGATTTCCTGTTTAGATGATGCCGGATACCACAACGGAATTATCCACTGTTTCTCCTACACAAAGGAAGCAGCGGAGGCATTTTTAAACCGGGGATGGTACCTTGCTTTCGGGGGAGGCACTACCTATACAAAAAAACGGAATATGGCAGAAATGGAAGCACTGTTGCGCTTTGTACCTGATGACAGGCTTCTTTTGGAAACAGACGCTCCCTATCTTGCACCTGTTCCGCTGCGGGGAAAACAGAATATCCCGCCCTACATCTCCCACACCTACGAATTCATTGCGGGAATTAGAGACATAAGCGTAGAAACTTTATGCAGGAATGTCGATATCAACTGCAAAAAACTATTCAACCTTCCAGACTGACATCCATCGCAACAGCACAAAAAAACTCCTGCCAACAGAACCTGCCGACAGGAGCCGCTACTAAAGCAGTAGCAAACAGAAGAATATATTTTCACAACACAAGCGCATGCACGCATGCACTCTATTTTGTTGTAAATGCAATTGCGCCATCCCAATGTTCCGGCGGATTGGCAATGAAGTCAAGACAACGTTCCAACATGAGCTTTGCAGCCTTGTCCCCCTCAACAGCGACCAGAGCTTTCTGGAAGTAATCCCTAGCGAGGTTCCAAATGCCCTGCTTGTACAGTTCCATACCTTTTGTATAGGCATCTTTATACGTATTAGGGAATTCATCAGCACTTCGGTCAACCGCAAAAATAGGAACGGCCTTTGCCTTACCTTTTACACGGACATCATCAAGATGTCTGAAGAAGAACTCTCCTTCAGGACAATCGTCTTTCACGCTTTCACTGACAAGGATCATTGAACCGTACACCTTCGTCAGTCCTTCGAGACGAGACGCGAGGTTCACTGTATCACCGATACAGGTGTAGTCCGTTTTATCTGCAGAACCGAGAGAACCCACGGTTACATCTCCGTAGTGGATTCCAATTCCGATGTTGAATTTCATACCTTCAGGGAGAACCAAATCCCCCAGTTCCACATTCGGCAAAACCTCGCGCATTTCGTATGCTGCGGCAGCAGCGCGCCGGGCATTGTCCTCATAGCTGACTGGCGCACCGAACAACGCCATGATAGCATCGCCGATGAACTTATCGATCGTACCGCCATGTTTCTTTATGACGTTAACCATCGCCGTAAAATAGCGGTTCAAGAAGGCAACCATCGTTTCAGGACGGTTTATTTCACTTATGCTGGTGAAAGAGCGGATGTCGCTGAACAAAATGGCAACCGCACGTTTTTCGCCCACACTTACCTTTTCCGTAGCATCAGCAGATGTTACGAGGTCATCAATAATCTGTTCAGGTACGAAACGGCTGAAAGCCTTGCGGATTCTCTTTTCAAAGAATATTTTCTTCTCAACGATAAGCGTTTTTTCAAAGAGTACCCCTGCATTCGCTGCACAGTAAGAAAAAAACGCCGACTGCTCGTTGTTCACGTTGCCTTGGGTAACAATATGGACAGTTCCAAACTTGAACTCTTCATCGAGAGACTGAAGCTCTGCATTTTCATACGAAGACAGCTGCACATCCTTGGAATAGAACCTGTTCTGGTCAACATCTATCACCATTCGCTTCGGAGTCACCTTTGAAATATTGTAATCGGGCTGGCACTGTTCAAAGTCAGCAGCACAGACATTAAGAAAGTCTGCGATATCCTTGTCGCTGAGATTGCTCGCACACGCATAGTACCCATGAGGCCCATCATTTTCAATGAGATACATACAGGCGGCAGGAACTTCACAGAATTCAACGATGAGGGACAAATAATTCGATACGACATTCTCTATGGATTCAATGTTATCAAGCATACGGATAATACGGGTTAAAGCCATATTCTTCAAAGAATCCTTTTTCAGGATATGGGATGCCGTCAGAAAGAGTTTTGCATCATCCATCTCCTTTTTTGCCTGCGCGACAATCGGTCTGTCAAGTTTTGAAGCAGGCAGCTGTGCCAACTCGTCTATGGTCAGAGTCATAGTTTTCTGCTCAAGACGCATGAAAGCATTTGCACCGCACAATTCTGCAAATTTTTCATCGCAGGCAGTCGGAATTGTCGAGTACATTCCTATCGTAAGACTTTTCAAACAAGGAATGCTTCTCACCAACCGCACAACCTCATAACTGCGGGGGCTGTCATAACCAGCATTTACAAGAAACAAATCGGGACAGAAATCCAGCAACTGGTAGACAGCTTCGCGCCCGTCATTCACATATTGAACAGTGTAATCATCGCTGTCGAGCGTAGTGGTAAATATCTTCTGCAGCGTGACAGAAGACTCAAGAACAAGAATCTTTTTACTCATTTACCAAATTCCTTACTGCATTGATGAGATTGCCGCGGTTGAAGTCTCCCTTGGCAATAAACGCATTGACTCCCAACCGCTTGAACTGTTCCAGAATGCTTGGATTCGTGTCAGCAGAAATAACAATAAACGGAACATCAACATACTGCTCCATATGCCGCAGGTTGTCCAAAAGAACAAGACCATTCATACGAGGCATATCCTTGTCACACAAAATTAGGTCGTACTGCTTTGCTTTAGCCTTTTCAAGACCGTCAATCCCGTCCACTGCGGCATCGACGGCAAAGCCTCCGCTTTCGAGGATGGAAGTCTCAATCTGACGCGTTGTGTCAGAGTCATCTATGACGAGGATACGGATAATACGCTTCTTTGTTGCGGCTTCATATTTCTTTATGTCATAACCGCGCAGCGACTTGAATTTCTTCAGAATATCAGGAACATGAAGAATCGGAACGATATCGTAGTGTTCGTCAAAGACTATTCCCTGCAGGATGCTGAAGTTTTTAAAAGCATTCGGCAACTGTTTGACAACAAGAGAAACGTACTGTTGCACCTGGTCAACAATGATACCGATTTTCTGTTCCATATATTCAACAATAAGGATTGAATCCGCATCCAGATTTCTGAAACCCTTCTGTTCCGAGAACAGCGAAGAAAGCGCAAACACTGGGATGAGCTGGTTCTCCAGCTTTATATAACTTTGGTTCTGAAGCGTAATATATTCTGACTTTTTACGGTAGATCAAATCGACAATATGTTGGGACGGGATAAGGTATTTGTCGCCATTTGAAAATATAAACAATCCCTGCAAAGAAGAAAGCGACAGCGGGAAACGCAACATAAAGGAAGTACCCTTTCCCCGTGTACTCTCAAGCGTAATGCGTCCCTTTATCTTTTCAACGTTCGTCCAGACAACATCAAGACCGACACCGCGTCCTGAAAGTTCTGTCACGTTGTCCTTCGTTGAAAAACCAGACATAAACAGGAACTGGGACAATTCCTTGTCGCTCATGTCCTTTATCTCATCTGCCCGTTCAACGTATTTCGCAGAAGCCTTCGCCCGGACTTTTTCAAAATCAATCCCCTGACCATCATCGGAAATCGTCAGAACGATGTGTTTTGTCTCACGCACACAGGAAATTGAAATGGTTCCCTGAGGATTCTTTCCCGCAGCTTTACGCACTTCAGGAAGTTCAATACCATGATCAAGAGAATTGCGGATAAGGTGCATGAGGATATCATTGAGCTGTTCCAAGATTACTTTATCGATTGCGACATCAGTTTCCGGAATATTACAGCGAACATCCTTGCCAAGCTGCATGGCTTCAATAGCTATCGTATTCTCAAAAGGACGCAGGACTATGGAAATCGGAAGCATACGGAGATCAAACACCTGATCCTGTACACTGAAGATTGACGTCTCCAAAGCGAAAATATCAGACTCAAACTGTTTGCGGATTTTTGAAATTTCGTGATTGTCCGTAGATTCTTCAATCATGCGCAGCTGATCCAACTGGTGCTTGAGACGGAATTCCCGCGTAATCATCGTATCGATTGAACTGATAATCTCGTTTACGCGGCTGATCTTAATGCGGATAGACTGAATGTCAGAAATCTGCTCGTCTTCGGAATCCTCATCCTCGTTTTCTAACCTGCCTTCCTTTTCGCGCCTAATCTCAGCAGAAAGGGCATCAATATCGATAAGTTCTCCAGCAGCAAGTTTATCGCAGTACTGCAGATACAAATCAACATTCATCTCATCAGTACCGCTCTTTTTTATGCAGGAAACACATTCACCCATCTTATCCGCAACGAAAAAAACAAGGCGGACAAGACGGTCTGTATTCTTAATTTTGGAATCTTTTACACTTTTATAGATATCCTCAACCGCATGGGAAAGTTTTTCCACCGTCGAGTACCCCAGCATGCGGGAATTTCCTTTTATAGTATGAAGCCCACGAAGAAGACGAGTGAGTATTTCTGTATTATCAGGCGCAGCTTTAAGGCTTAAAACATCTTTCCTCGTTGATTCAAGCAGTTCAGAGACCTCTGAAAGATAGCTCTCGGTTATATCAGCTGAAATTTTTGCCATTCTCACTTCTCCATTCGTTTATGGAAATAAAACACATTGCCATCAACAATCTTTTCCAAACACTTCGGCATAATTGATGCATCAATCTGCGCAATCTCGCTCATTGAGACAAACAGAATACCACCATCACTCAAACAGTTTTCCGCCAGCGTTTTCAGAATACGGGTTCTGAGTTCCTGATTAAAATAAATAAACACATTCCTTAAAAAAATTATATTCTGATTTTTAGGAAGCAAGACACCCATCTTTGGAGTGTCAATTTCTGCAAGATTTATCTGTCGCGTGGTGATAACACTCTTGATTTCATCGTCAAATACAATTTTGGCATCCGCCGTCTTAAATGGCATCAAAAGATTCTGAAACATCACACCGTCTGTAGGCCGCATGGAAGAAGCATTAAAGATTCCTCCTGCGCAATGATTCAGAACTTCAGTATTTATATCGCTGGCGACAATATTCGCACGAACACGGCATGCTTTAGCAAGCAGCGCAAGGGAATACGGTTCTTCACCATAAGAACACGCAGCACTCCATATCTTTATGGGCTGACTGCCATACCCCGCAATCCATTGAGGGAACAGTTTATCACGAACAAAAGCAAACTGCTTTTCTTCCCTAAAGAAATACGTCTCATTCACGGTACTTTCGTTGATCAGTTCCATGAAAAGATGGCTGTCCTGCGAAAGCGAAATAATATACGATGCCATAGCCGTGCCCAGTGAATCAAGCTTTTTTCCCAAATAGGTACGTATGCCTTCTCTATGACTGGCACGAGGAATAATACCAGTACGTTGTGTGACTATCTGGATTACCGCGTCTAGTTCATTATCGGCTATTATCATATCTACCTTTCCTGACCGGGCACTACCGGTTTGCAAGCTTCTGCAATCTTGGAGCTATCTCGTTACGAGGCAATATCTCACAGGCACCGCCGACTTCTATGGCAGCCGCAGGCATGCCGAATACCGCACAAGTCGTTTTATCTTCAACAATAGTCCACCCGCCGTTGTCACGTATGAGCTTACATCCGTCAGCACCGTCCCGTCCCATACCCGTCAAAAGGACACCGAGACAGGATTTCTTATAAAATTTAGCCGCACTCCGGAACAAAACATTTACCGCGGG
>CADBRT010000032.1 GCA_902797055.1 uncultured Spirochaetaceae bacterium
CATTACTTTATAGACAGCCCTTTTTTTTCTTGCTGAACGGACAATGTCATTGTATCATGGTAGGTATGGAACAGAAACATACAAATCCGAATATGAAAAAAATAGGACTGACGGTGAGCATACTCATGGGCATAACGCTCAGTTTCTTCTTGTCGCTGGTGGGCATTTCATCATCAGGACATTTCACCGTCATGGGCTGGCTGTCCAGTTTCGCAATAAGCCTCGTCGTGAGCCTCTGCATAAGCTTTGTCATTCCGATGAAAAAACTCACTGACGCAATCCATGCAAAACTGCACTTAAATCCGAGGAAAATCGGAACGCTGTGTCTGGACAGTTTCGTATCCGATGTAATCTACACCCCACTCATAACATTCGTCATGGTAGCCTTCGCCTATGCACAGGCAAAATCACACGGGGCTGTCATGCCGTTCCTGCCGATGTTTTTGCACTCGCTCCTGCTCTGTTTTGTTGTCGGCTATATTCTGATTTTTATCTGCCAGCCTTTGTACATACGATTTGCAATGAAGAAAGCCGGCATACACATGGAATAACACGCTCTCCTGATGGGCAGCAGCTTCAGCAAGCAAGACACGTATGCATATACCCTATATGGCAACAGGGATTTTCTCTTCAAACTCAATGACGGCATTGACAGGTCAAACGCAACATTACATCGCATGCAATTTTTTTACACCCAATGAGATATTATCCTTGACAATCGAATAAAACGCATGATAGATTTGATAGTGTGCAGGAGAATCATAGAATGGAATATTTTGGAAAGGACGTACCAAAACTAGGTTTTGGTTTAATGCGTCTCCCCAAGCTTGCTGACGGCAAGACAATCGACATTGAGCAGACAAAGCAGTTGGTGGACAAGTTCATGGAAGCTGGTCTCACTTACTTTGATACGGCATACGTATACGATGCCGGAGGGTCAGAAAAAGCCGCAAAGGCAGCGCTGGTAGACCGTTACCCGAGGGATTCGTTTACTCTGTGCTCAAAGCTGAACGCCAGTATGATGTGCCATGACGAAGAGAGTGCAAAACAGCAATTCTTCACCAGCCTTGAGCGCACTGGAGCAGGATATTTTGACTACTACCTCTTACATGCGCTCGGACATGGCAACTACAAAAAATACGACGAATACCATATTTGGGATTTTGTAAAAGAACAGCAGATGAAAGGACTCATAAAGCATTGGGGATTCTCATTCCATGCCGACCATGAACTTTTGGATGAACTGCTGACCGCACACCCCGAAGTGGAATTCGTTCAGTTGCAGATTAACTATGCAGACTGGGAGAATCACGAAATAGAATCCCGCGCCTGCTATGAAGTTGCCCGTAAACACGGCAAGTCCATTGTCGTCATGGAACCGATAAAAGGCGGTGCGCTGGCAAATCCCCCTCAGACGGTGCAGGATATCTTCAAAAAAGCGAATCCATCTCTTTCTGTCGCTTCCTGGGCGGTTCGTTTCGCAGCTTCCCTTGACGGCATTCTGACGGTCCTGAGCGGAATGTCCACCATGGAACAAATGTTGGACAATATAAGCTACATGAAAGATTTCAAACCGTTGGATGACAGCGAACGTGAAACCGTACGCCAAGCACAGATTGCGCTGAATGCCGTACAGCAGATACCGTGCACGACATGCCATTATTGCGTCCATGGATGCCCTAAAAAGATCGATATTCCGTCAATCTTTACCGCGATGAACAGAAACCTCGTCTACGGACAACTCGGCGAAGCCCGGAATATGTATGCTATGGCAGTATCAAAGGGAGGAAAAGCCAGCGACTGCATCGCGTGCGGACAGTGTGAAAAGGTATGTCCTCAGCACCTTAAAATCATTTCATATTTAAAAGAGTGTTCCAAAGTACTTGAAGCATAAAATTATAGGAGTAAGACATGGCGTGTTTTTTAGTTCCTCTTGCAGAAGCATTGGTTGTTACAGCGGTAAAATCCATCGCATATAACAAACATACAACAGATGATGTAGTGAAGGCTTCAAAAGCCGACAAACTGGGATGGCTCCAGCAGTTGCTCTTCGGAGGAAGCGCATTGCTTGCCATTGAGCATATCTATCACGGAGAAGTGGTTCTGTATCCGCCGTTCCTCACCGCTATGCAGACACCGGAAGAGATTCCTGCCATGCTTCATGAAATGGGGACAGTCGGTGTGGGTATGGCAATCCTGACAACTGCGGTTTGGGGAATCATGGTCGCAGTGTCGGCAAAGCGGAGAAAATCGCACTCTGCACGGGCGGGAGGAATCGCGTAATGTGTGAAATTATGACAGTATGCGCCGCCATCGTCTTTACATTGCTGTACACCGTCTCAAAGAAAAAGAACGCACCCTCGATGCAGAAAACGTTGCTGTTTGCAACCTTCATGTTTTGGGGAGCCGCGCTTATGTGGTCTGTCGACGGCATAGCAAGCGTGATTGAAGGAGAACCTTTCTTCGACATCAGCAGGTCTGACACAATACTCGGTTTCATCATTCTTGGTACGGGCCTTTCACTGTTCGGCATTTCCGTGCTTATTCAAAAACTCAAAACAGTGCGGTAGCGAATATCGTGGAAAACGGATTGAAAAAGAAACTTGAAGCATTGCAATCATACTTCACGTCGCTCGGCTCTGTTGCTGTGGCGTTCTCCGGGGGAGTCGATTCAACTTTTTTATTGAAAGTTGCCCACGACACGCTCGGGGATCGTGCAATTGCACTTACCGCGTATTCGTGTCTCATCCCCCAAACAGAACGCAACGAAGCAAAAAACTTTTGTCAAAAAGAGGGCATCAAACAGATAGAAATCACATTCGATGCTCTCTCCGTCCCCGGTCTTGCCTCAAATCCACCAGACCGATGTTATCTGTGCAAACATGCGCTGTTTAAAATCCTACTGGCACAGACTGAGAGCGAACATCTTGCAGCATTGTGCGAAGGAAGCAATACAGACGACACAGGGGATTACCGACCGGGGCTCAAAGCTATCGCCGAGCTTGGTATCAGAAGTCCATTGCGGGAATGCGGTTTGAGCAAAACGGAAATCAGAAATCTTTCAAAGGAACTGGGACTTGAAACATGGGATAAGCCAAGCATGGCATGTCTTGCGAGCAGATTCGTATACGGGGAATCCATAACAGAGAAAAAGCTTTCCCTCGTGGACAAAGCAGAACAAATTCTGCGCGACTCCGGTTTCAGACAGTTGAGGGTACGGCTGCATGGTGAAAATCTCGCGCGCATTGAAGTTCCTCAGGAAAATGCGGATAAAGTGCTTGTAGAGCGGGAAAAACTGGTACACTCTTTAAAGGAATGTGGTTTTACCTATGTAACGCTTGATTTGCAGGGCTACCGCACGGGTGCGATGAATGAACCGCTCGGAAAAGTGAGTACTCCGCATCAATCAGAAGCCTCTCTCAGTTTTGCAAATCTCGACACAGACAGAAAAGAAAGAACAGGCTTTGCAGAAGTAGTGTTCTGCCAAGGTAAAGACGACGCATTTCTTGTGCAGATTTTTGAAAAACTGTACAAGGAAAACGGAGAAGTCTTAGGAACACGCGCGAGCCAGCACCAGTATGAGTGCGTGAGGGAGCGTCTCCCGAATGTGCAGTACAATGCGCTGTCCCGTATACTAAAAATTCAAACGGCAAGCAAAACACTGACGGGAAACATCGCTGTCTGCACGGCAGGGACTGCAGACATACCGGTCGCAGAAGAAGCGGCACAGACGGCGGAGTTTTTCGGAAGCAGAGTGCAGAGAATCTTCGATGTCGGTGTAAGCGGCATACATCGGCTGCTTGCTCGTGTTGATGATATTCGGACTGCAAACTGTGTAGTGGCGGTCGCAGGCATGGAAGGGGCGCTTGCGAGTGTAATCGGAGGACTTGTTCAAGTACCAATCATTGCAGTTCCCACATCAGTGGGATACGGCGCAAGTTTTCACGGACTGTCCGCACTGCTGACGATGGTAAACTCCTGCGCAAACGGAATCAGCGTTGTGAATATAGACAACGGCTACGGAGCGGGCTACATAGCTACGCAGATAAACCGTCTTGCAGAAGACGGACGGATAAGAGGAAAATAAATGGAAGCACAATCGCTTTATTTGGAATGCAATTCAGGCATAAGCGGTGACATGGCAGTTGCAGCACTGTTGGATGCAGGGGCAGATGCAAAGGTCTTGGAAGAAGTCCTAAAGACAATCCCCGCCAGTGGTTTCACGACAGCCATTACACGGGTGAGCAAAAGCGGAGTTGACTGCTGTGACTTCAATGTTGTTCTTGATGCAGACCACGAAAACCACGACCACGACATGGAGTACCTCTTCGGAAATGCAGAATCAGAGCATACAGAACACGGGCACCACCATGATGAACATTCAGAGCACAGCCATAACGGGCAAAAACACACGCATGAACATGAGCATGGACATCATCACGAACACCGGACTGTCAGCGACATACACACCATCATCGACGGTACACAGATGACGGTGAGGGCGCGGACGATTGCTAAAAAAATCATCTCCATAATTGCAGAAGCGGAATCGAAAGCGCACAATATTCCCGTTGAACAGGTGCATTTTCATGAAGTCGGTGCAATCGATTCCATTGTCGATGTCATTGCCCTTGCAGTCTGTTTCGACAATCTGAACGTCAATCGGGTATATGTTCCTCGTCTCTGCGAAGGCAGCGGAATGATACGCTGTCAGCATGGGCTGCTTCCGGTACCGGTTCCCGCGGTTGCAAACATTGCGGCACGCTACGGACTGTCGCTTGAACTCATACATGAAAAAGGGGAATTCGTCACACCGACGGGGGCTGCATTTGTCGCAGCAGTCAAAACCGATGACATACTCCCGCAATGCTTCGCCATCAAAAAAATCGGAATGGGAGCGGGAAAGAGAGCATACCACCGTCCGAGCATACTGCGCGCTTTTCTCATAGAAGAACAGGCAGTGGACAATGCAGACGCCAACACAGTGTACAAACTGGAAAGCAATATCGATGATTCAACAGGTGAGCAGTTAGGGCTTGTCATGGAGCAGTTGTTCAGCGCCGGTGCATTTGACGTGCACTATACGCCGTGCTTTATGAAGAAGAACCGTCCCGCTTGGCTTTTGTCAGTAGTCTGCTCTAAAGAAAACATAACCGCTTTGGAATCCATAATCTTCCGCCAGACGACGACAATCGGCATACGGCGCATGAAATACGAGCGTTCCATATTACAGCGGGAAATCATCAGCGTTCAGACCCAGTGGGGAGAAGTCAAAGTCAAGCAGGCTACACTTCCGGACGGAGAGAAAAGATTTTACCCCGAATACGAGTGTATCCGCACAATTTGCAACGAAAACAATCTGAACTATCAGAGCGTCTACAACAGCATTGTAGACTGCTGCAAATAAAAAAACATGGGGCTGTCTATAAAGTACTGTTGACATTTCATCATCTACGCTACAAATAGTGTGTGGGATTCCGAACGCTAGCGTGCAAACTTCTTAGACAGCCCCTGAACTTCTCAGTTTTGCTTAGACTTCCGGAGATTCCGGCTCGTCCTTCTTTTCTTCTTCCTTTGCTATGCGATCTATGCCGACTACATAATCAGGCGCCGTTATGTCGACGACCTTCACGCCACTGGAAGAACGCCCCTGAACAGAGATAGTCTCCGCTGCCACGCGGATACTCGTTCCCTGGCTGGTGATAGCCATGAGGGAATCGTCATCGTGAAGCGTAAGCGCACCGATGATTTCACCTCTGTCGTCAATATTGCCAAACACGCGTTGTCCGCCTGTTCCGCGTCCGTGCGCGTTGAACTCGGAGAATTCTACACGCTTGCCGATTCCCTTCTCAGTAACAACGAGAATCTTGGCGTTTTCCTCAACGCGGATTGCAGCACAGAGCTCATCTCCTTCAGAGAGCTTCATGCCGGCAACACCGCGGCTCGCTCGACCCATCGGACGGACCTCGTCCTCTGATATGCGAAGCGCCTGTCCCCGACGGGAAACAAGCAGCAGTTCATCGTTGCCAGTTGAAAAGATTGCGCTGACAAGGTGATCTCCTTCATCCAAGCGAACAGCCTGCATACCTCTTGCCTTTGCATTGCGGAATTCACTGGTAGAGGTCTTTTTGACGACACCGTTTGCAGTGGCCATGAACATAAACTTGTCTTCATTGAAGTCTTTGAGCGTCACAATCGTCGTGATTTCTTCGTTTGCTGTCACTGCAAGCAGACTCTTCACATGGCTTCCGCGGCTGGTTTTGCTTGACTCAGGAATTTCATGAACCTTCACCCAGTATGCCTTTCCTGCATTCGTGATGAACGTAACATAGTCATGGGTTGAAGCGACGAACATCTGAGTGATGTAGTCTTCTTCGACCAGTTTTGCGCTGATGGTTCCTTTTCCGCCGCGCGCTTGGCTCCTGTACTGGCTCACCGGCACACGCTTTATGTATCCGAGTTTAGAGATGAGGACAACCATGTCCTCTTCCTTTATCATATCCTCGACGTTGATTTCCTCAACTTCACCGGCGACAATACCTGTTCTGCGGTCATCACCGTATTTTTCAGCGAGTTCATTCGTCTCAGACTTGATAAGACCGAGAATTTTTTCGTGGTGAGCAAGCAAATCTTCAAGGTGAGCAATGAGCACCTGCAGCTCTTCCATCTCTTTGCGGAGTTCATCTATGCGCAGATGTGTCAGCCGCTTGAGCTGCATATCGACAATTGCCTGTGCCTGTATATCGTCGAAACCGAAGCGTTGCATGAGACCGGCTTTCGCCTCTGTTTCATCACGGCTGCCACGAATAATGCGGATGACTTCATCGATAGCATCAACAGCAATGATAAGCGCTTTGAGGATGTGCTCGCGTTCCCGAGCCTTGCGCAAGTCAAACTGAGTACGGCGAGTAACAACTTCGTCGCGGTGCTCAACAAAGCACTGGATAAGCTGCTTAAGGTTGAGCGTCTGCGGCCGGCCTTTCACCAGCGCAAGATTTATGACACCAAAGCTTGACTGCAACGCTGTCTTTGCAAACAGCTGGTTCAGAACAACTTTTGTCATGGCACCGCGCTTCAAATCAATGACAATACGCATACCAGTGCGGTCGGAAGTTTCATCGTTTACACCGCTTATGCCGTCTATAGATTTATCGCGGGCAAGCTGCGCAATTTTTTCGCACAAAACCTTGGTGTTCACCTGATACGGAACTTCTGTAAAGACGATTGACTCATGGCCTGTCTTGCTTGTCTCGATGGTGAATCGTCCGCGAATGAGAATCTTTCCGCGTCCGGTCATGTACGCTTCTTTTATGCCCTTGCGACCGAAGATGATTCCGCCGGTCGGGAAGTCCGGTCCCTTTATGTGAGTCATCAGTTCTTCAATGCTCACGTCAGGATTATCGATGTACGAACTGACAGCAGCAGCTATCTCACGCAAATTGTGAGGCGGCATGTTCGTCGCCATACCGACAGCGATACCGTTGGAACCGTTGGCAAGCAGGAACGGAAATTTTGCAGGCAGAACAGTCGGCTCTTTTGTGGTTTCATCAAAGTTCGGAATGAAATCGACGGTGTCCTTCTGGATATCCGAAACCATTTCATCAGCGAGCTTTTCCATCTTTGCTTCGGTGTAACGGTATGCAGCAGCTGGGTCACCGGCAATCGTACCGAAGTTTCCGCCCGGGAATACGACAGGATAGCGCTCAGAGAAATCCTGTCCCAAACGCACGAGCGCGTCGTAGACAGAGGCATCGCCATGCGGGTGATAGTGACCCAGCACGTGACCGACGATTGTGGCGCATTTACGGGTTGCAACATTGTTGTGCAGCCCGAGCTCGTTCATAGAATACAGGATTCGACGGTGTACCGGTTTCAAACCGTCGCGTACATCAGGCAAGGCACGGCTGACAATGACGGACATTGAATAGTCGATGTACGCCTTGCGGATTTCCTGCTCAATAGGCTGGATTATAAGAGTTCCGCCTTCGGGGGTAGTCAATTCTTCCATCGTTTAAATCCCTCTGTTCCTTACACATCCAGCGTGGCGTAAACAGCATTTTCTTCAATGAATTTGCGCCTCGGCTCAACAGCCTCGCCCATGCACACGCTGAAAATCTGATCGGCGGCGATAGCATCCGGTATCGTTACCTTCATCATTTTGCGGCAGGACGGATCCATGGTGGTCTCCCACAACTGCTTTCCGTCCATCTCACCCAAACCTTTATAACGCTGGACATTCGCTTTCTCGCGCTTGTCACCGAGGCGCTCCAGCTCTGCATCGCGCTCAGCATCGGAATAGACATACACCGGTTTCTGCTTGCCGACTTGAATTTTGAACAGCGGAGGCATGGCAAGATACACATACCCCTCTTCAATAAGCTGCGGCATGTAGCGGAAGAAGAACGTAAGCAACAGCGTTCTGATATGGCTTCCGTCAACATCAGCATCAGCCATGATGATGATTTTGTGGTAGCGGAGTTTTGTAATATCGAACGTCTCACCTATGCCCGTACCAAGAGACGCAATAACAGGCTCGAGCTTGTCATTGTTAATGACCTTTTCTATGCGGCTTTTTTCGACGTTGAGCATTTTACCCCAAAGCGGAAGAATCGCCTGCGTTTTGGCGTCGCGCCCCTTCTTTGCGGAACCGCCTGCAGAGTCTCCCTCGACGATGTACACTTCACAGATTGAGGGGTCTTTGCTGGAGCAATCCGACAGTTTTCCCGGCAGACCAAAACCGTCGGAAAGCGTCTTTTTGCGGGCATTGTCTTTCGCCTTTCTGGCTGCAATGCGGGCACTCGCCTCGCTCACTGCTTTTTCCAAAATGGAATCAACAATCTGCGGATTCTGCTCACACCAGAGAATGAGTTTTTCCTTTACAAGGGAATCGACATACCCACGCACTTCGCTGTTGCCGAGTTTTGTCTTTGTCTGACCTTCAAACTGAGGTTCAGGAACTTTTACGGACAGAACCGCAGTAAGCCCTGAACGGACATCTTCACCTGTCAGTTTTTCCTGAGTCTTTGCGTCTTTGTCGTTGAGCTTTTTGACGAGCTTCTCACGCTGTTCAAGGAATTTGTTCATCACAACGGTCAGGGCTATCTTAAAGCCGTCAAGATGAGTACCGCCTTCCTTGGTGTTTATGTCATTGACATAGGCATAGATGTTCTCGTTGTAGCCATCGTTCCACTGCAAGGCGACTTCCATCTGCACACCAGTGTTTTCACCGGAAATGAAGATAGGCTCAGCAGGAACGACAGTTTTACCTTCGTTCAGGAAAGAACAGAAGTGTTTGATACCGCCTTCAAACTTGAAGACAACTTCTTTCGGAGTCTCAAGCCGCTCATCGCGGAACACAATGGTTATGCCAGGGTTCAGGAACGCGAGTTCACGCAGACGGTGCGCCAGCACATCAAAATTATACGTTGTTGTCTCTTTAAATATTGAAGCATCGGCTTTCCATCGTATGACGGTTCCATGTTTTTCAGTCGATCCTTTTTCCTCGACCTTCGTCTTCGGCTTTCCTTCTGCGTATTTCTGCTCGTACAGCGTGCCGTCCCGATGGACAAAAGCCTCCATCCAAGAAGAAAGCGCGTTGACACAGGAAACACCGACACCGTGCAAACCGCCTGAAACTTTGTAGTTTGATTTATCGAATTTTCCGCCGGCATGCAGCCTTGTCAAAACCAGCTCCAAAGCCGAAATATGCTCTGTAGGGTGAATGTCAACCGGGATTCCGCGTCCGTCGTCTTCGACGCGACAGATGTCGTCCTTTTCCAGTGCAACAGTTATGCGGGAACAAAAGCCCGCCATTGCTTCGTCAATACTGTTGTCCACAACCTCGTACACAAGATGGTGCAATCCATTCGGGCCGGTAGAGCCGATGTACATACCCGGTCTCTTCCTGACGGCTTCCAATCCCTTCAGCACCTGAATACTGCTGGCTGAATACTGATTTTCGTCTGACATTAAATCTGTCCTGTAAGTGAATATGACGAGGAATCCCCATTAGACTCCTCTGCTATAGAAACGGTAATTTTTGAAAAAAATCGGTGAAAACCGACCATCAAAATATCATTTAATTATATATAATATTAGGAAAAAAGTAAAGCAAACGAGTCTGTAAATGACAAAAAAAGGCCGCCATGCAGGCGACCTTTTACCGTTAAAAAAAGATTTTTTTGAATGAAATTCTACTGAATTTTTACCAGTTCAATGTCAAATGCAAGGTACGCATTTCCCGGAATAACACCTGGAATACCGTTCGCTCCATATGCCATATCAGGAGGCAGAACAACCGTGCGCTTTTCACCAATCTTCATATCCTGAACAGCGACATCGAAGCCAGGAATCATCTGGTGTGCACCTGTGGTAAACTCAAGCGGACCGCGCCCCTTTGACTGGTCGAATACAGTACCGTCAACAAGGTATCCTTTGTACTCAGTGGCGACATTTCTTCCTGAACCGCACTTTGAACCAGTTCCCTCTTTTGTGATTTTATAGTAGATGCCGTTCTCATCCTTCTCATAGCCGGGGAAATTCTTTTCAATGGCAGCAATCTGGCTGGCGAGTTTCTTTTCCATCTCAGCCCTTCGTGCAGCGCGCGCGGCGCGTTCAGCAGCCTCAGCCTTTTCAGTGGCAGCGGAATTAAGCTTGTCAAAGTCTTCCTGTGTTGCTGTAAAGCCCTGTGCCGCGGTTCCCTGTCTGAAAATCTTTATGCTGACAATCTTGTCGCCC
Organism: uncultured Spirochaetaceae bacterium; assembly: GCA_902797055.1. GTDB lineage: Bacteria > Spirochaetota > Spirochaetia > Treponematales > Treponemataceae > Treponema_D. The sequence continues at coordinate 10,738 of CADBRT010000032.1, forward strand.
TGTTTTACGCTGTTTACAACCTTCTGGCTGGCACTATCAACGACATGTCCAAAGATTGTGTGGTGACCGTTCAGCCAAGGAGTAGCGACATGCGTAATAAAGAACTGGCTTCCGTTTGTTCCGGGACCTGCATTTGCCATGGCGAGAACTCCCGGACCGGTAAACTTGAGGTCATCGAGGAATTCGTCTGCAAACTGATATCCAGGGCCGCCTGTCCCATTTCCGCGCGGGTCTCCCCCCTGAATCATGAAATCCTCAATGACGCGATGGAATTTCAGTCCGTCGTAGAAATGCTTGCCCTTTGTTGCGTCAAGCGTTCCCTCTGCAAGTCCCACAAAGTTGGTGACTGTCAGAGGAGTCTGCTTGTAATACAATTCAACAAAAATATCTCCGCGTGTCGTAGAAATCTCAGCGAACACGCCCTCTTTGCCCTTGAGCACCTTTGATGCATCCATACCCTTGCACCCTCCGGTCATTAAAATCACCGCGCCGAAAAGCAGCGCCATTATTGTTTTCTTCATAGCATGTATCTCCCTATTTCCTATGCCTTCCCATCATTAGAACATTGAACAGAACCATTTATAGATTGCTTGAAGCCTTGCTGAAAACGAATTATACATTGAGTCCTCAAGGATTGACAGCTTCGGAACCTTTGCCTGAGTCAAAAGGTAGACAGACATGTAATCCCCGCAGTCTGTAATCACAAGGCTTATGCGCAGATTGCTCGGAGACAGCGCCTTCAACGGCCCTATCTTCAAGGATGTCATGTTGATGAAGCTTCCGCTCACTTCATCAGGTCTCTGCCGATACTCCAAGCGGTAATTCGCCCGTCCGAGGCTGGAATCATCCAGCATGCAATACTTTTCCAACCCGTCAGCATCGCCTGCGACATCGTCTTCAACGCGTGTATCGTCGTGCGGTCCAGCAATAAAATGAGCCTCTGCGTACAGAGTCTTGATTTTTTTGCTGGAATGGGAATAGTACTGCATCCCCTTCATCTTGGACACAGAACGGATTACCTTGCTGGCGTAGTCTATCGTCGTTTTTGTCGGTTCCCCGCTGCCAAGTTTTTCTTTCGGGATGAGATACAGTTCCTCCACGAGAAACACAGGTTTGTCCTGCCCTGCCGGCCAAGAAGAAGCAGCCTGTTCACCAAGCGCAGTCTTTGGATACAATGAAAGCTTTGCATTCTCGTCCCCGAAGAAACTCTTTTCTACATAGCCTTTTGTTTTCAGTTCGTTGTAAAGCTTTGCGCCAAACAGTTCTTTGGCATTGTAAGCAAAGGACATTGCGACAGCCCCAAATGCGAATAAACCCGCAGCAACAACTTTTTTAAGACTGTTCATTCCTTTCATTTATACTCCTAGCGGCGCACCCCGGTATAAATGACGCGCACCTGTTTATATAAACCCTCACCTTCGCTTTTGGTTTCAACATCAGGAATATCGTTGAGTGTCGTGTGGATAAGGCGGCGCTCATATGGGTTCATCGGCTCCAGAAGTATGGTTGTCCGTCTCTGTCTCACCTTGTCAGCAGTGTTGTAGGCAAGGCGCACCAGTGTCTCCTCGCGGCGGATGCGGTAGTTCTCTGTATCGAGGATGATTCTGACATCCTCACGTCCGAGATGTCCCGCATAGACGTTTGCAAGCAGCTGCAATGCGTCCAAGTTCTTTCCCTTGCGTCCAATCAGAATTGAAGACGATTCGCTTGTCAGTTTTACACCGATTTTCTTGTCCTCGCGGAACATAATTTCTACAGCAACCTTGTAGCCCATCTTTTCTATCATGTTTTCCACGAAGTCCACGATTTTCTGCTCAAACTCGTCTTGCGGAACAGGATTTGCCACGAGGTTGGGGTTGCGGACACGCTCTGTAGTATTCGGAACCTTTCCCTCAAATTCCCCGTCCAAGTGCTCTGGAGAGTCCACCGGCTGAACGCGGATTTTTACATATCCCTTCTTGAAGAGAGAACCCTTCTGACTCTCAAGGATTTCTACATCAAACTGATCGCGCTCCAGCCCCAGTTCCTCAGCGGCCTTTTCAATGGCCTCCTTTTCATTTCTTCCCTCATATTCGTAAACCATATATCTACCTCTGCTTATGTTTTTTTCAAGAATCTATTTGCGGTGGTGCTTTTTACCTTTGTTACGACCGCTGCTTTTAAACGTCACGATGTTTTTTTTCTTGTTCTCAGCCTGTTCCAACTCAGCGCGTTTCTTCTTAGTCATGCCGTTGATGACAACCTGTTGTCCAATCTGGAGAATATTGCTGACGGTCCAGTACAAAAGAAGTCCGCTCGGCACATTGTAGAACAGGAAGAAGAACATCAAAGGCATTCCGTACATCATGAACTTCATGCTGCTCTGGCTCTGTGCACCGGCTGCACCCCCATACTGCGTTATAACACCGTTGAGCAACTGGCTGCCAGTGTAGATAATCGGAAGGATGCGCAGCGTATTCATGGTAAAGCCGGAGATAAACGGAATATTCTTCTCCCAGGTAAGCACGCTGTCACCGACGCTCAAGTCGTCAATCCAGCCCTTGATAAAGCTTGCACCGCGGAACTCAAAGTAATTGTTGAACACATTATACAGAGAGAACAGCACAACCATCTGCAGAACCATCGGCAGACAACCGGAAGCAGGATTATATCCGGCTTCTTTGTACAGTTTGCCCACAGCTGCCTGCTGCTGCTGCGGATTGTCTTTGTATTTGTTCTGGATTTCCTGCATCTTCGGCTGAAGCTGCTGCATTTTGATTGAGCCCATAGCCGTAGACTTGTTGAGCGGGAAGAGTGCAATCTTGAGGATGATTGTCAGGATGATGATTGACACACCCCAGTTGTGCGCAAGTCTATTTATCATCTCAAGCGCCCATTTGAGTGCAACTTCAAAGATGTGCAGGGCACCGCTGGTCTGCAGTGCCTGATTGAACATAGCCTTTACCAGATGCCAACCGTTCTTATCCGCATTGTTGTACTTTATCAGCTCGCTTTCGCTTCTCGGCCCGACGTAGATGTAGTAGTCATCAGTCGTGTTGCCTTTTTCAATGGCGTTCCTTGTAAGGAACACTTGGGAATTCTCATAACCGTCAACGACATCGGAAGAGCAGCGTATCTGACGTGCCATAGTAGCGGCGTCCTCCGGCTTTACAATAATGGTAAAGTACTTTCCGGCTGCGCCTGCCCAATCCCAGTAATGATCGTAGTAGCGGCTTGAAAACGGTTTTCTGGTGCGCTTGTTGCCGCCCCATGACAGGAACTGCCGAACTTCGTAGCGGTTGCTCTTGCGGTCATAGTGAGGACCAATCTGCGGAGAAGTACGAAGCGTGTACGAAACCCCTCCTACATTGAGCGCGTCAGTCGAACTGTCATCGGTGTTGATTGTGACGGAAAGACGGAATGCATAATCGTCAGGAAGGAAGGTGTAGAGTTTTCCAAGCCTAAACGAGTGAACCTTGCCGGATTCATCTTTCTGTGTAAAGTCGCGGTAAAACCCGATTGTGTAGTCGTCAATAAGCTTTGCTTTAAAGATATTGCTGATTGCAGGAGCGGTGCTGTCCCCAAAGGAAAGCGAAAAGGCCCGGTTGGAACTCGTGACATTGTCCACCATTTCAACGCCCTTTCCCGTATCCTTGTCCAAGTGCTCCAAAAGCTGGTAGCTCACGACATCACCGCCGCGGTTTGTCAGAACGATTTTTGCCTTTGAAGTAGTGATTGTGTACTCCTGAACAGTCTCACCTTCCTGAAGTTCTTCGTCTTCACCGGAAGAAATAAGCGCGTTCAGCTCCTCAGCCTTTTCCTCTTTCTGCTGCTCCTGCAACTGTTGCTCTGCAAGCTGTGACTCTTGGGCAGCCTGACGTTTGGGCATGAGATACAATGCATCAAAAACGAAATAACCGAACAATACGATGCTGCTCAGTATAATCGCCAAGATTGTGTTCTTATCCATAAACTGTGTCCTGTTTTTAAAATAATGCTACACCTGTCCTGTACGGAATACTCCCCAGTAAAAATTGAGAGAAGGTAGCATTTTTTTGATTGTTATAGAAAGGAGTCCCCGCCTTTTATGGAACGGGGTCGTATCCGCCCGCGTGCCAAGGATTACATCTGAAAATACGGCGGGCTGCAAGCACTGTACCTTTCAAGGCTCCGTGCCGTTCAATCGCCTCCACCGCATACTGTGAGCATGACGGATAGTAACGGCAGCACGGGGGATACAGCGGAGAGATGTAGCGTTGGTACACTTTGACGGACGCAACCAACATCTTCACTGCAACAGACCGGCTTTCTCGCATAGTTTCCTCAGCTGCTCACACCGCGAGTGGAACGAATCATTTCCGGGGTATACAAGGAATAAAATGTCAAACCCCGTGTTCAGGTGTGATTTTAAAAGCCTGTAGGCTTCCCGGCTCAGCCGTTTGGAACGATTTCTTTCCACAGCAGTACCGTAGCCTCTCGGCAATGGAAACGCGATTCGGTTGTAACCAAAGTCGTTCGCAGCCCAAAAGAGCTTTGCCCCGGTTACACCCGTTCTCATTCCCTTTTTAAAAAGAGTGCGGAATTCAAGCGGCTTCTTTATATGCTCGTAACGAGCGAAGCCGCCAGTCCTTACATTTTCGCTGTCTGGCACTTTCCGTTCTGGAACGGCTTCTTTTCGTCAGTTGCAGAGAGCTTCCAGCGACCCTTTGCGCGTCTTCTGGCAAGAACCATTCTTCCGCCTCTTGTCTTCATTCTGGCACGGAAACCAAATTTCCTGATGCGCTTTACTTTGCTAGGCTGGTATGTACGAAGCATAGTATGTCTCCTATAAATTAATTAAAAAAGATTCACGATAAGTATTGACAATAATATCACTAATTTTTTATGTTGGTCAACACACCGCACACTGAATTCAAGGGAATTCGAACAAAATTCAAGATATCCGGGCATTGAAACCGGAGACGGATACTTCCCCGCCGGAAACAACGGCGGTAGAGCCGTCTTCCAACCGCACTTCAAGGCAGGCATCGTCCGTAATCCCCGTCACGAAACAGCGGTACGGCTGTCCCTGTTGCGGGATAAGCGGGTGGACGGTGATAGTCTGCCCCACCACGACGGAGCGCCTTCGGTATTCATCGACGGCAAGACCTAATGTCTCTGTACCACCGTCCAGTATAGCAACCAATTCGTTTACGGACTGGGCGCACAACTGCCGCCGCCTCATATCGGTGCGGTCAGAGCGGAGCGTCCCTACAATCTCCTGCAAATCACCGTCAAAAGCAGCATTCGGCGCAATGTTGATACCACAGCCGATTACGACGGCAGTCAAGACTCCGCTTTCCAAATCAGTGATACCCTCTGTAAGAATACCTGCAACCTTGCGGTTTCCGATGACGATATCATTCATCCACTTTATGCCGGCATCGATTGCATAAACCTTCTGTATGGCTCTGCATAAAGCGGTAGCCGCCGATGCCGTAATGACACCGGGCGCGCATTGGAACGATGGTATATAAATCAGCGAAAAATAAACGCCTGTCCCGTGCGGAGAACAAAAACTCCTGCCGAACCTGCCACGACCATCGGTCTGTCCGTTGCTGACAACCAAATGCTTGTGCAGTCCAGGGATATTCCGCTGAAAAAGCATCCGCTTCGCCTGAGCATTTGTTGAATCAAGCGTCTCAAAATACGAAACTGGGATATCGGGCGGAAGCAGAATTCCAACCGACGCACCGTCATACAGTTCCTCGCTTGCGAGTCTGTATCCCCGGTTTTTCACCGCCTCAATAGTTGCTCCCTGTTCCCGTAAAGCGCGGATTGTCTTCCAGACGGAAGCTCTCGTCACCCCGCAGATACCGGCAAGTTCCTCCCCGGAGACAAATCCGTCCCCGGACCCGGGATTTTGAAGGGCTTTCAGAACCTGCTCTTTTACATTCATCGTTTCTACGGCTTATTCAGCGAAGCGTACGCGCTGCCACTGCTCGTGGTACTTGTCCAAATCATCGCCCAAGTCCAGTTTCAGTGTACAACTGTACGCCTGATCTGCATCGTACATCGGTTTTTTAGTGACGTACTGCTGAGCCTCAAGATTCACGCAACACGGATAGCGGAACGCATCGAGAAATTTCGCATACATCTGCGGATTGTGGATAAAGTTGATGAATTCATTCGCAAGTTCATAGTGAGGCGCATCCTTCAAGATACACATGCTGTCAAGACAGGACGGTCCGCCGGCTTCCGGGATAAAGAAATCAATGGTGCTGTCCCATTTTTCCTCTGGAACTTCACCGAAGACAATCTCGGGATATCCCTGACAGAGCCAAAAATCCCCTGCTGCAAACGATTTTCCGAACCCCTCTGCATCGAATTTGACGATATTCGGCTTCCACTTATTCAGAATCAAATCAGCAGCTGCCTTTATTTCGGTTTTGTCAGTACTGTTCACGCTGTAGCCGAGCTGCGTAAGGGCATCACCCATGACATCTCGCATATCATCCATCAGCGTGGCATGCCCCTTGAACTGCGGATCGGTAAAGATATTCCACGTGCGCTCATAGCTTCCTTCCGGAACCTTTGTTTTGTTGACGCTGATTCCACAGACACTGAGCGCATACGGAACGGCATATTTCATATCCGGATCGTAGGTAGCCTTTTCAAGGATGATGGGATTTATTTTATCCCTGTTCGTCAGTTTCTTCTGGTCGAGTTCCCTGAGCATATTCTGCTTTATCATGATTGAAACGAAATCATTGGACGGAACAACGATGTCATACCCTTTTGCACCCGCGCGGAGCTTGGCGTACATCTCCTCATTCGTCGAATAACTGTCCAGTTTGACTGTGCATTTGAATTCCTGTTCAAACGCGCGTATCACACTATCCGGCGTGTAATACGTCCAGTTGTAAAGATACAGAATCTTTTCATTTTTCTGTTTTGAACATGAAGGAAAACAGAACAATCCTGCTGCCAGTACAATGGCGCCCAAAAGAATACCTGTGTGTTTCAAAGTAAACTCCTACGTTAATGAATCCTCGCTAATTTGGCGGAGCAAAAAACCACCCCGCTTTAGACTGAATATGTTCACTAAAAGTAGCAGAGTTTTAAAACTAACACAAGGGGCTTTTCCACAAAACTACCGTTCTACAGTTCTATGTCGATTACGACAGGAATGTGGTCGGAAATGTCTTTGCGGTACGCAACCGATGATGTATAGATGACGGAGCCATACGGAACCGCAACGACAGAGGCTTTACGGGAAGAAGAAAAGAAACGGCGCAGCGGTTTTACAACACGGACCTTGGAACTGAACACAAAGTGATCGTAATCCTGTGCAAAGAGAACGGAGTCCGTCCCCTTCGTGGAAAGCGTTGTCTTTAACCCGAACTTGCGGTCGTAATACCACCCGTCAGCACCGTCCACATAGTCAAAGTTACGGACTGAAAGGTCTTTTCGTCTTGTGTTAAAATCCCCTGCAATCAGCACACCGCAGCTGTGTTTGTACCGGGCGAAAAACCGCTCAAGCGTCTTCAAATCCCGTTCCCGGTGTTCTCCATCATTATACGGCAGGTGAACATTCACCCCGATGAAACTGTTGCTTTCCTCTGCGCCGGAGCCCCGCAGTCCTCCGTCTTTTACAGAGAACCGTATAATCTGCACATTGTTTTTGTCAACCAGATACTCCCCGTCAAAGCCGGCGATCCCAAGTTCCCCAGCCAAATCAGAGGCTTCTACAACCGATGAATCATACAGCACAGCGTTGTTCTGGGTCGTACCGCAGGTCTTGTACGTTTCACCATCTCGTTCAACGATGTCTTTCAGACTGTACGAATACGTATGCAGATAACGCCAGCGGTTTTTGCCGAGCGCGGAAACGAGCGCATTGAGAGCGGGAGGAGTCTTTGACTTGATGTATACCTCCTGCAAAAAAACAAGGGAAACATCGCTGTCGCGGATCACCTCCGCAGTCTGAGCAAGCATGGCCGCACTCCGCCGTCCCTTCATGTTGAAGGACATAATTCTGAAGTCTTTTGAAAACGCACATGTCCAAAGACAGGCACAGACAATGGACAGAAGGATTCGCTTGCCGGTGTTCATATTTATAGAAACATATTCTATATTCTCCGGCATTATGCTGTCAAGAAAACGTGAACCTATGGAAAAGTGCGGAAAATTTGATTATATTCAGAAGTAAGGGCAAGGGAAGAACCGTCATCAAACAGAGAGGTCGTTTATGGACATAACATACATCATCTACGTGCTTCCGGCAATCATACTGAGTCTTGTGGCACAATATATGGTAAAAAACAGATTTGCCACCTACAGCAAGGTACAAAGCAGCAAAGGGCTGACAGGCGCTCAAGCGGCATCCTTACTGCTCAAAGCGAACGGCATTTACGATGTCAGCATACATCATATAACCGGTTCCCTCACCGACAACTACAACCCCAGCGACAAAACGCTCAACTTAAGCGACAGCACCTATGCAAGCACATCGATTGCAGCAATCGGCGTGGCGGCGCACGAAACGGGACACGCAATCCAGCACAAAGTAGGCTATAGCCCGCTTTCACTCAGAAGTACATTGGTGCCTATCGCGAATATCGGTTCCCGATTCGGCCCCACAATGGCAATCCTCGGACTTGCCTTCGGCTACAGCGCCCAGTCCTCCGCAGGACTATGGCAAATGGTGACGAACATCGGACTGGTGCTCTTCGCCTGTGCAGTGCTTTTCTACATTGTAACGCTGCCGGTGGAATTCAACGCCTCCAGCCGCGCGCTCAAAATCCTCAAAACCACCGGCACGCTTACCGAAACAGAGCTTTCCGGCGTAAAGAAAGTCCTGTGGGCGGCAGCCATGACCTACGTCGCATCTGCGCTTACAGCCATTGGAAACCTCGTGCGACTCCTCGTGCTGACCAGCAGAAGGCGCGACGACTGATCACTGAGAGGAGCTTTCGCCTGCGGATGAACTCCGCCACTCCCGCGGAGACATCCCGGAGACCTTCTTGAACAGAAAGCTGAAATAGTGCGGATCGTTGAAACCGACTTCATAGCCTATGTCCGCGCTTTTCATATCCGTCGTCCGCAACAGTTTTTTTGCCTGAGCAATTCTGACGCTGGTAAGGTATTCAATAAAAGTCGTACCGCATTCCTGCGAAAAAATTGCACTGAAGTGATTCGGACTGAAGTTCACCGACTCCGCCGTAGAGCGCAGACAGAGATCGGGGTCCATGTAATTCTTGTCGATAAATTTCTTTGCGCGCAGAATGACGGACGCGTACCGTCCCGACACGTGACTGTTCCGGTATTCGAGCAACCGCGTCAGAATGTCCTTTACCCGCTCAATAAACACATCTTCACTTTGAACCGCATCATCGACAAAGCTGTGGGAAAGGATTTCCGGCATGACTTCTTTTACATTACCGCCTAAATCCTCAATGACTTTGGATACCGCCATGATGACATCCACCAAAAGATAAGAAGCGATGATAGAGAAATGCCCGGTGTTCTCCCCCAAAAGCGCGATGTATTCGGTTATTATCTGATCTATCTCACTTTCATCAGCGTAATTCAAGCGGTCTACCAGCGGGTCATTTTCCTGCAGGACAATGGAACTGTCATCATCTTTTCCGATGTCATCGCTGCTGATTATTTTATTTCTGTCTGTCAGGCGGCTGTCTTTTATAATTGCTGAAGCTTCCTTGAAGGACGCTGTAATGTCGGAAATGTGCTCGACAGTAGACCCAATGCCGGTAATCACATTGCAGCCGCCGTCTTTTGAAAGTGTGTGCTGCACCGTTCCTGCAAGAGAGAACTCACTTTCTTCAACCGCTTTTTTATCAGAACCTTTCACTATGCCAACAAAGATATTCGGAGCGATGAAGAATCCGGATACTCCCTCCCCTATTCCATTTAGAACACGTGATTTTATCTGCACCAAGGTATTCAAATCATCATCTTTGACATTTATGTTGCATACAATAACCCCGTAGTAATGGGACAACAAGCTTATGCCGAATTCCTGCGCTTTCTGAACAGCGGTAGAGGAATCAAGCGTTCCCATGACAAGGTCGGAAAGAAATTTCTCCCGGGACAACAGATATGCAGAACTCAACTCATCTTTGAGCCGTTCAAAATCCGAGAACTGCTGTTTTTCCTTGTCCAGCGTCTGCGCGACTTTTTTCAGGCAGTTCTGTATCTCTTCAAGGGTAAACGGTTTAAGGATGTAATCCTCCACCCCGATTGAAATCGCCTTTTTGGCATACTCAAATTCATCATGGCCGGAAAGGATTATGATTTTTATCCAAGGTTGGATTTTTTTTACGTTTGCAGCCAGTTCCAACCCGTCCATGAACGGCATTCTGATGTCTGTAATCAGAATATCAGGCTTGACGTCCTGTATCATGGACAGGGCAATCTCCCCGTCACCTGCCTCTCCTGCAAACGAAAAGCCTGATTTTTCCCAGTCAACACGATTACGTATTCCCTCTCTCACAATCATCTCGTCGTCTACAATAAAGACACTATACATCAAGTTCCTCCGACACCTTTGCCTTGACAGGGACCACAAAAGAAACCGTCGTCCCCATCCCGTATTCACTCACAATCTCCAATGAAACCTGCTTATCATAATACAATTCAAGCCTTTTGTTTACATTATAAAGCCCGTATGTCGCTTGGAGACTTTCCACCTCCGTACTGCTTGACATTTCAGAAAGAACCTCTTTAAGTCGTTCAGGTGTAAAACCGAGCCCGTTGTCCTCCACGGTAAAGCGAATACCGCCGCCCGTCATGCCGAACGCGTCAATGCGTTTGACGGAAACCATTATTTTCCCGCGGCCCCGTTTATTTTTGAGTCCATGATAGATTGCGTTTTCAACAAGCGGCTGCAAAAGCAGTTTAAGTACCGGGACTTCATCAAGTCCTTCATCGCTTATGATTTCATACGTCAATATATTCGGATAACGGATTTTTTGAATCGTAAGATAACTGGAAACGTGTTCCAGCTCCCTTGAAACCGTAATCCACTCGTGTCCTCTGCTTAAGGAAATACGGAAGAAATTTGAAAATGCTTTGGTTATTTCCACAACATCGTCGTTTTCCTCGGATTCCGCCAGCCAAATGATGGTATCCAGCGTATTGTACAAAAAGTGGGGCGTAATCTGCGCCTGCAGCGTTTTCATCTCCGCTTTCTTGAGGTTCTTTTGTTCAAGAATATTTTCATCAATCAGTTCCTGAATCCGCTTTGCCATTGTATTCAAGTTGGAAGCGAGATTGTCGAGTTCCTCGACATGCGGCATCTCCGCGCGTGCTGACAGCTCCCCCCGTGCAATGCGAGTGGACAGCTCCTCCATCTTGTGAATGGGGCGGCGGATTGTCTGGGAAATACCGACAGAGGCAAAGTATGCTACCACCGCAGCGAGAATGCCGATGGCAATTTCAATGACGAACAGGAAAAAGGATGAACGGCGGGTGTTTTCGTTGGTGACTTCAGCACCTTCTATCTCTGCAATGATGAATTCCTGCATGAGGTCGCCCAGCAGAGCAGAAACGCCACGTATCTGTTCCATTGCGTTTTCGTTTTCTGAAACAGGGGATTTCATCTCTATCTGGGCACCAAGCAACTGCACATATTTTTCAAGCGTTTTTTCCGTACGACTGGCGACTTCCAGAACCTCACGGCTGGAAGCAGACGCCGACTTCATCATGTCCGCAATGCCGACACGAACCTGACGCAGCATGATGTACTGCTGACCGTCATTAAAACGCTTGGTCCCCGCCACGACAGCCCAGATTTCACTGGACAAATCCTGTTGCACGACAGAAGAAAGATAGTTTGCGTAGGCTACATTCGAAATAATGGAGTCATAGCGACGCGTCTGAATTCTCAGCACAACCATTGAATAGCCAATAGGGATTATCATGATGAGAATGATAAAGATATAGGTAAGACGGAAACTCGCACTGATACTGCGTTTGCGGGGGCGATCCTTTATCATACTCAATACCCGCGAGGCTCTATGGAAGAAAGGTCGTCGAATTCGGAAAAAATGCGTTCCTCTACATTAGTATGGCGGGGAATATCGTATCCCCCGGCGAGCTTCTTCACCAGTTCCATGATTCCGTCCCCTTGGTCAGGATTGCACTCTATGACACAGTTGATTTTTCCGTCTCGGAGCATATCGACTGCCTCCTGCTGGGCATCCACCGTAATGACCGTTATGTTTTTCCCGGTCATAATGTTGTTTTCTTCAAGCACGCTCAAAAAACCAAGCGTCATGCCGTCATTGCAGGAAAAGAGTATATCTATTTTCTGCCCGTTAATCTCAAGCAGACCATTATTTTCCCGTAGCAAATTGCGGGCTATCTCTTCCCCTCGGGAACGCATGAAATCACCGCTGATGCTGAGAATGACATTGAACCGGGGATCTGAATCCAAAACAGAATGAAAGCCGCTCACCCGCCCATCGGAGGCGGAGGAATCATCGGTACCCCGCAGTTCCAGTATATTGAAGACACCTTCCTGCCCTTCGTACTTGCGCTCAAGAAAATGGGCTGCCTGCCGGCCCTCTTCAACGCTGTCCGTTCCGATATATCCTTCATACAGCGTTTCATCATCAACAGAGATTTTGCGGTCGCAGACAATAACAGGAATGCCTGCCGCACGCGCTTCCCCCAAGACGTTTTCCCAGCCGGTCTGTACAATAGGGACAAAGGCAATGACATCCACCTGGTAGGCAATGAATGAGCGGATAGCCTGTATCTGATTCTCCTGCTTCTGCTCACCGTTGACATATAAAAGCTGTATGCCCGCTTTTGCCGCAGCCCGCTGGATTGAAACTGTGTTATAATTGCGCCATGCGCTTTCTGCCCCAATCTGAGAAAAACCTAGTATTATCTTATTACTAGACTCCTTTGACATGGAGGCCCTAAACGAGTCAACCTTATCTTTCTTCCGGCAACCATATAATACAATCGAAAGCATGAAAAACAAAGATGCTGAAACCACTACGACCTTTTTTTTCATGCATTCCATTATACACAAAAAAAGAACATCCTGCAAACAAAAAAGCAGAGGCTGACCGGAACAATGCAATCAAGCATGTCCGTATCAGCCCCTGCAGCGGAGGTTTTGGTAGGTTTTATTACAGGTTAGTACCCACAAATCTTTCCAAAAACCCAAAAACGAAGGATTTCAGGCAACTCTTATTTTTTCTTGCGGCTGTTCAGGATTGCGAACACGCTCTGAAGCACGATGAAGAAACAGAGGATGATTGAAAGAACAATCTTGTTCCACCAAGAAGACAATGTTCCCTGAGAGCGGATCAAGGTTTCAATGGTCGCCTTAATCAGAACACCGAAGAAGGTTCCCACGACGGTTCCCACACCACCGGTCAACATCGTACCGCCTATAACAGCGGACGAAATGGCTTCCATTTCAAAACCACGTGCCTGTTCAACGAAACCGGATGTCGTATTGAGACAGAATACAACACCTGCAAGAGAGGCGATGAAGCCTTCAAACAAATAGGCGATGAACTTTGTCTTTTTAACGTTGACACCCATAAGAAGTGCTGACTGCTCGCTTCCACCGATGGCGTACAGGTTGCGTCCGAATCTGGTGTACTTAAGAATGTACCAGATGACGGCGACAGCAATCAACGCAATGATGACGCTCGGATGGATGAACGGCGCGATGACCTTGCCCTTCCTGTTCACGTAGCCCAAGAACTCAGGCAGGTAGATATCTTTCTTTGCAATTGCAAGGAAGGCTTCATTCTTCGTGATGGCAATCTGCTCGGAACTGATGATGGCAGTAATGCCGCGGCAGCCGAACAGACCGGCAAGCGTGATGATGAACGGCTGCAGTTCCATGTAGGAAATCAGCCAGCCCTGCAGTGCGCCGAACACCACACCGAACAAAAGGCAGACGAGAATGGCAGGTACTATTCCAAGACCTTTTATCTCCATTGAGTATGAAATAATCATACACACCAAGCCGATTACGGAACCGACGGAGATATCGATGCCTCCGGTTATCATAACCATGGTCATGCCGGAAGCGGCAATAAGCAGACCGGCGTTGTCAATCAACATGTTCAGGAAAATCTGGAAGCGGGCGAAACCGGCTTCGTGGTAGATGATGATTCCCAGAACATACATGAACACCAGCAGTCCGACTGTAACGGCGAGCAGGAAGTTGCTGCCGTCGATCAGCTTCTTTTTATCTTTTGACGATACGAGTTTGTTGCTCATTTTACTCCTCCCATTACAGCGTTTGCAGTCTGCTTGCGGAGTTTCATCTCAGCACGCCACCGTTTGAATGTCGGTGACTGCAAAAGGACTATAAGGATAACAACGACAGCCTTGTACACCGGCAACTGGTCAGCGGAAACACCGATTGCATAGAGACTTGTTGTCAGACACTGAATTGTGATAGCTCCGATGATTGAACCAGCAAGATTGAACTTACCGCCTCCCAGACTGTTTCCACCGAGAGCGACTGCCAGAATGGCGTCCATCTCAAGGTTCAAACCGATGTTGTTTGCATCGCTTGAGTAAATGCGGCTTGAAGCTATCAGACCTGCAACACCAGAAGCGAATCCGCAGAACAGGTAGCAGCTGAACATGACAAGCACAGAGTTGATACCGACAAGGCGTCCAGCCTTAGGGTTGATACCGACAGTCTGGATGTAGGTGGAGAACGCAGTCTTTTTGAGCACGAGCTGTGTCAAAAGAACGAACAGAATCACAATGAAAATCGGAGTCGGGACGACGACGTGCGGCAGGAAGCCTCCAATCCACTTGAAGGACTCCATGCGGACGTAGAGGATGACACCGGTTGCTGTTTCTGTGGAACTGATAAGCTGGGCGATACCGCGCCCCGCAGTGTACAAAATCAACGTCGCAACCATCGGCTGGATGTTGAAACGGGCGACAAGCAATCCGTTGAACGCACCGCACAGCACACCGCCAATAATACCGCAACAGATGGCGAGGAACAACGGTGTTGCATACCCGTCGTAGCTTGAGCCCAACAGACGCACGATGATTGCGCCTGAAACCGCCATGACAGCACCAACGGAGATATCCGTACCGCGGGAAGACGCGACGACGAGCGTCATACCGACTGCGAGGATGATGAGTTCGCAGGAGCGGTTCAGAACGTCAATAACGAATCCGTACAGAACACCGTTGTTGATGGAAATCTTCAAAAAGTCAGGTGTGATGATGACGTTGACAATCAGCATCAGAACGAGAGCCGCAATCGGGAACAGCAGCTGGCTCTTTTTGAATTTACTTATGATGGAAAACACATCATTTTTATTAGTTGCCATTATTTGTCACCTCCCGCTATCGCAGCCATGACATCTTCCTGTGTGAGGTTGTTATTCATAAGCTCCCCGACCTTTGCACCGTCGCGAAGGACACAGAGTTTATTGACGGTACGGAGCATTTCTTCTATTTCAGAAGAGATGAACATGACCGTCATGCCCTGTTCCGCCAGTTTGATAACGAGCTTCTGTATTTCGGTCTTTGTTCCGACATCGATACCGCGTGTCGGCTCATCGAGGATCAGGAACTCCGGATGGGTTACCAGCCAGCGGCCGATGATAACCTTCTGCTGGTTTCCTCCAGAAAGCTGCTTAATCAGCGTTTCCGTAGACGGAGTCTTTATGTTCAAAGCCTTGATATATTCATTGGTAAGCTCTATCTGCTTTGCCATAGGCAGAAGCTTGAACACCCCGGTCTTTGCCTGAAGCGCAATCATCATGTTCTCGCGGATGGACAAATCGGCTATGATACTTTCAGCCTTGCGGTCTTCAGGAAGATACGCCATGCCGCGTTTGATTGAATCAATCGGGGCGTTTGCCTTCAACTCAGAACCGTTGAACTCAAGGCTTCCGCCGTCAGGCTTATCAGCACCGTACAAGGCGCGCGCCATCTCTGAACGACCAGAGCCGAGCAGTCCGGTAAGTCCGACAACCTCGCCTTTCTTGATGGTGACATCAAACGGCTTGATGGTACCGGTATGGGTAAGCGCAACAGCCTTTAATATCTGAGGAACATTCTCGCGTTCCTCGATTGAGTTGTCACTGTGAAGAGTGTCGAGTTCCGCAACTTCGTGTCCAAGCATGGCCTGTACCAGCTTGAGGCGGGGGAGCTCGCTTGTCGTAAACTGACCTTCAAGTTCACCGTTGCGCAGAACGGTAATCTTGTCGCAGACAGCGTATACCTGCTCAAGGAAGTGGGTTACGAAGATGATTCCCTTTCCGTCAGCCTTGAGCTGCTTCATTACATTGAAAAGATTTTCGACTTCGTGATCGTCGAGTGATGAGGTAGGTTCGTCGAGAATCAGAACCTTACAGTTAAAATTAACAGCCCGGGCAATAGCCACCATCTGCTGGATGGCGACAGAATAGTCACCGAGCGTACGCGTAACATCGATACCTTCAAGTCCGACCCAGGCAAGGATTTCCTTT
This sequence comes from uncultured Spirochaetaceae bacterium, assembly GCA_902797055.1. GTDB lineage: Bacteria > Spirochaetota > Spirochaetia > Treponematales > Treponemataceae > Treponema_D. The sequence goes on from CADBRT010000032.1 coordinate 27,201, forward strand.
GCTTTCTGGTTCATCGTCTTCCAGTCAACGGAAAACCACTTTGTACGCGGTTCATGGCCAACAAATATATTTTCTGCCACTGAAATATTAGGGCACAGGTTCACTTCCTGGAACACTGTGCTGATACCATTCATCTGCGCTTCCTCAGGGGAATGGTTGTTTATTTTTTTTCCTTCGAGATATATTTCCCCCGAATCACGGGTATGGACACCATTGAGAACCTTGATAAGCGTACTCTTACCGGCTCCGTTTTCGCCCATGAGCGCATGAATCTCACCCTGACACAGCGTGAAGTCAACGTTTTGCAGCGCTTTGACTCCCGGGAACGTCATGGTAATATTCTTCATTGAAAGCAGAACATTATTTGCCATCGTCACACCTTCTTCATTTTAAGATAATAAAAGCCGGAGAGGAACATCTTATTGTCCTTTCTCCGGCTTCATTCAAGTGGGAGGCAGACTCCTCTCACCGCACCTGCGGTCAGCACACCTCCCGATTTACAAGGACTGTATTAGTACTTGCGGCTTGCGTGAGCGTCAGCTGCGCGGACTGCGCCACCGACACCGTCTTTGTCGAACACGCCTTCGTCAACGTACTGAATCTTACCGATTGTCTCGCCCATGCCAGCTTCGATAGCCTTGATAATCTTGTCTACACGAGGACCGTGAAGTGGGTTACACTCAGCAGCACAGTTGATTTCACCAGACTTGATTCTGTTGAATGTCTCGTTAACAGCATCGAAACAGATGATGATGATGTCTTTTCCAGGAACCTTTCCAGCAGCCTTGATAGCGTCGATTGCACCCCAAGCCATGTTGTCGTTCTCTGCGTATACAACATCGATGTCGTCAACAGACTTCAGGATAGACTCCATAACTTCCTGTCCCTTTGCCTGTGTGAACTCACCAGTCTGCTGTGCGACGATCTTCCAGTTGCGGTGTGCGCGGACAGCTTCTTCAAGACCCTGTGTGCGTCCAATCTGTGCAGAAGCACCGATTGTTCCCTGAAGGTCTACAATGTTGATTGTCTCATTTGAGCGGCCGACTTTTGAGAGGTATGCATCGAGCCACTTACAAGCGTCGCGTCCTTCCTTTACGAAGTTTCCGCCGACCCATGCCATGTACAGGCTGTCATCAGAAAGTTTCATCTGGCGGTCAGAAAGGATAACAGGGATTCCTGCTTTCTTTGCTTCCTGAAGAACTGTTTCCCATCCGGTTTCAACGACAGGAGCAACAACGATATAGTCAACATCCTGCTGGATGAAGTTGCGGATAGCCTTAATCTGGTTTTCCTGCTTCTGCTGTGCATCATCGAAAATCAGTTTGTAGCCATTTGCTTCTGTGAATGTCTCTTTGAAAGACTGTGTGTTTGCAAGGCGCCAGTCAGACTCTGCACCGACCTGTGCGTATCCGACTACAACTGTCTTTGCTGCTGTCTTCTTTGTCTTCTTTTCTTTGCTCTTCTTTCCCCAAGCAAATGTTGATGTTACTGCTGCAGCAGCCAAGATTGATACAGCCGCGATTTTCTTAATGTTCATATGTGTTCCTCCTTATCAGAACTTGCTTTGATGATTACATCTTACCCTCGGAACCACCAGAAGTACATAAAGAAATTTATTGAGTTTTGTTGAACCTTTTACAAATTTTACACCTTTTTCTTTGCAAGGCAGGTAAAAAAGAACGGTTTGTTA
>CADBRT010000033.1 GCA_902797055.1 uncultured Spirochaetaceae bacterium
GAGTCTTTCGGATACAACGAGGACGAGATTGTTTCTTCTGATGTTATCGGTATGCGCTATGGTTCATTGTTCGATGCAACTCAGACAATGGTATCAAAGATTGATGACGATACATATCAGGTACAGGTTGTTTCTTGGTACGACAACGAGAACAGCTACACAAGCCAGATGGTTCGCACAATCAAGTACTTCTCAGAGAACTGCTAAGTTCACGAACTGCTAAGTTCACGAACTGCTAAGTTCTGATTATCAGCTGTGATATGAGGGCATCCGCTTAACGCGGATGCCCTTTTTTATGGAAATCTCTTATCATTTTGTTATTGCCCTATTAAAAGAAAAAGTGTAGTGTGTGGGTATGGCGAAAGGAAAATCTATTGCAGGCCGTTTGTTTTGTTTTCTGTTACTTTTTATAGTGCTTTCCATTGCTGCGCTCATGCTTGTGGCCAATTATATGGTGAATATAAGCATCGGCCGCGGGGCGGAATCCAGCGGTAATATTCAGAAAACACTGGCAGTGTCGACGGACAAAGAGCAAATGGCGCTGGAATCAAAAGCAGAGGCGTTGAAGAAAGAACTCCACAAGCAAGCGCTTTCCTGGGGCAATGAACACCTGAGCGAAAAAGTAAAAATAACATCAGAAGACAACCTTTCGCTGAACGGCTATGTATTCATGCAAGTGCAAAACAGTTCCTTCGAGCCAGAACACCGCTGGGCGGTGATTATTCACGGATACGGCGGCCGGGCGCAGTCGTTCTGGGATTTCGCACGCGTCTATTACGAAGCAGGGTTCAATGTCCTGACCCCTGACTTGCGTGCGGCAGGAGAGAGCGATGGAAACTATATAGGAATGGGCTGGCTGGACAGGAGGGATCTCATTTCCTGGCTCAATGAAATACTCCGCCGTGATGAATCGGCAGAGATTCTTGTTCACGGTTTCAGCATGGGAGCTGCAACCATCATGATGGCAAGCGGCGAAGTTGATTTTCCTGCCGCTGTCAGAATTTGCGTTGAAGACTCCGGATATTCCTCGGATTGGGATGAACTGGCTGACAAACTTCATCAGATCTACAAGTTGCCGTCGTTCCCTCTCCTTCACGCGGTCAGCCTGTTTACAAAACTCAAAGCCGGTTATAGCGTAAAGGAAGCGGACTGCGTTCCCCAATTGCAGAAGAACAAGACGCCCATGCTGTTCATCCACGGTGATGCAGATGATTACAACCCCTTCCGCATGCTTGATGTCGTCTACAATGCCGCTGCCTGTGAAAAGAAAGAGAAACTCGTCGTGCACGGTGCCCGTCATGTCATGTCCGCGTATGTGGACCGGAACACGTATTGGCACACCGTCTGGGCATTCATTGAGGCGAATTGGCAGTCCTGAGCCACTTGCCCGTGGCGTAATAAATCCAGAATGCGATGGATGTAACCGTCCAGGTTATCGGATAACTTGCTATAACTGTTAGAATGTCTTTTTTGACTGGGACGGCTGTAAAAAGCCACACAATTCTGAGCAAACAGACTCCAAATATCGTAATCACCATCGGCGTAAAACTGACGCCCGTACCACGGATAAGCCCCGAAAGCAATTCGATTGAAATGTAGGTTCCCCAGAATGGAATCAGGAACTTCATAATCCGCAGTCCTTCCTTTATGACGCCCGGGTCGTCGGTGAAAAAGAGGAAGAAGTGCCGGCACGTAAACCAAAACAGCAGGCTGAACGCGACGGTAAGAACCGATGCGATGCCGAGGCTTTCCCACAGGCACCGGTGTATGCGTGAATATTTGTGGGCGCCGTAGTTCTGCCCGGAGAACGTGGTTACGGCGATTCCCAGCGCGCTCATCAGCATCCAGAATACGGCATCGATTTTTCCGTATGCCGCCCATGCCGCGACGGTGTTTGTGCCGAACGAGTTGATAAAACTCTGGATAATCAGATTGCTGACCGTATAGAGGCAGGACTGAATACCCGCCGGAAAGCCGAGTCTGAGAATCTGCCCCAGAATGTGCGGGGCGAAGGAAATTTTTTTCCAGATGATTTTGTAACTGCCTGTTGAGCGCATGAGCAGCGCAGAGGTGATGACAGCGCTTTCTATCTGGCAGAGGACGGTCGCGATAGCAACCCCTCTGACACCGAGCTTAAAAACAATGACAAGCAGCAGATCCAGCACGATGTTGGAGACACAGCCCGCAATCAGGATGACAAGTGGTGTGCGGGAGTCACCGATGGCGCGCAGTATGCTGGAACCCATGTTGTAGATAAACATCGGTATCATGCCGAGGAAAAAAATTCTGAGGTAGATGACGGCATCGTCCATTGTTTCAAGCGGTGTCTTCATAACTTCCAGAATGGGCCGAGAGGATACTATTCCGGTTATCATGAGGATAAATCCTCCGGCTATGCTCAAGGCCACTGAGGTGTGTACGGACAGGTGTAAATCCCTGTCGTTTTTTGCTCCGAAAAACTGCGATATCAAGACGCCGGAACCGCTGGTGAGTCCGACAAAAAAGCCTACAAGCAGGTTTACAAAGACAGCAGCCCCTCCGCCGACAGCCGCCAATGCCGCTTTGCCTACGTATTTGCCGACAATCACCGCATCGATTGTATTGTAAAGCTGCTGGAAGAAGGTTCCGAACAGGATGGGGAAAAAGAAGGAAAGTAGCGCCCGCAGGATAGAGCCGTCCGTTATGGATGCTTTGTTGCGCTTTCCCAGTCTGTGGGAACTTGAATCTTTGAAAACAATAGAATTCATAAGAGGCGACTATAGCACTTTTTATAAAATCTATAAAGGGAATATCA
>CADBRT010000034.1 GCA_902797055.1 uncultured Spirochaetaceae bacterium
CGGAATTTTTTTATGAAGCAGAACATCACCATAACTGATATTGCAAGGGAAGCAGGGGTATCAATTGCAACCGTCTCCCGCGTTTTAAACGGCAAGGTCAACGTCGCAAGCGAAAAAAAAGATAAGATAGAGGCTATCATCAAAAAATATGATTTTCACCCGAACGCGCTGGCGAGAGGGCTCATCAACACGCGCGCAGGGATTATCGGCATGATAACAGCAGATATACGGAATCTGTACTACTCATCGCTCTATGTGAGCTGTGAAACAGCAGCAGCCGAACAGGGGTACAACCTGATACTCTGCAATTCATACGGGGAACGTGAAAAAGAATTCGAACTCTTGGAAAAACTCGCACACCAAAATGTCGACGCAATCATTCTCTTGGGCGGTGCTGTTGACGACGTAAACACCGACCCTGCATTTGCGGACAGGGTCAATGCGATTTCCCAGCACATACCGTTTGTCATCACCGGTCATCTTGCGGGAACCTCCTGCACACAGGTAAACATCAACACTGTAAAAGCCATGACCATCGTTATGCAGTACCTGAGCAAAAATCCTTTGCTAAAAAAAATCGCACTGATCGGCGGTACGAACAAAGCAAAGAACACCCTTGACCTGCGCACCTGCTTCCAAAAGATGCTCAAACAAGCAGACCTTGAGTACCTGCCGGCGTTCGATATACAAAACGGCAGGTATGATATGGCGGGAGGATACCATTCAATGAACCATCTGCTGGCGGACGGACACAGACCTGACGCAGTGATAGCAGTCAACGACTTTACCGCAATCGGCGCATACCGAAGCATTCAGGAGCATAAGCTTTCCATTCCTTCCGACATCTCGCTCATCAGCTTCGACAACACCTATCTCTGCACCATAACACAGCCCCCGCTGACCTCGGTGAGCTACAACTACCAGCTTTTCGGCAAAACAATCATCGACAACGCGCTGGCACTCATAGACGGCAAGGAAGTTCCGCAGGAAACCCTTATCACCCCGGAGCTCATCATCCGGGAGTCCTGAGGGGAATTCAATTGACAAACAGCTCGATGTAGCGGTGCTTATACCAGACAGGTAACGGAGTCTCCTCTGTAGAGGTACCGAAACGAGGACGAAAATAATGAAATTCAGAGAGTTAAGCAACCATACAAAAGGAATCATCTGCATTATTCTGGCGGCAATGGGGTTTTCGCTCATGGCATTCTTCGTCAGGATTGCAGGAAATCTCCCCACCATGGAAAAAGCGTTTTTCCGAAACATTGTGGCGCTGGTCATAGCCGTGACGGCGCTCGCATCTTCAAAGGAAGCTCCCTTCGTCCCGAAAGGCGCGCGTCTAGATGTCTTCTGTCGGTGTCTGTTCGGCTCTACAGGGCTCATATCGAATTTCTACGCAATCGACAGGCTCGGGCTCGCAGACTCCAACATGTTGAACAAGCTTTCCCCCTTCTTCGCAATCCTGCTGTCCATCCCCATACTCAAAGAAAAACCGAGCAAGAGCGACATCATCTCCACCATCATAGCGTTCATCGGCGCGCTCTTCATCATCCGCCCCACCGTAAGCCTTACGCTTGTTCCGTCGCTGGTCGGACTGTACGGGGGCTTCGGTGCAGGCACCGCCTACGTATTCGTGCGGAAACTCGGCAGAAAGCAGATAAAGACTACGATAATCGTTTTTTACTTTTCTATGTTCTCATGCCTTTTGACACTGCCGTTCCTCATCATCAACTACGAACCCATGACGCTGACACAATTCTTGCTGCTGGTGGGAGCCGGCACAAGCGCGGCACTCGGACAGTTCGGCATAACGAATGCGTACAAGTTTGCCCCAGCAAAAGACATATCGGTATTCGACTACACGCAAGTCATCTTTGCAGCAATCTGGGCATTCGTTTTCCTCGGAGAAATTCCCGTCCTGCTGAGCATTATCGGGTACGTCATCATCATCGGAACCGCCGTCTTCCGCTGGTATCACCGCTGACCCCCGCAACAGAGGCTTCGGTACTCTGTTCTATGTGGTTGGCACTGTTAGAGTCCGGCACCGTTCAATGCATCTGTGCGCATACAGCGGACTTTCTCAGCGGTTCATGTCACAAGCCTTGGTACTGCTTGAGCATTTTCTTTATGCGCTTTGCGGGACGTATTAAATCCTGCAATGACTGCCCCTTATTCAAGGAATCAATTATCGCGGCGATATACCGTCCCATTCCGACCGACGCATACCACGGTTTTTCAAGCAGTTCCGGCTTCTGCCAGATGAGGTCTGTAGTAAAAACGCGGTCAAACAGCCCCGCTTTATACGCCTCATCGAATGATTCAAATCCGTGTGTAAAAAGACCGAAAGTCGAAAAGATGAATACTCGGGAAGCGCCCCGCTGCTTCAACTGATTGGCGACATCAATCATACTGTTGCCGGAAGCTATCATATCATCGATGATGATGACATCTTTTCCAGAAACCGAGTCACCGCAAAAATCATGGGCAACAATAGGGTTCATGCCGTCCACAATCGTTGCATAATCACGTCGTTTGTAAAACATCCCTATGTTCACCCCGAACAGGGAAGCCATGAACACGACACGTCCCATCGCCCCCTCATCGGGCGAAATGAACATCAAGTGGTCGCTGTCAATCGTCAAGTCTTCATATTCCGTCAACAGACGCTGTGAGAACTGGAACGCAGGGGAAACATCTTCAAAACCGCTCAAAGGAATCGCCTGCTGCACCCGCGGATCATGCGCGTCAAAGGTAATCACGTCATGCACCCCCATAGCCTCAAGCTCGCGAAGCATAATAGCGCAGTCCAACGATTCCCGAACCACCCGCCGATGCTGTCTGCTTTCATAGAGGAACGGCATGATAACGGTTATGCGTTCAGCCTTCCCATTGCAGGCGGAAATCACCCGCTTCAAATCCTGAAAGTGGTCATCGGGTGACATGCGGTTTTCAGAGCCGTCCATTTTATAGGTAATCGAAGAATTGCAAACATCAACAATGATGTACAAATCCTTTTCGCGGACAGAATCCTTTACCAAGCCTTTCGCTTCACCGCTTCCGAACCGCGGGCATTCCGCAGAAATAAGGAAGTGTTCGCCGTCACGCCATGACGACAGAATCTCATCAACCTGTATCCCCGTCTTCTTTGCTGACTCCAGCGCAATTATTCCAAGTTTTCCAGCCATACCATATCCTCCCCTGCCGAATTTAACGCCAGTATAGCACATTTGCGGTACTTCGATGCAAACGGCACCTTACTTTTTCAAGTTTTTCTGTACCTATTCAGCACTCAAAAATCGAAGAAAAACGCATTACCCACTGTTTGAAGAGAATCCAGAAC
>CADBRT010000035.1 GCA_902797055.1 uncultured Spirochaetaceae bacterium
CGTACAATCCGTCCCATGTTTGGGATGGTTCCGACTGGCACGGTGCTTCCCTAAAATCATTGGAATTACTTGGTCAAAGGAAATGTGGTATATACGGTAGAGGGGGGTATCAGCTTGTTGGCACGGATGTGCGTGGCTGCAACGCGTTCTTTGTGCGTAGCGACTTGTGCGGTGATAAATTCATTACACCTGCGACTGCGGAGAATCTGTACAACCCGTTGCGGAGAGGTTTGAAGTTTGTTGCCTCGCATTCGCCGAAGTATTGCCTTGCTGTCCAACAACCGGAATTGGGAATATTCAACTACAGGGACTATGTTTTGGAGTCCGGGTTCAACAATATTGAATCTGATGATGCTGGCGTCCGAGTGTGGACAAAAGATATATGCAGTAAAATGAAAATATGCATTCCGAAAGGTTGCCACTCTTTTACATTACCTTGCGGTAATCTTCCAGCGAAGGTTACTAAAAAGTTCTGGGTACAGATTACAGTCGGTGAAAAAGAAAAATATAAATTCTTTCCCGGCAGCGGAGAATTTTTATGTACAATGAAAGTTCCTGAATCTAATACCGAGATTTTGAATTTATCAATAGAGGTTCCATTTCTGTGGACACCGTCAAAAATTCTCGGTACGTCAGATAACCGCACCTTGGGTGTGTGCATAAATATTTCTGGTATTTCGTTTGAATAAAAATTATAGAACGAGAATAAGATTATGTCTGAATTTACTGATTTGGAAGTTAATTTGTGTAAGAGAACTTAGTCAAATCTTGAGTTTGTTTATAGAGCAAAAGACAATGGTGAAAATGTATATGAGGTTACTCAACTATTTAACTCTTAGCTTGGAATAATAATTTCAAAATTGGGCTTTAGGCGACCTTTAAAACGCTGCAAGTCCGCTACTGCGGTCATGCAAGCCTCCTTTTGGTAGATATGTTAGTAGTCACTAGTGTCCAAAATAAATAGATACTGTTTAAAGTCTGTAATCCGTGGTACAGTTATATTGCAAAAAACAAGACCACATTTAGTCGCCCAGTCGCCATGCCGACCGTCAGTGTGGAGCAAGGACAGTCTGGCATGGCAGGTAAATGTCAGTACAGATTGTAATGGGCTGCATTCTCACCGTCGGTTACAAGGTATGCACCTCCGTCGGAGAATTTTATGAGCTGGATGTCGAAGGTCTGCATGGTTGAAAGGTACTTGTCCAATTCACGCGGAATGGGTTGCAAGGTCATGATGCCCCCTTTGCCAACGACTATTGCGTTGTTATTGGTCATTGAAGCGGAGCGTATGAAGCCATAGGTGTTATTGGTTTTTTCCAATAGCTGCCGGAGCTGCTGGTTTGACGCCGAAAAATGATTGTCTGTTATTACAATCCACTCGCCATAGTCGTTGAAGGTCACGCTTATGACCGTGTCCCCCTGGTCCAGAAAATTGTCGATTTCGCTCATCATAGCCTGAGGACAGCCTTCTCCCCGTAAGTTGTTTCCGACAATAAACCAGCTACCGCTTTCGGTAAGACAGATATCCCAAATGTCGCCCTCCCACTCATTAAAGCAAGTCACTAAGCTTAGTGGAATACCTGTTGTATAGGCAATTTTGTTCTCCGCTGTAACAACAACATATCCTCCGCGGTCTGTTACCGCACCGGTTTTGCAGCTGTTTTCGGTCGTAAGAAACTGATGTATGTACAGCCCGTTTGATGACTGGGAAAACACTGCAACTGAAACACACATCATAAATGCTAGAATTAGAATATTTTTTTTCATTTTTTCTCCTCTTCTCTCCTGAATTGTGTGTATAGAACGGAACGCAATCGTTTGCAGTACCGTTTGTACAATAAAAGTGTATTACTAAAATGGAGTTTTTGTCAAGCTAAAAATATACTTGTATAATGCAGTGAAGAGACTATGGCAATTTGATAAAAATCCCGTGCCAGACTTGATGTTTGACACGGGATTTTTATTACAGCTTTTTCATTTCCTTGACGACTTCCCTCATGAGGGAGCTGGCGCCTTTTTTCATCACAAGGGCTTTTCCGTCCTTGATGACGACAACTAGGTCTTCCACACCGCAGAGTGCCACCGGTATGTCGGAATAGACGAAGTTGTTCTTGCTCTGGACGGAGCCGACTTTGTCGTTTTCGCCTTTGTAGTGCTTTTCAAACGCATCCCAGCTGCCGACGTCGTCCCACGTGAACGCGGCTTTTACTGCAGCGGCTTTTTTTGTGCGCTCGGCTATAGCGTTGTCTACGGCGATAGCTTTTACGGTCTGGTAGGATTTCACCATAGGCTCCCATCCGTAGATGCATTTGGTGCTGTGTATGGTGCTGCACTCCGGAACTGCGGCTATGGCGAAGTTTTCAAAGCTTTTGGCGATTTCCGGTTCGTATGTGCTGATTTCCTGCAGGAAGAATGTGTCGGTAAAGGCGAACATTCCGCTGTTCCAGGAGTACTCTCCGCTTTCAAGATACTGCTGCGCCGTCTGAAGGTCCGGTTTTTCCTTGAACTGTGCAATCTGGAACACGGTTTTGTCTGTGGAAAGCGCTTCTCCGCTTTTTATGTAGCCGTAGCCGGTGGAAGGCTCTGTCGGAGGAATGGCAAAACAGACGAAATTGCCTGCTCTGGCTGTTTCTGCAGCTTTATGGCAGTCGGCGACGAATGTTTCCACCGGACCGATGATGTGGTCGCTGGTGAGGACGAGCAGGGTATGCTCGTTTGCATCAAGCAGATGGAGCAGCTTGCACGCGAGCACCAACGGCGCACAGGTGTGGCGGGCGCAGGGCTCAGAGAGGATGTACAAATCCTCCTGCATTTTCTTTTTCTGTTCAGCGGAGACGACGGCCATGAGTTTTTCGCAGTGTTCGGCAACGACGTTCTGTATATCTTCCCGTGTGATAATCAGGATTCTGCCTGTCGGCTGTACAGCCAGCGCCCGCTGGATGGAAGTCTGCAAAAAAGAAATGCCGTTCTGAATGGACAGAAACTGCTTTGGGAATGCAGGGCTTGAAGCCGGCCATAGCCGTTCTCCGAACCCGCCTGCAAGAATGATGACATCGGTGAATGATGTTCCGTTGCTGCATGAATTATTGTTCATTTATATTTCCTTGTGCGAATCTTTCGCACCATAAAATTTTTTATTCAGTTGATCAGATGACTGTCTTCCAGTATTCGTAGATGTCGGAAAGAGTTTCTTTAAGGGTGAAGGACCTGTTCCAGCCTGTTGCTTCGCTGAGTTTGGCATTGCTGCCCCGCACTTCAGGGATATCGTTCGGGCGAAGCAGCGCGGGATTTGTCTTTGTGACAATCTCTATGCCGGAAATGTCAGCCAGTGTGTCGATTATTGTTTTGAGTGGAATGCCCGTGCCGCTGCAAACGTTGTACACTTGTCCCGGCACTCCTTTCTGAAGCAGCAGATAATAGGCTTTTGCCACGTCCCGTACGTCAAGGAAATCCCGTATGACGGAAAGGTTTCCGGTAGTCATCTCCAGCTGTTTGAGTCCGTCACGGGAGGCTTGTGCGACCTGTTTGCAGAATGCTGCCACGACGAATGAATCCCGCTGTCTTGGACCGATGTGGTTGAAAGACCGGGTGAGCAGTATGTTGAGTGAAAATGCGCTGACATAGCACTTTGCAAGATTCTCTTGTGAAGACTTCGTTACTGCATACGGGTTTTCTGGGCGCGGCGGCATTTCCTCGCTGAAGGGAAGGTCTCCCGTCGTTCTCGGTGTTCCGTATTCTTCACTGGAACCGATGCACAGTATGCGGCACGTGCTGTGCTGCTTTTTTAGGGCTTCTGCAAGGTTTAAGAATATCTCGGTGTTGTTTGTAAAACAACTTGCCGGGTCAGTCCAACTTGCCTTGACGGAACTGATTGCCGCCAGATGCAATATGAAATCAGGTTTGAATGTTTCGATGCATTCAGAAACTGCATTTTTATCCAGAAGGTTGATGGTTTGAAAACTGATGTGCAGATGAGCGAAGTGCCATTTGTCGAAATCTGCCGGAGGAGCGATGTCCAGTCCCAGTATTTCCTGTTGGGAGTCAGACACCGAACTTAAATAGTCAAGAAAAAAATAACTGACGAATCCTGAAAATCCAGTGATTATGTAACGTGACATGGGTTTAGTATACCATAGAAAAAGCCTTGTTCTCAAGTGCCGAGAATCTTATTCTCCAGGTCTGCAAAGGAAAAAAAGAGTTCCGCTTCAGACGCAAGTCCCGCGTAATTGAACGGCTCCGTCAGCATGGATTTCATTGCCGCTGTATCTTTTCCCGCATCGCCTGAAAGAATGTAAGAACCCGGAAGCACCAGCGTGTTCATCGGAGGGGCATCTGTTGTTACGACCCGGCACCCGCAGATTTGGGATTCTATGATAGGGATACCCAGTCCTTCTTCCAGAGATGGGAAAAGCAGAAACTGCGATTTCTTGTACAAGCTGATTACATCGGGGTAGGAGATGCTTGGAAAATATTCAATCCGTTTTATTCCGATATCTTTGAAAAATTGGTTGAACTCTGCTTCTGAACATCTCGCCCCCCCGTATATGTACAGGACATCGATATTCCCTGACAGCGGGTTCAGCAGGGCGGGAATGTGTTTGAGCCCTTTACGGACATCGAACGGAGCAGCCAGTATGACCGCCCGTTCCCGGGGAATAGAATTATCTACAACGGTGTTTTTAAAAGCATACGTCGGGAAGGGTTCAAGATAATTTGTTTTATATGCGCATTTCGGGAAAACTGTATTGTATTCTTCCATGACAGTTTTGGAATTTGCCACTATGGAGTTGCAAATTCGGTTATAGAAGTCGTAACCAACGGCGTGCTTGTGTCCCAGCAGGATGGGGTTTCTGTTTGTCAGGTACCAGTCATTCGCGATAAAATCATGCACAATGCCGACAATGCGTTTTGCATCTATTTTGATGCCTTCCTTTACAATCCATGGAATTGTTATGACGCAGACATCGTAGTGTTCCGCGCTTACATCCCGGCCGATGTACTGGTAGTAATACCGCTGTTTTTGTTCTTTGTGCTGTCTGTCGAGGAATGCCTGGCGCTTCTTCCGGGTAAAGTGAGCTATGGCTTTTCCCTCAAGAGAGATTTGAGTCGTCTGTATGCTGTCTGCATCTGCTGACGGGGTGAGTTTGTACCACAAAGGGCCGGCATATGTTTCCCGGTACGCGATGTATTCTACGTCGTGTTTTTCTCCGAGCGTTTTTGCAATCGTCATAAAAAAATTTCGCACGCCGAAAAGCTGCCGGTAAAAATTATAGGCGCACAGAAAGGCTATCTTCATGTCAGTGTTCCTTGATTATGCTGAGAATTTTCTTTGTCTTTTGGTACAGCTGTGTCTGTTTCAACTGCACTGGTATGTGTCTGGCAAGTTTGGAGCGCAAGCCTGTTTGTCCGGAACGCATTTGGTATTCCGCCGCCGTCAGGATGCTCTTGTTCCAGCCCTGAGGAAGGCTGTGCCGTATTGCTGTTGAAAAGTAATTTATGCGCAGCGGGATGTGTCTGCCGTCAAGGAGTCCTGCTTTTGCAATGTGGGTTTTGCAAGCCAAAATGCCGTCAGACGGGCGGATTGCTTTATTGAAGACATTGTAATCATCCATGAGTACGGTGCGGGGGGCATTCTTGTCTTTGACATCCATGCAGTAGGAGGGGTATTCTTCCCCTTCTTCTGTGCGTTGCTTGACTGTCAGATAATCAAAATCATACCCGTAGCTGCTGAAGCCTGCAAAGAAGTTGTCCGGCAGACTGACGGTGCTTTCAAGAAGCAGCAGGTTCGGGGTGCCTGCCCGTGCGGCGGCTTCCTGACAGCTGTCGTCCGGTCCGTATTCAATCACTTCTGCGGTGTTTCCGCATTGTCTGGCAACGGCGTCTTTAAGTGACTGTATGGTGCTGCCGTTTCTGTCTGTGGCATGGACGGCTACTGTCCAACGGTTTGAGCTGTATGCGTTGATGTTGTTTCTGGTGACGGCGAACACTGCGACGGTCGTTTTCTTCCCCTCCAGAGTATATTCATGTCCGCTTACCATTGTGCAGTCAATGCACGGGTTGTCTGAGAGAAAGGTTTGTATGTCCTGCAACCGAAGATTGCTGCATTCCCGCAGGCGCAGAACGAGTTTCCCTTTTTCTGCAAGCAGACGGATGCATTCATCCAGCACAGTCTTCCACGCGTCATTTGCAGGTGTACCGCGTGACGGCGGTTTCATAAGGTATTCATACAGCCAGACGACATCATAGCTGTGGTGGAAGCGCGGGCTGACGCGGAAATTCGTGCTGTGAAGCATGTCGATTATGTCCATGGAGAACGGTGGTTCGTCCCCGACCCATGCCTGCCGTGCTTGCAGCCGTGCCAGTGCTTTCAATATGCTGTCCATTTCTTCTTTTGTCTGCATGCGTTACCTCTGTGTTGTGGTTTCCAGCTGTTTTTTTACCTCGGCGATGAGGTAGAAGGAACCGGTGACAAGCAGGGGAAGCCTGCGTTCCTTTGCTTCTCGGCATGCCTGCGGGATTGCTGCGGAAAAATCCTCTGTGATGCGGAAGTCGATGCCTGCTGTTTCAAAGGCTTTTTGGGCGCGTGGTATGTCGCTTGCCTTTGCTGTTCCCGGTTTGGTGATGATTGCTTTGCTGGCGAAGCCTGCAAAGAGCCGGGCAATGTCTTCCACATCCTTGTCGGCTGCACAGGCAAAGAGCAGCACCGGCTTTGCGGTGCCGTGTGTGCGGGCAAAGGTTGTGATTGTCGCCTTGATGCTGTTCACGGTGTGCGCTCCGTCTAAGACCATCGGCGGCAAGTCATCGGTCTCCTTGCGCATTTCAAAGCGTGCCGGCATGGTGACGGAGGACAGTCCCTTTTCTATGTCTGACTCTTCGAAGTCGGGGAAGGCAGTTTTTACGGCAAGGGCGGCGACTAGTGCATTCTGTGCCTGGAAATCGCCCAGCAAGTGGAGGTCTGCCTGCACGGAGCGCTTGAAAACAGGGGATTCCAAAACTACGTGCATTCCATTCGGTCCGTATGTTATGGATGGGATGTCTGCGGTTTCGTCGGCAAAGACAATGGGCGCGTTCCGGTCCTGTGCAATCGTTTTAAACACATCTTTTATGCTTTGGGAGGACTGGGGAGCTATAATAACCGGGATTCCCGGTTTGATGATGCCGGCTTTTTCTGCGGCGATTTTTTCTACGGTGTCACCCAGATACTCGGTGTGTTCCTTTTCTATTTCGCAGATACACGAGACAAGGGGGGTGACTACATTCGTCGCGTCAAGCCTGCCTCCTAACCCCACTTCGTAGACAGCATAATCCATTCCGGTTTCCCGGAAGCAGAGAAAGGCAAAGAGCGTGACCAGTTCAAACCATGTGGCTGACTGCCCGCCGACGCAGGACATGAGCTGTTCCGCGGCTTTTTCATAGACGGTGTCCGTCAGAAAACCGCTGAGCGTTGCTATCCGTTCGCGAAAATCAACCAGATGCGGGGAGGTGTACAGTCCCGTTTTGTTTCCTGCTGCGGTCAGTATTCCTGCTATGAGGGTGGAAACGGAACCTTTGCCTTTGGAACCCGCTACGTGGAAGCACGGTGTGCTGGTTTCGGGGTGACCGAGTTTTTCGCAGCAGGTGCGCATGTTGTCCAGCCAGAAAATATCTTTTTTCGGAGTTTTCTCAAAGTTGAGGTGGCTGTCCAGCCACTGGAGAAATGTTGTCAATGTATGCTCGTTCATGATGGTGTCCTTAGTTCTTTGTTTCCTCGATCAGTCTTTCAAGCGTCCATCCGCTGATGCTGTAGCGGTAGTTTATGGCTGCGATGGCTTCTGCATCTTTCTGTGCAAAAGCGGGGGAAGCGACGAAGGTCGGAATGACGATGTACGAGTCGTCTTTCTTGTAGATTTTGAACAGTGCACGGGCGCCGTTCCCGCATTCTTTTTTTAAGGAATAATCAGGCTGCAGGCCGTCCCTCGGGGCAATGTTTTCCAGTTTTCCGCGACGCAAGCCTTCTTCGTCTGAAAGCAGGACGGGGACAATGTACGGGTCTGCCCAGTAGGATTCATCGGCGGTCAGGAACTGCTGCAGGGTGTTGTCCTGTGTTTCGAACACGCTCTGGTCTGTCCACGTTCTGAAGTACAGTCGCTGCGTCAGCGGGTCTTCCGCCCCGAAAAAGAGCTGTGAGAGTGTGCCCCCCGCCGCATTGTAAAAGGAGATGATGGAAGCGTGTTTGTCGTCGACGCCGAAGTTCTTCCACTTTGCTGCAGATGTTGCCTTGGTTGCAATCTCTGTAATCCGAGACGCATCGGTCACGAGTGATTGTACGGTCCGGGGATTGCAGGGCCAAATATAGGTGCCGCTGGATTCCGAGGAACTTCCGGTCCAGAGAGTTCCTTTCTTCGTGAGCGTCACCGTTGTCCGCCATCCGGCGTCTGTACCGTCGGGTACCGAAAGGGTTATGGCCGCTATGGTTTCCACTGCGTTCGGATTGAGCAGTGCTGTCTTACGGGACGGTTCTTCGGTTTTCCGTGAAAACGGCAGGAATGCGATGATTAAAAACAAAAGCAACAGGAGATCGATTCCGTAAAATATGAGGATGCCTTTGGTTTTGCTGACTTTTTTCATAGACTGCTCCTTGTTAGAAAACGTTTCCGTTTCTGCCGCACGGACAGATACAGTGCAAGCAGTATGCAGACGGGGAGTACGGTACTGACGACGAGCGCTTTTTTTGCGAATGAATAGACGTCCTGCGCATTCCGCAGGTTTTGCGGGCGTTCTGTCTGAGCATTTCTCAGCTCCAGCAATGCTTCCTGTCCGGAAATCATGAACAGGCTGTCGCTCAAAAAGGTCAGGCTCCGCGTGTCGGGTGCACCGCGTGAGGCGGAGGCATATGCTATCATGCTGGTGGTCGTTGCATACTGGTCGCCGATTATGATGCTGCTGATGTGCGGCGTCTGTCCGCTCTTGGCTCTCGAAATCGACACCGCGACTGTATACGGCGCGCTCTCAGACGCTGCAGGTGCGGGGGCTGTTTTTTGCACGAAGAAAGGGTTCGTTATGAATGAGCCGGAAACTGGTTTTTCCTGCCAGGCTTCCGCGCTAGTCGTGAGGTAGGGAGCTATAGAAATTCCTGCCGCCGCTGCTGTGTTGCTGTCAGTGTCTATGGCTGCCGGCCAGAACAGCGGCAAGCCGTCTGAGGCACCCCGCTGTACGGACAGAACTGGCCACAGCGAATAGTCAACATATTCAGTTGCATTGTCTTCTTTTGCAAGGGCGAGCGTCAGATTTCTGCCCGCTCCCTCCGCGGTGATGGTGCTTTTGAACATAATCCCGTAGTCACGCAGCAGGGTGGTGACGGCATCTCCGTAAGGCAGGTACCTCCCTTCCGTTACGGTCCATTCATTCTGTAAATCCACTGTATAGGGAGTGGTTGCTATGACGGCATTTCCTCCCTGGCTCAAGAAGCTGGCAAGGGCTTCGGCATCTTCCCATGTGCATTCGCTTGAGCCTAAAAGAATCAGTGGGATATCCTGATGCAGTGAAAAAAGGCTTTCTGCCGGGAATACGTCTTTGTCGGAAGGTAGGTGGGATTCAAATGCCGTGAACCCTTGTGACTCAAGCCAAGGGATGACATACCTATAGTCGGAGGAAAGGGAAAGCCCGTTGCCGACGGCAATCTGCACCATGCGGTTCGTGTCCTGCCCGTTGGAGCGCACCAGGCTTTGGATGCGGGAAGCGACATCAAATTCCAGCGTGTCGGTACCTAGAATGAACGGAACGGTCTGTGTATTGCCCAGATATTCTATGGCTATGCCTGAATAGAGGAGGCCCGCACTGTCGGGGGCGGTGCTGTCGGTCTGCATTTTTTGCCCCGCAATTCCCATACTGTCAAGTGAAATGGACGGTGAGACTGCTTCTGCATCTTTTTCGGAGAAAAACACAAGCCGGGATTTCTGTGCGTAGAGGGAAAGAAACTCCTTGATGTCTTTTGCCTGCGGATAGTTCCGGGCAATGCGTTTGCTCCGGTAGTAGGTTATGACGAGCGGTTCTTCGAGTTCCGAAAGCAGTTCTGCTGTGTAGGTGCTGAGCGTAAAGCGCTTTGTCTTTGTTGTGTCGATGCGGAAGTAAAAGAATGCTGAGTCCGCGAGCAGCAGGATGAGCGTCAGCGGCAGCAGGGACAGCCTGTAGTGAGGCTTTATACATCCCCGTTTCTTATCCATCGCATAGCATGAGAGCCAGAGTGCCAATGCGGTAAATGCCAGAAAGAAGATGATTTCCCGGCTGTCGAGAATGCCCTTGCTGAAGGCGTCGAAGTGCCAGGCAAAGGAGAGGGCTTTCAGTTTTATGCCGGTTGTCACGGCAAGGAAGAGAGAAGAGGCGAGGAATGACGCCCACTGGTGTTCAAAAAGTGTTGTAAAGAGCAGGCAGATGGCGAGGGCGAGTGTCAGGTAGAGCAGCACCCCGGTGTATGCAGTCAGCACAAGGGATGGTTCTGTCTGCATAAACGACGACGCGTACAGCGGGACGGGCAGGGTGAGCACCAGGAAAACGACAAGGAATGACATTCCTGCCAGCATGCGGGCGACGGTGATTTCGCTGTCTTTTTGCGGAAGCGAGCTGCCCCCGCAGGGGATTATTGACGAGAAGGCTGGCAGAATGAAGATGCTTACTACGGGAATTTGCGCAAAAAAGCGGTGCAGTCCTGTCCCTGCAGCGAAGAACTGCTGGAACACGAAGAAACCGACGGCGAGGGAGAGCGTAAATGCCGCCCCCAGAACATAGGTTGCGGGATTGATTGCCTGCATGTACACACATATCTTATAGGTCTGCTTCATGTGAGCCACCTTCGGTATAATACAAAAAAGCTTCTTCCAATGAGTGGGTGCCCGATTCCTTCATAAGGCGTTCCGTACTGCCGTGCGCACAGACTGTCCCGGCGTTTACGATATAGATGTCATCGCACAGGGACTGGGCTTCCGCCATGTTGTGTGTGGATACTATGACGATGCTGTGTGCGGCAAGCGAACGCACTTCCTTTCTGAGGCGCGCAGTCTGTGAGGGGTCAAGCCCTCCAGAAAACTCGTCCAGGATAAGCACGTTCGGGGAAAAGCAGAGGGCTTTTGCAAGTGAGAGCCGCTGTAAAAATCCCTTGGACAGGGTTGAGGCTTTCTGTTTCGCGACGGTTTCAAGGGCTGAAATGCGTTCTGCGTTTTGTACACCGTCTTGCAGAGCAATTCCTGTGAGACCGTGCAGCATGGCGGTTTCATACAGAACTTCGTGTACGGTGAGCAGCGGGTCGGGTTTTGCTGTGTCACCGACGTACCCGGTAATGCGCCGTATGTCCGATAGGTCTGTAAAACCACAGGAACAGAGCGTGCCGGCTGTCGGATATTGGAGTCCGCTTGCTATTTTTAAGAAAGTCGATTTTCCGGCGCCATTCGGGCCGAGCAGTCCTGTTATCTTTGTGTATTCGGCGGTAAAGTTAATGCCGGCACAGGCGGTCAGCAGCGAACGGCCACTTTTATAAATCTTTGAGATATTGCTGGCAATGACGGAATCTGTGTGCACCACGTTGTGTTGCTCGGCATCTATTCGATGTAGGGAATCTCAAAGTGCATGCGGTCACGGGTGAGTTCCGCCTGTGGGTAGACTTCCTGTGCCTGCCGGAGCAACACGTCGAGCTCCCGGTCGGTGTAGCGGGGACTGTAGTGTATCATCGCCATGCGCCGCACTTGAGCATCGCGTGCGATTGTCGCGGCTTGCCGCGCTGTCATGTGTTTCTTCTCTTTCGCCTGGTCAAGACAGTCGTCTGCGAACATGCCTTCACAGATGAGCAAATCGGAGCCTTTGACCTCTTTTGCAATCGACGGAAGGTACATGGTGTCTGTTACAAAGCTGAATTTTCTGCCGCTGCGGGGCGAGCCCATGACTTGTGCAGACGTAATCTCCACGCCGTCGGCATTGGTCACCGACTGCCCGTGCTGGAGCTGTCCCCAGAGCGGACCCCTCGGCACATTGAGCTTTGCGGCTGCTTCGGGGTTGAATTCCCCCGGTCTGTCCAGCTCTTCGAGGGTATATCCCACGCACGTCTTTGTGTGTTCCAAAGGGAACGCGCGTACATAGAAATCCTCTCCGCCGAAAACGGTGCAGGGTGCTGTAATTTCTTTTACTACAATCGGATAGTTTATGTACATATCCAGCACTTTGCGGCTGGTTTCAATATACTCTGCGATTTTCGGCGGGCCGAAGATGTACAGCGGCTCGCTTCGTTCGACCTGCGATGAAAGCATTAGAATGCCTGGAAGCCCTGTGACGTGGTCTGCGTGCGTGTGCGACACAAAGATTGCGCTGATTTTTTTCCACTTGAGGTTCAGCCGTCTGAGCGAAACCTGGGTTCCCTCTCCACCGTCAAACAAGAAAAGGTCTCCGTCCCGCCTGAGCAGTACGGAAGTCAGATGGCGATAGGGAAGAGGCATCATGCCTCCGCAGCCGAGAACAAAAGCTTCCATATTCATAGCCTAGGCAGTATACTGCAAAATATGATTTCAATCAATGAGGCGGGAACGCCAAGCCCCCTGCGGAGCAGAGGGTTGAGGAATCAGAACCATTTCATCACGATGGTTGCAGGGGTCATCTTGAGGTCTGTTGCATAATCGGATACGGGAGCTGCTGCGATGTACATGTAATCTGTCTCTGATATTTTACATCTGTAGCATTTCATGTTTTCCTCATATTCCTTATCGTTCATCAGTTGAATCAGCCGAGTGATAATATCAGAAGGCTTTGCTGGTGTTGGGGTGACCATGCTTTCTGGACAGGTTCGTCCTGAGGTTATGACAACGGGATAATAATGACTGTTGCCATCATATTTTATTGTATTTGATGTCCATATGAGGGGCGCCTTCTTTGTTTCTGTCGGTGTTAGGAACGTTGTATATCCGTCTGTTCCTCCTGTCTCGCTGTAAGCTTCTTTTGTTCTTTCCAGTGTTTCATAAAAGTGGCTTAGTTCCGGTATGCTTGGAATGAACCAGCCGTCTGCACACGTTCCTGTATAATTGTTGTTTTGGCCGTAATGCTTTGCATAACTGTAGGCGCTTTCCGTGTCTGCTAGTACGTTTTGAGGTATTGCCGCAGTGTTTTTCTCTCCGTCGCCGTAAACTGGGTGTTCAATAAACTCCCGTACACTGATTTGGTACTCGTTGTCGGTGTTACATGCGTATCTTGTAAGCGGTTTGTATATTGTCGTTCCTCCATACAGCCAGTAAACTTCTTCCTGCGGGGCAAGTGTTTTATAATCAGCCGATTCACTGTGATTCCAATTGCGTAGCGAGGAGCGTGCTGCAGTTTTTTGTGCGGAACACCCTTTTACGGACATAACCCCGAAACCGAGGCTTTTCGTGCCGTTTCCTGTTTCTTCAACATGTACAATGATTGCCGCGCCGGAACAGCTTTTGTTAAGCATCTTGAATGTTTTGAAGTAGGATTGGGTGAGCAGACAACCTGTATCTGTCGCAATGTCCCCGATTTCAGGCTTTCTCCACTTCGCCGTCAGTTCAACGGCACCTTCAACTTTTGTATCTACCGATGGCTCTATCTTGGTTCCGTCGGCTTGTGTCAGCGTCCATCCGTCAAAGGCCATTCCTGTGACTCCGAGCGCCGGCAGCATTTCTTTTTTTATGTTGAAGGCCCGTTTTTTTTCAACGGGTTCCGGTGCCGTTCCATACTGGGTTCTGTAGACTATGCAGTATCGTTTATTCGTATCTGTTCCGGAAGTGCTTTCGGAAACCTCTGTATCGGATTCCGATGTTTCTTCATCACTTGATTCAACGATAGTCTTTGAATCTCCTGATTCATCGAGCGATGTGGCTCCCGCACATCCTGCGAGAATCATTCCGGCTGATACTGCCAGCACAAAAAGCGTACCAATCTGTTTTACCATAAAAAACTCCTTGTAGGGATTACACTTCATCCTTACATAGAGTAGATACCTTTTGAAAATTCAAAATTGTAAACAAACGCTGTCCGTTTTGTCTCTTTTAAACTGTCCCATTGACTTTTTCCTGTGGGACTGGTATTTTTTAAGTACACAAAGGCGTGAACAACGGGCGTATTGTCTGCTGTTCACGCCTTTTTTATTTTCAAGGCGCCGGGAGGAACAGATGAGAAGTGCAGAAGTATGTTTTGGGGAAAGATATGGACTAGATGTGTGCATGTTGTTCCGGACACGGTGTCGTTCGTTTTGTGAATGCATGAATCAGACTGTTTCAGAAGGTGATTCTGAGAGGCACCTGTTATTTCTCCAGATAGTAGACATCGTAATCCGTTCCCAGGGATGCATGAAAGTCTGTGAACTTGAAAAAGCAGCCGGTTATTCGTCACGGTATATCCAGAAGATTTTCAATGAGGAACTCGGAATGGGGGTCAAACAGTTCTGCAATACTGTCAGACTCCACTGTGCGGCATGCCTGATGAAGCAGGGGACTGTGCGTTCTGTGGGGGAAGTTGCGCAGCGCTTCCGTTTTTATGACCAGTCTCATTTTATCCATCTGTTTGAGTCGTTTTATCAGGTGACACCGGGGCAGTACCTTGCACAACGGCAGTCGTAATTTGACATCTTTAAAAAAATAAAGTTTTTAGAAATTTCCTCTTGCTAAGAATCCCACTCTCGTTTACAATAAAGTAAGAGGAAACAGTTATGAAAAAAAATCAGCGATTGTGGTGTTCAGTGTAGTGCTTACGTTGCTTCTGGTCTCCTGCGGCCAAAAATATCCGAAACTGAGCGGTGAGGCTGCGTGGACGGCGCTTGAAAATGCGCATTCCCTCTATATAAAGGGTGACATCGACCACGTCAATGTCGTGTCCGATCTCCGTGCGGATGACCATATTGTCGGCAAAGTGAAGGAAAGCGGCATTATCGACAACCGGATGTATGTAGTGATTGACGGCGAAAAACAGTTTTACTACAAGTACGAAACCTCCGGCGAAATCATGAATCGCGACGACATCGGTACAACCTACGGCTATTACGATATGTCTGACAACTGCCTTGGCTATATGCAGTTGCGTTTTGTCAATGGCGCAGCGATCTTTTTTTTCCTGAATCCTGATGAAACTCCCAAGCGCTACTATATGGACGAAAATATCACCACCTTCTATAACGAAAACGGTGTGCCCATCGCCACCGCAGAGCGTGTCTTGGACAATATTTTTACTCATAAATTTCACATTGAAATTATATCACTTGACTCTGGAATCAAGATCGATTACATCGACAAACTCGCCGTGTGCTGGTCGGCGATATATGAAATCGGTCGGGAACACAGGTACCTGACTCGTTAACTGGAAAACTGAATAAGGTATTATTATTGATTGGAGGAAATAAAATATGGGAATTTTAAGCAAGCTTGTGTCGAATGACGACATGTCTGGGTATAAGAAGTTTGATAACAAGCAGGGCTGGAACAACGCCGTGCTTTTGGAGAAGCTTTCTGGAATAACGACGTCTCTCGGGAAACCGGAGATGGGCTCAATAAAAATCTTCGGTAAGGAAGTTGAAGCCATCGTCTACAACGAGACGGGAGAAGACAGCTGCGTTTACATTAAGGCAGATGCAAAGAAGATTGAAATCGGCAGTTCACCAAAGCCTGGAACAGGCGTTGGATCCGTCATGCTTGATTCTGCGGCGATTCTCGTCGGCGGCGGTACGAACGAAGAGGGATCCAAGCTGAACCGCTGTATTGACGAGATGCAGGGGGTTATGGAGCGTCTGCTTGCAGGAGAGTCAGTTACAGAAAGCGTTCCGCTTGCAAGTGCACCCGCTGATGCTGTTAAGCTCTATATGGCGGAGAAATTAACGCTTTCCCTCAAGGACAAGTACAGCATTTGCAACAAGGAACAGGAGCCGATGTTCTACGTTCAGGGCAATATCCTGGAAACTGCCTATACAATCTGGGACGCACAGGACAACGAAGTCATGGTCATCAAAAAGAAGCTGGTCGCCGTTATGCCTGAGTACACCGTGTTCGAAGGAAAGAAAGAAATTGCGCGCTTCAAGAAAAAGCTTACACTCTCCCGTCCAGAAATCAACGGAACGGTTGGCAATCGTCAAATCTCCATCAAGGGGGATCTCTTCGGACACAGCTTCAATGTCATGTCTGGCGATACAATGATCGGGGGCATCGACAAGGAGCAACTTACCTGGGGAAACTGCTACCGCATTGAATCTTACTCCAAGGATGATGTGAACTTGATTGTTGCAATCTCCGTCATCTGTGAAGCGCTCATCAAGGCAGAGGAACGAAGCTGAAACTGTGTGACAGCGAGGAACATCATAGCCCTGAAACGGATCCGAAAGCTATGCCTGTTGCCACACGTGCGGTAGAGCGTTCCGGCTCCGTATAAGGGGCTTACATAATCCTCATACGGCAATCTGTTCACAAAAAAATGGCTGAGAAACCTCGGGAGTCAGTTTTCGAGGTTTTCTTGTAGCAAAATACAGAGTTGTAAGGCGATATTTTGTTTTTTAGGGGAGAGTTTTTTAACCTCTTCGATGAATTTGCCATATTTTTTATAATCTGGCTTGAGCTCAAATTCGGAGCTGGCAAAATCTGTGTTTTGTCTTTCATTCATATCCAGCAAATATTCTAAAGATACATTTAAAGCATGGGCTATTCGCACTGCTAAATCGGCAGAAGGTATACTTCCTCGGGCAATGCCTTTGGAAATGTAAGAATCAGGAAACTGTGCTTTTGTCGCTAATTCTTTTTCGGGTCATTCCCAAATATTCCAATTCATCATCAACCTTCTTCCAGAAACTCATACGTTTTAGTGTAATACCAATTGGTATTTTATATCAAGATTTTGTCAAAAGTCAGTAGGGAATATGATACATATCTGACAGACAGATTCGGATACAGGAAAAATCTTGTAGCACTTAATAAATACATTCAGTATAATTTGCTTGATGGAAAAATATTCAATGAAAAAGCATTGAAAGGCAGAGATGGTTGGTATTTTTATATTTCAAAAGGTGATGGTGATAATTTAAGTGATTTTTTCAAAACAAATCTGATGACACAGGAACAGTTGCAGGAATTTAAAACCCGTCTTGTTGATATCGTTGACTGGTGTCGTGAGCATGGAATGCACGTCCTGTTCGTTGTTGCTCCGAACAAGCACACTGTATATCCCGAAAAATACCCGTTTGCACGCCCCGATGGCATAACCCGTGCCGACCAAGAGAAGAGACAGAATCTCTCCTATATTGGCAGACAGATGGTGGAACGATATTTCCCTTATATTGCAGGAAGAAATTAGGGATGAAGATGAGCCCAGGTTTTATGTCACTGTTTGCATGAAACGGGTGTTTGTGCTATAGTTCCTCTGTATTTTATGGAACAGATAAAGACTGAAAATCCACTCGGATATAAGAAGATACCGTCCCTTTTGGCTTCGTTTGCGGTGCCAAGCATTATTTCCATGCTGGTGAGCTCCTTGTACAACGTAGTTGACCAGATTTTCATTGGCCGTGGTGTCGGCTATTATGGCAATGCGGCCACGACAGTGGCGTTTCCGCTGACGACGATTTGCATGGCTATAACACTGACCATCGGCATCGGCAGCGCGGCGCAGTTTTCCCTGCATCTGGGACGCAAGGAAGAGGAGCATGCCGCTTCGGTAGTTGGCAACGGCTGTGCGATGATGACGGTGTTCGGCATTTCCTACGCCATACTCGCAGAGATTTTCCTTCCGTACCTTTTGAAGCTGTTCGGTGCAACAGCCGAAGTGTATCCCTATGCCTTCAGCTATACGCGTATCGTCATTCTGGGCATGCCGTTTTTGGTGGCGATGAACGGATTGAGCAACCTTGCGCGTGCTGACGGTTCTCCGCTGTATTCCATGACCACCATGATGATAGGGGCTGTCGTAAACACTGTTCTGGATCCGGTATTTATTTTTGTGTTGGACTGGGGTGTTGCCGGCGGTGCTGCGGCGACTGTCATCGGGCAGGTTTGTTCATTCGTCAGCGCAGTGCTGTATCTGCCGAAGTTCAAACGGGTGCATCTGAAAGTGTCATGCTTTAGGCTCCGCAAGCAGCTTGTGCTTCGGACGCTTACCATGGGCATGAGCAATGGTCTTACACAGCTCGCCTTGACATTGGTGCAAATCGTCATGAACCTGTCGCTTGTGTACTACGGCGGTCGTTCGCGTTTCGGTTCCGACATTCCCTTGGCTGCAAGCGGCGTTGTCATGAAGACGTTTACGCTTCTGCTCGCGTTTGTCATCGGGATAAACCAAGGAATGCAGCCGATTGTGGGCTTCAACTACGGTGCCGGTAAGTTTGATCGGGTAAAATCGACCTATTTGCACGCGGTGGGGGCGAACCTCGTTATATGCGCCATAGGATTCTTCTGCTTCCAGGTATTCCCTAGACAGATAATCTCTCTGTACGGAAAGGGGGAGAGTGATGTGTACTATGACTTCGGTGTCATGTTTATGCGCATCTTTCTGATGATGTCGCTCGTAAACGGCGTGCAGATGATTTCTTCAAATTTCTTCGCTGCAATCGGAAAGCCGGTAAAAGGTGCGCTGCTTGCGCTGACGAGGCAGGTCTTCTTTCTGATACCGCTTATCCTTGTGTTCGGCTGGCTGTTCGGCATAACAGGAGTCGTGGCAGCGGCTCCTGTCGCGGATTTTTGTTCCTTCATCGTTGTCCTTGTCTTTATCGTGAAGGAACTCAAGAGCTACAGCACACGGCAGGCTTAGAACGATATTATCTCATTGAATACGTTGATGGCATATTGATCTGTCATGCCGCTGATGTATTCAATGACGCATTTTTCCCAGCTGACGCTGTCGTTTATGTCAAAGACGTTTTTTGTGTTGAACCGTTCGACGGAGCGTTTTTCCTCGTCGTAATTCGTATATTTGATGACCCAGTTCAGGAAACTGTCCCGCAGGTCGGGTGCATACTTGAGGGCATGGTCGAGTCGATGGTTCTGGGCATATACCTGCGTGCGCATGAGCGTTCGGTAGATGCAGCCGAGTATGCCCTGTGCGTAGTTTTTGAATTCCAAAAGACGCCAGTTGTTGTAAATTCTCGCCAGGCTGAATTTTTTGAGCGCCTGAATGAACTTGAAGTACGGCTCGCTGAAACAGATTCCCTTTTCTGGAGAACTCTGTTCGCACAAATCCACAATCATATCGTTCATCAGTACGGTGGTGTTTACGGCGCGCCCGCTTCGGTGGGCACCCCCTTTGCTGTCAAAGCCCAGCGTTGAGGCGACAATCTCGCGGAGTTCCCGGTAGCTGGACATATCGATGATGTGGTACGCCCGCGCGTCCTCGATGTCCCTGCCCAGAAACGCTATCTTGTCGCTGACTTTTACGATGCAGCCTTCCCAGGTAAAGGGGGAGACGACGCCCGGCCGTTTTATGTCATACAAATCGATTGCGTTGTCCCTCGGCTTGATGCCCTGCTCATCAATTTCCCCGCAGTGGCAGACGATTCCGTCACGGACTGCATAGGTCAGGTTCAGCAGGTTTTCGCTACCGTCAGGGTTGCCCAGTGTTTCAATGAAGTCAGCAAAGAACAGGCTGTTCCGCTCGTGCCAGAATTTCTTCGGTGCATTTGTGCCTTCTTTCTGTGACATCAGGGAGTTCAGAATGTCCTCTCCGGCGTGCCCAAACGGTGCATGTCCGATGTCGTGCCCCGTGGCAATCGCTTCCGTCAGTTCTGCGTTTAATCCAAGGTAGTTCGCTATTGTTTTGCTCGTGCTGGCGACATGGATGACATGCTCCATTCTGGTGCAGATGTGGTCGTTGTGCGGAGCGCAGAAAACTTGTGTCTTGTGTTTGAGCCTGCGGTACGCCCGGCAGTGGATGAGCCTGGTGTAGTCGCGGGCGAATTCGGAGCGTATGGAGTTTCCTCTGTCATACAGGGAATCCTTTCGTTTGATACACTGAGTGAATTTTGGGTTGGTTTCATTTATGGCAACGCTTTTGAATGAATCTTGCATCTTGCTTAAAAATTGTAACACAGAGACGGTGAGCGGTCAATGATTAATGATTGAGTTAGACTTTCTGCAGGTATTAAATACAGAGAATCCATTTTTATGGTTTTACTATCTTTATTGGTTATATTTATTTCAAAATTAGTAATATTCGAGTCTAAGGAGAAATTCAATATAATCATATTTTCATCACATTTTTCTAGTGTATATGGATAATTAACAGCTCCCTTTGCGGAATACAGCTTAATATCGGTGTTGGTTAAATTTTCCCCTTGAATTTCTATAGAATACGAACCTTTTTGTACATTCCAATATGGTCCATATGAAGTTCCGTTTGGAGAAAGGTAACGGCTGCAATCTTTATCATAGCCATTTGAAACACAAACATTCCAAGCAAAACTATAGGAGCGCTTTTTTTTCTGGGCGACAGAAATTTGAGATATAGTATTGTTTTTATAAACAGAATAGTGAGGACCGCTCAAGTCTTTTAAAAGGGTTGAATTTTTACATTCTATAGAAAGGGTAGACGGAATAATTATGTATTCTACGTTCGAGATATTATAGAATTTTCCACTTTCAGGTTCTGTCAGTTTTGTATCAGAAAGAATCGTGTGTTCTGCCAGGGCAAGAACATCGCTGTCTCTCACTATATATGCATTATGTAAACTATCAAAGTATGTATCAAAATAGGCATTTTCATTTGCAAGTTCTCCTGCAGATATATACAGAATATGAGGAGAATTGGACTTCTGAGTAAAGAAAGCATCTATTTTTTCAATTTCTTGTATGATTTTATTATCAGCCGTATAGCCTTCTTTAGAAAGCTTAATAGAAATGACATTGCTTACAAGACTGATTAACAAACACAAAAAGATAAAGCAATTAAAGAATATTGCATTGCCTTTTTTTTCTTTTATGAAATGAAGTAAATATACGGCAATAATAAAGCATACAGCAACAACAATAATATGTGGACGCAGTACAAATTCACAACCTTTATTTATAGTGCCAAACAACTTCTGAGGAATTTTATACCATGCTAGTGAACACCAACTTACAACAGGCGTAGAGCCTAAGCCTTTAAATGTACTTGTCATGAACAATAGCGGTGGTAAAATGGCTAAACAAGTAAAAGGAAACTTATTATCATCAGTTATATCCTTTTGACAAAGTTGCAGCAACACACAAAATGTCAATATAATTACAGGCGCGACATAGCGTAAATGGACTGCAGGCATGATTAGACCTAAATCTTCTCTAACCGTAATTGTGTATGCTACAGTCGTGCTAATAGCTAGAATCGAAAGAACTGTAAATAAAAATAGATTCTGTCCTGCTTTTGAAAGTTTTTTATAATATAGCATAGGATACATGACAGGGAAAAAGAACGCTGCAAGCATTGATGCTGCTATATATACAAGAAAACCATAAATCATAAAAAAAATATTATAGACACTCTTTATTGCAGAAAGCCCCATCTGATTGTAAGAATTACCAAATCCCTTGAATACTGTCGTTTTCATTGCAACATGCATAATAAGAAAGAGAGCTATAAATATACCAAGATTAATAAAGGAAATTTTTCTCTCTGTTTTTTTCTCAAAATAGAGAGAAAGAATCAGATCCAATATTTCAAAAGCTATTGCTGAAAGGAGAAATGCAAGGAATATTTCCTTGCAAATATAACCCGCATAACACACAAATCCCAGAACAATGGATATCCACCATTTTTGTACGCGCTTATTATACAGCCATAAATATACAAATGTAAAAACAAGCGGCCAGAAAAGTATTTCAGACATGAAACCCATTGTTAAAGTCATGTCCGGCCATAATGCAGTAACTACAACAAGAAAATAATTATATTTCCTTTCAAGTTTTAATTCTTTTCCTATAAGCCATACTGGGAGAATAGAGAATGACATGATGATACAGTTAAAAAGACTTATTGCTTTTATCCGTAGGAAACCATTTTGGATAAGAAAGAACGGTGATAGGAGAAGACTGTAGCCTATCTTCTGATAATTAGAACTCATATTTCTTAAAGAAATACCGTCCCCATACCAAAGACTTCTAGCCAAACCATAATATCTAAGTTCGTCAGGATATAAATGAATTGTCTTCGTAAAATTAGCAAAAATAAATCTTGCGCATACTGCAATACAAAAAACGATGCTTATAAAAAGTAAATCTTTTTTATATGTTTTTTTTTTCATCATTCTATTTTTCTCCATGATTAATTCCTTGTGTATCAGTGTTTTGTTTTAAATTCCTCAGAAGTATGAATCAACCTCATTTCAAATTCTTGTTTTCCTTTTACAGCAATTGTGTGTAATATTAAACCTGAAAAGAAGGACTGAATTGCCGCTATCATTGTAAAGCCGCATACAATGAGAGTGGGGAATTTTGCAACAATATGAGTCTTGAAAAAATCAAGCAACACAGGAATAAAGAAAACGAGTGATATTGCAAAAAGAATAACTGCAATGGTACTGAAAAATTGCAACGGGCGATAGATCCGGAAAAGCCGGAAAATGGTTCGCAAAACCTTTACGCCGTCAGAATAAGTATTCAACTTTGAAAAACTTCCTTCAGGTCTGTCCCTGTACTCAATAACGCAGTTTTCTACAGCCATATTTTTATCAATTGCATGAATGCTCATCTCTGTTTCAATTTCAAAACCTTGCGATAAAACAGGAAACGTTTTTACAAACTGGTAACTAAATGCCCGGTATCCAGTCATTATATCTTTTATTTTGCTTTTAAAAATAAAATTTATGATATTACAGACAAGAATATTTCCCATATTGTGAAATGGACGTTTATTTTCCTTTAAATAGGTGGAAGACAACCTGTCACCAACAACCATATCTGCATTTTTTGAAAGTACATAGTCTGTCATTTCTTTTGCAAATTCTGCGGGGTAAGTGTCATCTCCATCAACTAAAATATAACACTTTGCATCAATTTCCCGGAACATCCTTCTGAGGACATTTCCTTTTCCCTGCTGATGTTCGTATTTTACTCCTCCCTTAGTAATTCCATTTTCCTTCAACGCTTCAATAGCTATCTTGTCAGTTCCATCAGAAGAATTGTTATCATATATATAGATTGCTGCTCTTGGCAGATAATGCGCAAAATCAGAAATAACTTTTGCAATAGTCTTGCTTTCATTATAGCAAGGAATAAGCACTGCTATTTCATCCATAATTAACCTCTTTGCTGGTTTCTTCTGTGAGCCATTTTACAGCTATTTTCACTACTTTACAGGCAGGGCGAGTATAACACAAAGCAGTGGCAATTGCTATCCCTCGCCAACAATTGTAGATAGGGCATGCAAGGTTGCCGTGCATGACAGTGCCTACCCACTAGCATAAAATTTAGCTTTGTGATAGCATTGTGTTCCGATATGAAAACAGGAACGGGCAGCGGCATGACAATTCT
Organism: uncultured Spirochaetaceae bacterium; assembly: GCA_902797055.1. Lineage (GTDB taxonomy): Bacteria > Spirochaetota > Spirochaetia > Treponematales > Treponemataceae > Treponema_D. The sequence goes on from CADBRT010000035.1 coordinate 23,439, forward strand.
CAATGTGAGTGGATGTGTCCTTTCTATTTTTTGTTTGAATATATTGAATGACTGATTTCTATATGAAATCAGTCATTTTTTTTGCTCTTAGGGTAAGGAGAATTAAAATATGAAGCGTACAGACATCAACAAAGTTCTGATTATCGGTTCTGGTCCGATTGTCATTGGACAGGCGTGTGAATTTGACTATTCGGGAACACAGGCATGTAAGGCTTTGCGCGAACAGGGCTACAAGATTGTTCTTGTAAACTCCAATCCGGCTACCATTATGACAGACCCGGTTATGGCAGATGCTACTTATATTGAGCCGCTGAATGTTGAACGTCTTGCACA
>CADBRT010000036.1 GCA_902797055.1 uncultured Spirochaetaceae bacterium
CAGGTATTCCTGTGGGACGGCTGTGGCGACAACTGGCACAAACTCTGGGACGAAAACGGGTATATAGAGAAATAGACTTACATACAATGTAAGACGGCGTCATTGCCACAACAGATACATTCAATACACAAGAGGTGCAAATATGGAAGGAAAGATGAAAGGTGCCATGCTGCCGGGCGACAGCACGGTCAAGATGATGGAATACGACATCCCTAAACCGGGTTATGGGCAGGTGCTCGTAAAGACCAAATGCTGCACGATCTGCGGCTCTGACATCCGCTGCATTTACCGCGAGCATGTCGGCAAGGGACCGGAAGGCTACCAGAACAAGATTGCCGGTCATGAACCCTGCGGTCAGATTGTCGAAGAAGGGCCCGGACTGCGCCGCTTTAAGAAGGGCGACCGCGTCATCGTGTACCATATTTCCGGCTGCGGCGTCTGCCACGAATGTCGTCAGGGCTTCATGATTTCCTGCACGAGCAAGCTCCGCGCAGCATACGGCTGGCAGCGCGACGGCGGCATGGCGGAATACATGCTCTGCGACGAAAAAGACCTCGTCGCCCTGCCCGACTCGCTTTCCTACGCAGACGGCGCACAGGTCGCCTGCGGATTCGGTACGGTGTATGAAGCAATCGAAAAAATCGGCATTTCCGGCAATGATGCGGTTCTTGTAACGGGTCTCGGACCGGTCGGTCTTGCCGCCCTCATGCTCTGCCGCGCAATGGGCGCAAACCTGCTCATCGGCATGGACACGAACGAAGAGCGCATCCGCATCGCACTGGAAAAGGGCCTCGTTGACCACGCCTTTACCCCCTCCGAGGATGTCGTCGAAAAGATAAAGGCGATTACCGGCGGCAACGGCGTTGAAAAAGCCATCGACGCTTCTGCCGCCGACCCAGCCCGACAGGTTGCAATCCGTGCAACACGCAAGTGGGGCAAAATCGCATTTGTCGGCGAAGGCGGCACCGTCCACTTTAACCCCTCCCCGGATATGCTGCACGACCAGAAATCGATTTTCGGTTCATGGGTTACGTCCATCTGGAAGATGGAAGACCTGGTCGAACGCCTTGTCCGCTGGAACATCCATCCGGCAGACCTCATTACTCACCGCTTCCCCCTCGAAAAAGCCGGTGAAGCATACGCGCTCATGGCGAGCGGTAACTGCGGCAAGGTCGCCGTCTGCTTTGACGAGGAGCTCAAATAATGCTGAAAGGAATTCCTTCTATTCTGAGCCCTGAACTGCTCAAGATTCTTATGGAAATGGGGCACGGCGATGAGATAATCATTGCGGACGGAAACTTTCCGGGCGCAAGCCTTGCCAACAAACTGGTTCGCCTTGACGGACACAGCGGGCCGGAAGTTCTGGAAGCAGTGCTCAAACTGCTGCCGCTCGACTCCTATACCGACAACTTTGTCCTGATGGAAAAGATGGACTGTGACAAGGACATGGACATTCCCGTGTGGAAGGACTATGAGCGCATTGCCGCAGCCGGTGACAAAAACTTTTCAAAGATGACGCACATCGACCGCTTTGAATTCTATGAGCGTGCAAAAAAGGCGTACGCAATCATAGCAACAAGCGAAACGGCTCAGTATGCGAACATCCTCCTGAAGAAAGGCCTCGTGCTGGAAACATAAGAGGTTGGGTACTCTGCAATCCCGCATCCGGTCAGCTGCATAGCTGCCGGATGGAGACCACTGAAGAAGATTGACTTTTTAACTTTTTCAGTGGTCTCCTTGTGATTGGGGTACCTTTTTAGCTTTATCAAGAAGAGAATCGTTCAATGCCCTTCGCAAGCTGCTGCAGGGTATTTGTAATCTTCCTGCTGGAAGATTCGACTTGTCCGACATACTGTTTCATTTCGCCGGAAGTGTCCGCCGTTGACTGAGAATACGTCATAATGTTTCCAAATCCTTTTTCAAGCGATTTTGCATTTTCCCAGCTTGTATTTATCTGCTTCGTTCCTTTTTCACTGTCAAGAATGAGGCGGTCAGAGGCTTTTTGAATCTCATCGACAATGATTTTGATTTGTTTTATGCTGTCGAGGATGGTATCAGACAAACGGCGGATTTCTGATGCAACGATGTGGAAGTTTTTGCCGGCTTCGCCTGAACTGGATGCCTCCAGCTCTGCGTTGAACGCAATGATTTTTGTTTGGTCAGCAACGCTGTTGATAATTCCCACGATGTCCCAAATGCCGTTCATCCTCGTGTTCAGCTCTTTAATGCCTTCTGTCGTGAGCATATTCATTTTTTTGATTTCCTGCAAATCGCTCACATTGCTCTTCAAGGCTTCACTGCCAGAGCGGACGGCTTCGGTAATGCTTTTTACCGCTTCCCGAATCTCTTTTTCATGATCCTGATTTGCAAGGTTCATAACATAGTGATGACAGTTCTCTTTGCGGTTGAGTCCGTTGAATATCGCAACTGCCATCTGCTCGCAGCTGTTATAACCGCACGCTCCGCAGTTATATATGTCCGCTTTGTTGTGCTTGCCCATACTGGCATAAATCTGTTCCAGATTTTCTTTCGTTGGAGGCTTTACCCAGTTTTGTGCCACTGCGCTTCTGTCGTTGTAGCGCCGATCGTATATACCGGGTTGCCAATACGCATTGACTGTTTTTTCAAGTTTCTTTAAGGCGAATTTACTTGGCTTGCCCGCTGTCTTCCATTTCTCTTGTCTTGCCTTTGCCCTGCTTTCCACCAAGCCTTCAAGCTCGTCAAGAGGCATTTTGTTGCTTATCGTTCCGCCGCCTCTGTTGCACCCCTTATCGCAGTTCAAGCAGTCCACCAACTGATAGAACGGCTTTCGTCCAGCTGAAAGAGAGACGTCTAATCCTGCAAGGTATTCAAATACTGCCGGGTCGCCTTCTATCTTCCTTGTCTTTGAAGAGATACCGGGAACAAACCGCTCCGCTGTGCGCATAAGGCCGCCAGGAGTAGAATACAGCACAGCGCGTTCTGCAGGCGGGTTTTCATAGTCTTCTTTTGGGAACTTGGATAAATCGACCCCGTTTACTTTAAGGTATGTATCCAGGTTCTTCATCGTGACGTTGTAATCGCCTCTCCCATTCTCATCGAATTCCCTTCGTTTGGCGAAGCAGGGGGAGATTACGGCTATTTTGCAATTCCTGTATGCAGGATAGAAATGGCGGATGCATTCCACTGTGTGCGCCATCGGGCTGTCAGCCTTTGCCAGATACTTAATCAGCTGAGGCCGGTAGATTTCTATAAAACTCACCAACGCAGGACAAGGCTGAGAAATCATAATATCCGGATTGTCTCTTTTTATCTGCTCAACGTAGCTTTTCGTCGTCAGTTCCGCACCAAAGGCAACGTCAAAGACCGCTTTTACACCGATAGACTTGAGCCAGCCGTTCAGGTTTAAGTCTTTGCCCACAAAGTTTACGGCAACAGCAGGGGCAACAATGGCTACCATAGAAATACCGCTCTTCAAGTCTTGGAAAAAGGCTTGCGTGTCGTCAATGCCGGTCCGCGCGCCGTGCCCGCAAGCTTCGATACAGGTGCCGCAGCCGATACACAGATCGTGATTGATAGACACATGGTCTCCCGAACCGTCATTGCACATCTTAACAGGGCACACGCTTATACAACGATGGCAGTTGCAGCATTTCTGAGAATCTATATGTATGACAGGGCGAAGATGTTCCGCATTTGAATATTCGTTCATAAGATACCTAATGGATAAAATAGAATGTACAGCCTCAACGTATAGTACCCTTCCATTATAATACAGATGTAACTGCTTTCCAAGATACCGCCGCAGGCAGATTCGTAACTTCGAAGGGAGATGCCCATTACCCGCCACGGAAGATACCATCCAGCAGGGGGTGGCGCACCTGTCAGAATCCATGAAACCGCACATTGCAAAATCCACCCCGGTGCACTATCATAGCAGTATGGGAGTACTTGAAAACGCAGTCTCCCTCTCTCTGGAAGA
>CADBRT010000037.1 GCA_902797055.1 uncultured Spirochaetaceae bacterium
CCGCAGACAACCGCCCCGTCGTATGTGTCGGAGTGAACTTTTCGTCCGCAGAGCGGAATATTACTGAATGGAAGACGTCAGAAAAGTGAATGCAGCGGTACTCCTAACTTATTCTTTGAGCAATGCCTAGCTCTGCCACATCCCCCCGGTCGATGACAACTTTGTACCCTATGGATTCCATACGGCGGGAAATGCAGGCGACGCACTGGGCGCTCTCCTCCCCGGTGCATATTTTGCCGTCATACAAGGAGTATTTTTTGCGGACAGCGACAGGAGAAAGGTTCGGCATAATGACGTTCGCCCCGCTCTCTATGCCTTTTTCCCTGCCGTCTGGAGAAAGCGTTCCCAAAGCCGTTGTGGCAGGCAACAGGATGTTGGGTTTTATAAGGCGGATAAGAGAGAGCAGGAAACAGGTCAAATCGACCGACCCCGCCGAACGGTCAGCAAACGGTGTATCCTTATGGGGAATAAACGGGCCGATTCCACACATTTCAGGAGAGAACGTTTCTATAAATTTCAGCTCCGCAGCGAGGTTCTGGACCGTCTGAAACGGAGAACCGACCATAAACCCCGCGCCGACAGCATACCCTGTTTTCCGAAGATTGTGAAGGCACTGCATTCTGTTTGAAAAACTCATGGAATCAGGGTGCAGGAGCTTGTAATGATTTTCTGTAGCCGTTTCGTGCCTGAGCAGATAGCGGTCAGCTCCGGCGTCAAAGAGCCGTTCGAAACTTTCTTTACTTCGTTCCCCCAGCGAAAGCGTCAGCGCACAGTCAGGGAAAGCGGATTTTATCCTGCGCAACAGCGGACAGAGCACTTCATCGGTAAAAAAAACGTCCTCCCCTCCCTGCAGCACGAAGGTTCTGAACCCAAGCGCGTAGCCCTCCTGTGCACAGCAGAAGATTTCCTCGGGAGACAGGCGGTAGCGTTCAGCATGGGCATTTCCTGCCCGTATGCCGCAGTACAGGCAGTTGTTTTTGCAAATACTTGAAATCTCGATTAAACCGCGTATGAAAACTTTCTTTCCGTAGTACGGTTCCCGGGCTTTTACAGCAAGCCGACCTGCATATGCTGCAAGTTCAGCCCCTGATTCTGACAGAAACTGCTCCAGCAATACCGCATAATCTGACAAAGAGAGCGTATGTTTTAGGGAAAGCTCATCTATAAGGCCGAATGCAGTTTTCTTTTCCATAATATAGGTACCGTATCCTCTAAAAGACCTTGATTCAAGAGACAGATAAATAATGACTTGCAGTTTATTTAATTTATGTTATAATAATAACAATATTTTTAGTAATAATCAAACATAAAAAGTGCCGTGCAGGAAAAAGTCAGAAAACCCTCTGCATGGCATTTTTTTTATAAAGGACTTATATGGCAACAACAGGTATAACCATCAAACCCGTTATAGAACTCGATCAGGACAAGTGCTGCAACTGCCACCGATGCATTTCCGTTTGTCCGGTAAAGTTCTGCAATGACGGTTCCTCTGGAACGGTGACAATCAACCACGAACTGTGCATCGGTTGTGGTGCCTGCATCAATGCTTGCATTCACGGGGCGCGCACCGGAATTGACGATTTTCCTCAGTTCCTTGCGGATTTAAAAGCAGGAAAGAAAATTATTGCGATTGTGGCACCGGCGGTTTCCGCAAACTTCTTCGGCAAAGACCTTGAAATCAACGGATGGCTCAAGTCTATTGGTGTCAAGGCGGTCTTTGACGTCAGCTTTGGAGCGGAACTCACGACAAAGTCCTATGTCGAAGACTTCAAGCGCAATAATCCCAAACTGATGATAAGCCAGCCCTGCCCTGCCTTGGTGACCTATATTGAAACCTACAAACCAGCCCTTATAAAATACCTGGCGAAAAGCGACAGCCCCATGAGCCACACGGTCAAGATGATCCGCCGTTACTACACACAATACAAAGATTGCCGGATTGCAGCTATCTCCCCTTGTTTCGCCAAGAAGCGCGAATTCGAAGAAAACAAAACCTGTGACTACAACGTTACGATGAAGTCCATCGACACGTATTTTGCTGAACAGCACATAAACCTGTCCAGCTTTCCGAAAGTCGACTATGACAATCCTCCGGCGGAACGAGGTGTTTTGTATTCAACGCCCGGAGGCCTTATGCGCACTGCGGAACGATTTATTCCCGGCATTGTAACGCAGACCCGCAAGGTGGAAGGAAATCCAGAAGTCATAGACTACCTTTCCCACCTTGAATCCTGCTTAGCAAAGGGACAGATGCCTTCCTACAAACTCGTTGACTGCCTGTACTGCGGTAAGGGATGCAACGAGGGCGGAGGAACAACAAACCATGAGATGGCGCTTGACGAAAAAGAGCGGTACGTCGAACGGCGCGCCAATGAACGCCGCACGACGTGGAAAACAAAGAGCGGCACGGCAACTGCACACGGCATAAAAAAAATCAACAAGATATTGGACCAGTATTGGGAACCAAACTTGTACACCCGTTCCTATACGAACAGAGGAAATGTTTATTCCCAGTACATCAAGGAACCGACCAACCAGCAGCTCAACGAAATCTTCCATCTGCTCGGCAAAGATACTGAACAGAAACGGAGAATCAACTGTCAGGCCTGCGGTTATGACTCATGCAACCAAATGGCAATCGCCATATTCAACAACCTGAACCGCCCGCAGGACTGCCACTTCTACGTACAGAACAGAGCAGATTCCTTGAAAGACGAGTTCAAGGTAGAGCTCTCCGGTTCGGTGAGTAAAGTCACATCCAAATCCATTGAAATGCTCAAAACGACAGAAGAAGACATGAGTTTCCTTATGGGAGAAACGCACAAGATGGAAGGCGCCGTACACCAATCATCCTCTGCGGTCGAAGAAATGATAGGAAACGTCCGCTCCATAGCCGACATCATTGAAAGAAACTTCACCGCGGTCCAGAAGCTGGAAGCGGCAACCCATGAAGGAAAGCAGAACCTCAACGAAGTCAAGAACTTGGTCGAAGTCATTGAAAATGAATCCAAGAGTCTGATGGAAATGAGCAATATGGTCGGCAAAATCGCCAGCCAGACGAACCTCCTTGCCATGAACGCCGCCATCGAAGCGGCCCATGCAGGTTCACTGGGAGCAGGCTTTGCCGTCGTTGCAGACGAAATCCGAAAACTTGCAGAGGATTCAAGCAAGCAGTCAAGGCAGATTTCTGAAGCGCTCAAGAGAATCAAGGGAATGATTGACAACACCTATGAAAAGACCGGCAAGGCGCAGAACGAATTCGGAAACGTCGTCAGTCTCGCCGGTGAAGTCAAAGACCGCGAAACGGAAATTCAAACCGCAATGAGGGAACAGGACAAAGGCGGTTCCCAGGTGCTTTCAAGCCTTGACACCATGCAGTCCGGTATGGATGCTGTTATGGATGCAGCCCAAAAGCTGCAGAGGAATACCGATGTGGTAATCAATGCGATTTCCAACATCGAACTTTAAAACCGAATACCGAGGCATATACATGAATTATAATCCATCTTCCCTAAAAGCTGACGAATTTATCAGCGATGAAGAAATTCTCGAGACGTTGTCGTATGCAGATGCACACAAAGACGACTATGAACTCATCGATTCCATCCTGGAAAAGGCACGCCCGGTAAAAACGGAACGCGGATGTACCTGCAAGGGACTCAGTCACCGAGAGGCTTCCGTCCTGCTCGCCTGTGACAATCCTGAAAAAATCAAACGGATGTTCGAGATTGCGGAAGAAATCAAGCAGGCGTTCTACGGCAACAGAATCGTCCTGTTTGCCCCGCTCTATCTTTCAAACTACTGTGTGAACGGCTGCCTATACTGCCCCTACCACGCAAAGAACAAAACCATCCCGCGCAAAAAACTCTCACAGGACGAAATCAGGAATGAAGTCATCGCCCTGCAGGACATGGGACACAAACGGCTTGCCATAGAAGCCGGCGAAGACCCTCAGAACAACCCCATAGAATACATTCTGGACAGCATCAAGACAATTTATTCCATCAACCACAAAAACGGCGCCATCCGCCGCGTAAACGTAAACATCGCAGCGACAACGGTGGAGAACTACAAAAAGCTCAAAGATGCGGGAATCGGAACCTATATCCTCTTCCAGGAGACATACAACCGCAAGGGCTATGAAGAACTGCACCCGACAGGTCCGAAACACAACTATGCCTACCACACGGAGGCAATGGACAGGGCGATGGAAGGAGGCATCGACGATGTTGGTCTGGGAGTCCTCTTCGGTCTGCAGAGTTACCGCTATGAGTTTGCAGGACTTTTGATGCATGCAGAGCACCTGGAAGCCGTTCACGGGGTGGGTCCCCATACCATCAGTGTGCCGCGCGTTAAACACGCCGATGACATTGATCCCAATATCTTTGACAACTCCATACCCGATGAAATGTTTGAAAAGATTATCGCCTGCATCAGAATTGCAGTGCCCTATACAGGCATGATTATTTCAACGAGGGAAAACGAACGCGTCCGCGGCATGGCGCTCAGACTGGGAATATCGCAGATAAGCGGCGGTTCCCGCACAAGCGTCGGCGGCTACACGGAAGAAAAACGCCCCCACGATACCGAGCAGTTCGATGTAAGCGACCAGCGAACGTTAGACGACGTCGTCGAGTGGCTTATGGAAAAAGGACATATTCCTTCGTTCTGCACTGCCTGCTACCGCGCGGGCCGTACCGGTGACCGCTTTATGAGCCTGTGCAAAAGCGGACAGATTCTCAACTGCTGCCATCCGAATGCACTCATGACGCTTGCCGAATATCTGGTGGATTACGCCAGCCCCAAAACAAAGGAGACCGGCTTTAAGATGATAGAAACGGAACTGAACAACATTCCGAAAGAGAAAGTCCGCGCCATAGCCCGTGAGAACATTGAAGCCATCAAGAACTCCAACCGCCGGGACTTCCGCTTCTAGGATAGTATCATGGCAATGGCAGAAACACCTTCATCAGAAAGAATCCACATTGCATTCTTTGGAATGCGCAACGCCGGAAAAAGCAGCGTAATGAACGCGTTTACCTCCCAAAGCGTCAGTTTGGTTTCGGATATTGCAGGGACGACGACTGACCCCGTAAAAAAAACGATGGAACTGCTGCCCTTGGGACCTGTCGTCCTGACAGATACAGCAGGACTTGACGATGAAGGTGAACTGGGAACACTGCGCGTGCAGAAAACGCACGAAGTGCTGGAGGGCACCGACATAGCGGTTCTTGTGTTGGATGCAACAAAAGAACCGTGCCAAAAAGATTACGAACTGATTGCAACACTGCAGAACAAAAAGATTCCGTTCGTCATCGCATGCAACAAAAGCGATGTACTCAGTGCAGAAGTCCAGCAGGAGTTGACGGCAAAACTAGACACAAAACCTTCGGCACCAATTCTCTTTGTCAGTGCAAAAACAAACGACGGTATCACCGAACTTAAAAATGCAGTCGCAGCACTAAAACCCCAGACCACCGGGAACCACCTTGTCGCAGATTTCATTCACAAAGGCGATGTCGTTGTCCTTGTAGTCCCGATTGACAATGCTGCTCCAAAAGGACGTCTGATACTTCCCCAGCAGATGGCACTGCGGGATATACTGGAAGCAGGAGCAGTTCCTCTCTGCTGCACACCGCAAAATCTGGTGCAGGCATTGGAAAAGCTACAAGAAAAGCCAACCCTTGTGATAACAGACTCGCAGGCATTCCATGAAGTAAACGCGGCATTGCCGCAGGAAATTCCGCTCACAAGCTTTTCCATACTGATGTCACGCTACAAGGGTACGCTCCCCAGTCAGTTGGAGGGAGCTGCAACACTCGACAGCTTAAACGACGGAGACCGCATTATAATCAGCGAAGGCTGCACACACCACCGCCAGTGCGGAGACATCGGAACAGTAAAAATCCCCGCCCTGATCAAAAAATACACCGGTAAAAACCTGAACTGTACGTTTACAAGCGGCGGCGACTTTCCCCGCTCACTTGAAGGCATACGCCTTGTCATCCATTGCGGCGGCTGTATGCTTACTGAAAAAGAGATGGCAAACCGCGTTGCAACATGCAAGGCACAGGACATTCTTGTCACAAACTACGGCATGGCCATTGCAAAAATGAACGGAATCCTCGAGCGTGCACTGGCTGTTGTTTCCGTGTCAAGTAAAAAAACATCTCCACTACCGAGACTTGAGGCATTACAAGGTCGCTTTTTACCTGCTATGTCAGACGGAAAAATCTGATTCTACCCTTTAACAACACAATCCTCGACTTCTTCGGCATTTTTGCTTCATCTTGTTGACAATGTGCAGAAGTGGTTCTTACCGTTTACCTCATCTGTCACAAAACTCGAATTTTGACCTATTAATGTATGAATCAGTTTTTTTCTCTATGGATAAAATACGAAGGATAAACTATTTCTTTTTTCTTCGAAGAAAACAATGAATTTCCATAATAAAAATATCCATCATTCTCTTTGCCAACGCTCAAATTTCTTTTGGGAAGATTGGAATACAACGATAATGCATCGCATCTTATCTTTTGAGACTCATTCCAAGCGTCAATTATTACGTCATACCAATCATCGTAATCAGGAAGGACGAAAAACCTCTATGCATTATTATTCCTTTTCCAAAATACAAAATAATTCGTCAACGTAAGTCATTTTATATCCTGCGTCATAATACTCGTCCACCAATCTAGCATATTCAGAATATTGTTTATCGATGATAGTGTATTTAGCGCGCGACTCAATCTGTCCATTCAACATATAATTGCTAGACAACCCAGCCGGCCAATACAAGAACTCATTATAACAATATCCATAATGAGCGCAAGTGTTTCTCCATTCGTCTGCGTTTTTTTCAACGGAAAAATGCTCTTTAAATACATTTTCATACTTAACGAAAGATTCAGTAGAATTCGTATGTGAAGGAATAGTTTCAAACTTAAAAACACAGACAAAAGAAATTGATAAAAAAATAAAAATACATAGAGTAACTACAGTACTATGTTTATGATTATAAAACGGAATACCGTAAAGAGCGAAAACAAGAGAAACATTCATTCCTCTTGTAAAAGTCCAAAGTGAAGATGTATACAAAAAACAAAATGCAAGAAAAATACGGAACACATAATGTAACATAACATTCCAACAAAAATAAACAAAGGAATGCCAATATAATGCAACAGAGACAGTCTTTCAGATTTATACATATTAATCAACATACCGGCAATAATTATCGACAAAGCGAATCTCGAACACTCCGCCATAGCCATAAAAATGTATAACTAATTAACAAATAAAACGCTCTGAATAAAAAGCAATAAATGAATTACTTTGCCATCAGGTTTAGTAAAAAAATAAAATATAAGGTTAGCCGCGCAAATAGAAAAAACATTCTGTAGAATAACTATAAAATATTTTGCCCCGAAAATTTTTGGAAGAAAAGACATCATGTAAACCATAAAAGGCCCCCAAGCTCCAAAATTCCCAAGGCGAGCGTAAGTGCCATTGTAGCCAAAATGTCCCAACGGCATCCCATAATGAACAACTGAATTTATTTGGCTAAACCAACTTCATTCATCATTTACAGCTGGCTTTAGATTCACAACATCTATTTTTTTCCAAAGTACGCAAAAAATAAAGAATAAACATGGGGCTAAAATGAATAAGACGTTTTCCAGAATTCTTAAGGGAGAGTAAAAATCCACTTGAAATACGACATCAACAATGGGACTCCCGACTATCTTTTCATAACAAACGCGAAGGAACATGAGAACAGGACGTTTTCAGGAATGAAACTCAAGAAAGGAGACACTTCAACTTTCGACAAGGGATACAACAACTACGGGACATCGGTGCATTCTGCAGGGAAGGAACCGAGTTCGTCACGAGGCTCAAGGAAAATGCAAAGTACAAGATAATCGGGAATCATGAAACAAATCAAGAAAACATCATTCTAGATCAGACGATTGAGTTCACCGATAACCAGACAAGGAAAAATGCCCGAACTGATGTGCCATCCACCCGCCACGTGAGTCACCATTTCTGCTGGTAATCAACTATGTTTCCGGGTGGGAGATACTGCTGTCACGTCAAAAAAGCAATAAAAAACCCGCACTTCACCAGTGCGGGCATAAAAATCTCAGTTGCTACAACTGAAACGTATCAAGAACCATAGGTTGCGATGAATACGCCGGCTGCAATTGCAGTTCCGATAACGCCGGAGACGTTCGGTCCCATAGCGTTCATCAGAAGGAAGTTTGAAGGGTCAAATTCAAGGCCGACCTTGTTGGCAACACGGGCTGCCATCGGAACAGCAGAAACACCGGCGGAACCGATAAGCGGGTTGATTTTCTTGCCTTCTGGCAGGAACAGGTTCATCAGTTTTGCCATCAGCAGACCACCGATTGTAGCAACGCAGAATGCAACAAGTCCCAGAATTATGATACCGATTGAGTTCGGATTGATAATCTTCTCAGGAGCCATCTGGCTTCCGACACCAAGAGAGAGGAGGATTGAAACGATGTTCATCATTTCATTCTCCAATGTCTTGGAAAGGCGCTGTACGACACCGCACTCATGCACGAAGTTTCCGAATGCAAGCATACCGATGAGCGGTGCTGCAGGAGGCAACAGAAGAATTGTAAGAACAAGAAGCAGCATCGGGAACAAAATTCTCTCTGTCCTGCTTACGACACGGAGCTGATCCATGTGGATTGTCTTCTCATGCTTGGTTGTCAAAGCCTTCATAATCGGAGGCTGAATCATAGGAACAAGCGCCATATAGGAATATGCGGCGACAGCGATAACAGCCATCATTTCCGGAGCAAGCTTTCCTGACACGTAGATAGATGTCGGACCGTCAGCACCACCGATGATAGAGATTGCGGCAGCCTGAAGCATGGTGTAATCAACGCCAGGAATGATGTTCATAAGAGCAACACCGAACATGGTGAAGAAGACACCAAGCTGGGCTGCACCGCCGAGCAAAGCCATCTTCGGGTTAGCGATAAGCGGACCGAAGTCAGTCATTGCGCCGATTCCCATGAAGATGAGCATCGGGAAGAACTCATTTCCAACACCAGCGGCATAGATGATATGCAACATACCATGCGGAGCATCACCCATGCCGGCACCGGGGATATTGACGAGGATTGTGCCGAATCCGATCGGAATCAAGAGCAATGGCTCAAAGCCTTTTGCAGCACCCAAATAAACAATCAGGAATCCGACGGCAATCATGATGACATACTGCCAACCCGGAGCCTTTCTGTCTGCACCGAATTCTACAGCAGCACCGGCTTCAGCAGCTGCTGCCTCAGCTTTTTCCTCGGCAATCTCGGCATCGGTCTGCTTGTGAATCATTTTGTAGATTCCGGTTGACTTGCCAATGTTTGAGAGGAAGCGGCTTACAGAGATGTCGTATTTTCCGTGCCAGTTCTCTGTTCCAACAATAACCTTGTTCAGTCCATGCCCCTGCTCAGTTGCCACAACCGGTGTGTCCTGGGCAAGTGCATTGGTTCCGATAGATATTACAGAAGCCATCGCCAGTATGACGAGCATAACCAGCGCAATCTTTCTGTTGTTTGTATTCTTTGTGAATGGCATAATTCTTCCTTAGTTGATTTCAGCTACAGGCTGTCCGTTCTTGAGCTGTGTACCGGCAGATGCCAGGAAATGAACCTTTCCGTCAACAGGAGCCTTAATCTCAAGTTCCATCTTCATGGACTCAATGATGACGATGTTGTCACCCTTCTTGACGCTGGTTCCCTCAGCAACAGCAGTTCTGAGGAATACACCTGCGACAGGTGCGTTCACAGCAGTTCCACTTCCGCTTGCAGCAGCAGGAGCTGCGGCGGCTGGAGCGGCAGGTGCAGGCGCTGCGACAGGAGCAGCTTTTACAACACCGCCGATGTTGGCAAGGACATCGCCATTTTTGATCTGTGTACCGGCAGGGACGACATAGGTTATGGTTCCGTCCTCGGTAGCCTTGACCTCAAGCTCCATCTTCATAGACTCAAGGATGATTACGGTCTGACCCTTAGAAACCTTTGCACCGTTTGCAAAGCACTGCTTGAGCAATGTTCCGGCAACAGGGGCTTTGACTTCAACACCGCCGACAGAAACAGCTGCCGGTGCGGCAGCAGGAGCTGCTCCGGCTGCGCCGAATGTTACGGTGTATGGTGTTCCGTTGACAGTCACGCTCATGCTGTCTCCGGCAGGTCCTGAAGTGACGTTGTATGCGCTGCCGTTGACAGTGATGGTATAGCTGCCACCCTTTCCACCGTTAGAAGCCGCTGCCGGTGCAGGTTTTGTGCCGAATGCAGAAGCTGCATCAATCGGTCCCTTTCCGCGCTCTGCGAAGAACTTCGGAGCGACATTCGGGAACATTGCATAGGTAAGGGCATCTTCATCGGAACCGTTGCCGCCGGCTTTCTTTGCCTCTTCCACCATCTTGTCCCATTCCGGCGGAATTTCATCTGCCGGGCGGCAAGTCATAACTTTTTCCATACCGTTAAGCTCAAGCGCCTTCTTTACCAAATCAGGGTTTGCATCGGTCGGAAGCTTTCCGAACTTACCGGTGATAAGATTGCGGAAGTCCTGTGTCATTGTCTTGTACGGTCCCATGAGGACGTTCATAACAGCCTGTGTACCGACAATCTGTGATGTCGGAGTTACCAGAGGAACATAACCGGCATCCTTGTGCACCTTCGGCAATTCTGCAAGAACTGCATCCATCTTGTCCCCAGCACCCTGCTGCTTGAGCTGGCTCTCGAGGTTTGAAAGCATTCCACCAGGAACCTGAGAAAGAAGAATACGGGTGTCAGCACCGAGGAACTTTGATTCCAGAGATGCATAATGCTGGCGCACTTCGCGGAAGTATGCGGCAATCTCAAGCAGCGCTTTTGTATCAAGCTGTGTGTCAAGGTCTGTGCCTTTGAGCATTTCTACAACAGTTTCTGTCGGTGAGTGGGAAGTTCCCATCGACATTGAAGAAATTGCTGTATCGAGGACATCGGCACCGGCTTCGGCAGCCTTGAGCAGTGTTGCAACAGAGAGACCGGTTGTTGAGTGGGTGTGAATCTCCACCGGAAGGTCAACCTTTGCCTTGATTGCTTTTACGAGGTTATATGCATCGTACGGCTTCAAAAGACCGGACATATCTTTGATACAGATGGAATCTGCACCGAAGTCTGCATAGGTCTTTGCAAGCTCTGCATATTTTTCAATGGTGTGGAACGGAGTTACAGCATAAGAAATAGCCATCTGAACGTGCTTGCCGGTCTTTTTGGCAGCCTTTGTTGCGCATTCCATGTTGCGCGGATCGTTACATGCATCGAAGATGCGGAATACATCGATACCGTTCTTTGCAGCTGTCTCAACGAATTTCTGAACAACATCATCTGCATAGTGGCGGTAGCCAAGCAAATTCTGCGCGCGAAGAAGCATCATGATTTTGTTGTTCGGAAGTGCTGCATGAAGCTTGCGGAGGCGCTCCCACGGATCTTCATTCAAAAAGCGGATACAACTGTCATACGTTGCTCCACCCCAACCTTCCACAGACCAATAGCCAATTTTGTCAATCATAGAACATGCTGGAAGCATGTCTGCCGTAGTCATACGGGTTGCGTGGAGAGACTGATGCGCATCACGCAAAACCAATTCGGAAATACCAACCTTCTTAGACATAAAAAAAACCTCTTAAAAACGTGAATCAAGCAGCCAGGTTAACTGAGCTTCTCGTGAACAGCAGCGGCAATAGCTGCAACAACGGCACCTGTATCAGCAGCCGGGGCTGGAGCACCCGCAGCAGATACAGCATCGCTTTTCTCTTCGACGACATCAAGTTTCATTGCATGTATGACTGCATGAAGCAAATACATGGAACAAATCATGATAATGAGGAAGGAAAAGACAACACCCATTCCTAGCAAAGTAAGAAGTGCACTCTGGCTAAGCATCTGTGAAATTGTCATGATTACTCCTATAAGTTTGTTAATTATAAAAGATTACGGAGAACATTACAACTGTATCCATGCGCTTTGAACGCATTTTTTCGCAGCGGTTTGCTATAGGGAGAAAAGGGAATGGACGTCTATGCCGTTGATGACGGTGCCCTCAGGATAGGAACGGAGCAGATTGTTTCTTCCGTCTTCGAGGTGTTTGCTGGTTATGCCGTGCCGGATGGACAGGTCGGCTTCCAGGAATGCTGAATAGTGATCGGCGATGCGGACCGTTCGTCCGTCGACAGGATTGAAACGGTCATCGTTGTATTTCGTGTTGAGCTCCTCCCAAGTGACATGCACAACGCGTCCATCAACCATCACCTTATTCGAGAACTCATCATTTGTAAAATATAGGATTTCGTCGCGGTAGAAGTCCTCCATGAACGGGACGAGCTCTTGGGCGACAATCTGGTCTTCAATATTTTTTACGATGAACGGAAAGCCTTCTGTCGCCTGTTTTACCGGAGAGATAATATCCCGTGTAACGGCTTCCGGCAGGTCGTGGAACAGGGCGCAAAAGAAATTGTTGTAAAAGCGTTTGGGACACAGCGTTGCTCCGGCTTCCCATTCCAAGAGAAGTGTCAGGATGGCAACAAAGAAACAGTGCCCCAACACCGACGTCTTTGGAACACGGGGCGTCTGGTTCCATCTCGTCTGAAAGCGCAGCTGCTCAATCTTCATCAGGAAATCAAACGGCTTCTGCTTCGTCATCAGAAGCTGCAAGCCCCGCAGGTCGAGGTATTTCTGCAGATCGGCATGTATTTCACGCCTGATTGAATCCAGTCGCTGAGGTTCATTCACCATGCTTATCATTTCAAGTTCCCGCAAGGTGGAATACTTGTGGGCAGCACGAAAAACCCGGCTGGTCTCCTCCTGCCCCTCCGCATACGGAATGGAACCGCTCATTTTGCCTATGTAGATTGTAAAACGGGAAAAAAGTTTTTTATCAGGGATAAGTTTACGGTACTGCTCAAGCACCCACTCATTCAATCTAATGAACTCATCAGGGTATTCGCTTTTTATAAGGCGCTGGACAGGGCTTTTGATGTCGCACAGGGAAATCTTTCTGAGCAAATCGAACAGGGAGGCATAAATCATCCACTCCCAGTCGATTTTTACCCCCCTCTGCTCCTCGTATTTTCCGATGATGTATGCGCTGACCATCTTCTCGGCGTCCTTGTCCATTTCAACCAAATCAAACGGACGAACGAGGTCATTCCAGCGTACAATGGAGAACGCCTCGAAGATCTTCAAGGCAAAATCTTTGTTCATACTATCACTTACTTGCTCCGGACTTAGTGTCCGCGTCAAGCTTATTTCTCCAGACAATCGCCTTTTTACGGATTTCCTCGGATGCCTCGCTGTCGCCTAAAATCATGGCGACTCTGCGGCTCGCAATCAGGAAGTTGATTCCCATCCTCATGTCATCCATACGGCGTGTAGCAGTCAGCTCATATTTATCGCGGTAATCTACCGCACTGGCATCGAGCAATCTACGGATAAGACGCACATACAGGACTGTATTTTCATAGTTGTCGGAGTTCGGATCGAAGTAGTCCTTTGCAGCCTGCTTCATGTCAAGCAGGTTTTTGGCTATAACAACGAACCGTCCTCTGATTTCAACAAACGTCCACTTCCATTTTGAGTTGTCCCCGAACGCATCTGCCAAAAGGTCTATCAACAGTCCAAGTTTTCTCATGATATAATAGCGCTTTTCCAGAGGAACCGAAGCAATCGGCACGAGCCGTGGTTCAAGATCCTTGTACGGACAGTCGACGATATTGGAAACGACTTCTTCAAGATAGATAAGCGCACGGTAGACGGTTTTCCGCGCATCGTTGAGCGCATCGTTGTTTTTAAAGTTCAGCACCTGCACTGACAGGGTATTGATTGCGATATAAAGGGTGGAGAGATATATCATCTGGTCAGCAAGCTGCAGTTTTTTCAGTTCGACGCTGTCAGTCCCCTGTTTTATTGCAGTAACAGTCGCTTTTTCGGTTGCAAGCACAGTGGCAATCTTTGCCCTGATAGGCTTTGTCTTTTCTGAAAATTCCTCACGTTTTTCTGTAGTTGTTGGCATTACATTCCTCCGAACTTATGCAGCATGGCGGCCGCGTGCTCAAGGGATTCCTGAGAGTCGCTGTCGCCGGAAAGCATACGCGCGATTTCCTTTATTCTGTTGTCTCCGTCTATGCGGAAAACAGACGTTGACGTTCCAGTGCCACTTGCACCTTTCTGTATCTTTATCTGATTATCGGCATAAACAGCAATACTGGCTAGATGTGTTATGCACAAAACCTGCTTCTTGGCAGACAGCAGCTTGAGATGTTCCCCGACGGCAACGGCGACTTCCCCACCGATTCCCGTATCGACTTCATCGAAAACCAATGTCTCTGTTGTATCAGCGTCGGAAAGTATCGTCTTGAGGGCAAGCATGACCCTGCTGAGTTCTCCGCCTGACGCAACCCGTCCCAACGGCATAAGCGGATTTCCAGCGTTTGCAGCAATCAGGAATTCGATGTCATCCATGCCATAGGGGCCACACTTCTGAACGACATCATTTCCGTCCTTCACGTTCATGCTGACACAAAAGCGGGCCCCTTTCATTCCCAGTTTAAAAAGAACTTCTTCCACTGCCTTTGACATCTGCTCGGCAGCGACTTTGCGCTTGCCGCTTATTTTTTTTGCTGCAAGGTAGACTTCTTTTTCCAACTGTGCGATTTCAGACTCCAAGGCGCTTTTGTCAGCCGTCATATTTGACAACTTTTCAAGTTCATTCCGGGCATTTTCTGCATAGTCGAGGACATCCTTTACAGAAGCCTGCGCACCGACATATTTTTTCTTGAGCTTATAAATCAAGTCCTGCCTGTCCTGGACTTCCTGTAAACGTGCAGGATCAAAGACTAAGGAGGACGAATACCGTTCAAACTCTCCTTCTATGTCATCGAGTTCATAAAACGCTGTCTGAATACGGTTCGACAGGGCAGAAAGCTGGCCGTCATAGCTTGCAGCGTGAGAAACGGTGCTGTTCAATTTACGCAGCAGAGAGGAAATGCCGGAAGAGCCGTCCCCGTCCCCCCCGTCAAAAAGAGATTTTACCGTTTCGATATCTGAATAGAGTTTTTCAAATGAAGACAGTCTGTTTTCCTCAGCCTCAAGCTCTTCATCCTCTCCGTCTTTCAGACGAGCCTCATCGATTTCACCGACAGCAAAGGACAACATGTCTATCTTTGTTTGCCGCTCATACTCGTTGGAAGAAAAAGCCTCGAGTTCCTGACGTTTGTCAACGAGATTCCTGTACAAAACAGAAAAAGCGGAGACTTCATCGACAATCCCCGCATACAAATCCAGATAACGCCTGTGTTCAGCGACTTTGACCAGCGACTGCTGTTCGTGCTGGCCGTGCAAGTCCACCAGATAAGACGCAAAGGCTGCTAAATCAGCTTTTGTAACGGGCGTTCCGTTTATCCACGATGATGATTTGCCGGAATCTTTAAGAACGCGCCGGAGCAGGATTTCACCATCATCTGTCTGAATGCCGTGTTCTTCAAGCCACGCAGCGGCCTCTTTTGAGGATGACCGGAAAGAACCTGTTACATCAGCCTCATGACATCCGGCGCGGATCTGGTCGACAGAGGCTTTTCCGCCCAAAAGGAACACAAGACTGCCGATCAGTATGGACTTACCGGCACCGGTTTCACCGCTCAATACCGTGAACCCTTTTTCTATATCCAAATGAGCAGCATCAATCAGAGCGAAATTCCGTACATGAAGTTCGTCAAGCACGGGGACCTCCGGACCAGTTCAACTTGCTTTGCAGTGCTGCATAGAAGTTTTCCTGTGTTGCGCCTACCAGATGAGCCTTGTATTCGGAAAGCCCCAAAATAATCACATCGTTTTCTTTCAGGGGAAATTCAATCTGCCCATCAGCGGTGAGACTGACAGGGACGCGGGAGTGCATGACGGTTATGGCAAGCTCTCCTTCATTGCCGAACACAAGCGGTCTGGCTGAGAGACTGAAGGAACTTATGGGTGTCAAAAGCATTGCGTCAAGAGAAGGATCGACAATAGGGCCTCCTGCCGCAGCAGAATATCCGGTAGAACCGGTGGCGGTGGAAACCAAGATGCCGTTTGTTTTGAACGGTCCAAGCAACGCGTGGTTGTATGCGACTTCGAGATTTATGAGTTTTGAAGAACCGTGGCTTGAAATCAGCATATCGTTCATTCCTCTGCCATCAAAAACGGTTTTTCCGTCCCGCAACACTTCAGCGAGGATAAGGCTTCGTTCGCTTATGAAAGCAAGGCCGTTCAGATAGTCAGAGAGTTTTTTACGCCATTCAGAAACCTGAATGCCTGCAAGAAAGCCGAATTCCCCGAGATTTACGGCAAAAACTGGTATACCGATGGGCGCACAGTTTCTTCCTGCAAACAAAACAGTGCCGTCGCCACCCAATGTTACAGCAAATTCATAACCATCGAATGAAGCTTCAACCCCGTCATGCAAGGCAGTGCTGCCGTTATACGAGAAGATATCCGAGTGAACATTGTGTTCAGAGAGGAATGCCTTTATTTCATCGCCGAGCAAGACGGCATTTTTTTTAAACGAATTCACTACGATAAGACAGTGTTTCATGGCAATGTTGAAAGAACTTTTACTATTCTGGCGGCATCTTTCTGACCGAGCCGCGGATACAACGGAAACAAGGCGCATCTAAGCAAAAGAGAATTAGCGCAGATGCATTTTGGCGCCAAGACTTCCTGCCGGAGGGCAATTATGGAGTTTTCATACGCAGGAGACACTTCTATGCCCTTCTTGTGTGCATACTGCTGGACTTCTTTAAATCCTGTATTCAGGACGACGGGAAACGAATAAACGGTAGACCCATTCCCCTCCGGACGGACGAACGTCTTATGCCGTCCGGTCATGACTGCTTTTGAATAAAGTGCAAACAATTCTCTCCGCTTTTCTTCATTCCGCTTGAATTCTTTCACTTCAACAAATGCAAGGGCTGCATTCATGTCCGGCATCAAGTCCGTTTGAGGAGCATTATCAGCCAGCTGTTTCAGAACCGTCCACTCGCGCCGTCCTGCGGCAAAGAGTACAGCCCCTCCCCCAGCGGTAACGATATCCCGATCCTCCATGCCAAAAATGGCATACAGTCCGTTCATACCGGCGCATTTTCCGGGAGGAAGCTCATCTGCTCCTTCTTGAGCGGGGACGCCTTCCGATACTTCTGACACCTGGCTCTGATAACGGGAAAACGCGGACTGGGACACATCCTCTATGACCGGAATTCCAGCTTCCAGAAACAGTTGAATGTCAGGAAGAATGCCCATAGACTCTGTTAAAATCAAAAGAGAGCCGCCCGATTGAACAGCTTCCTTGAAAGAGTCAATTGTTATAAGACCGTCCTGTTCGTTTACATCGAGGACAAGCGGTTCATAACCGAATTTTTCTACGGTTAGCAACTGCCATGAAGGTGCAAGCGCACTCATCATCACTTTACTGCCGGCAGGTAACGAAATGGCGCGTAAAGCATATTCCAATGCAATGGCGGAACTTCTCAGAGCAACGCCTCCATCACAGCCTGTAGCTTCTTTTACAGACTGAATGAGGCGCTGAGCTGTCTCTCCGGGTCCCAGCTGCTCATCCACCATACAGGTCAGCACAGCCTCCATCTCACGGCGCCTTATAGTCGAACTGTATGTGCGTATCATTATTTTTAGTCTGCTACAGCCGGATCAACGATGCGCTGCAATTCACCAGCACTGAAAATCTTGCGGATATCGAGGATAATGAGGTATGAATTCTCCTGCCGTACAACACCGTGGATATATTCAGTTCCGATTCCGCTGAACATCTGTGGCGGAGGTTTTATTTCATCTTTATTGACAGGAATTACACGGGCGACATGATCGATGATAATGCCTATTTTGTTTCCTTCAATATTAAGGATAACAAATCCGCCATCATCTTCATCCTCTTCTTCTTCTACATCAGCAACAATCTTTTTCTGAATATGGAAACGCTTGTGAAGATTTATTATAGGAATAATCTCCGCGCGGAGATTTATGATTCCTTCAACATAGTACGGAGCATTGGGAATGGGACGGACGTTCTGAACACGAACAATCTCCTTCACATCCATGATGTCAACCCCATAGAGTTCCTCACCAAGTCTGAACGTTACAAGCTGAAGCTGAGTATTCTCATCGGCCATGTATATCTCCTTTAAAACTGTACCGTATAAAAGTCACTGCTTTTGAAAGCGACTCAGTTTACAGATATTTTACACCACTAATGCCCCTTAGTCTACTATAAAAAGAGAAAGAACTTGAACTTTTCTTATACCGACATTGTGGAGAACCTCGGCACAGGCATTTACAGTGGCTCCGGTAGTTACAATATCATCCAAAAGAACAACTTCCTCCGGTACTGTTTTATTTTTTAAAGGTTTTTCATGCAACAAACCATACGAGGATTTGCTTTCAAGCCGCTGTTCAAGCGTCTTTTTCTTCTGCTGTTCACGGGAAAACCGTTGCAAAAGATGCAAAACAGTATAGCCATAGCAACTATGCAGATAACGGCAGAGCTCATCCACCTGATCCCAGCCGGCCGTACGGATTTTTCCCGGACGAGGAGGTACGGGAACTACAGGAGGAACAGAACGGTCGGGATACAACATGCGAAGGGCTGTATCAACTGCCTTTGCAAATAAGGAAGACAGCGATCTTTGAGAGTTGATCTTCCATTCAAAGAGGAGGTTTTTCCGCCACAACCTGTAGGTGTATAAAGGGAAAACTGCATCCACGTTCTGAAAATGGTGTTCGTCGCGACAGGAAAAACAAAACTCTTCCTCTCCCAAAAGAGGTTTCCCACAAACCTTACACCTGCCCGCTCCTGGAGGTTCTATGGATGAAAGAAATTTCTGAGTACAGGAAGGACACAGCGGTTTAAAAGTTCTTGAAGAGCCGCAACAGATGCAAGTCTGAAATCCGACAGAAAAAGAAAAAAAAACTCTCACATGCTCAAAACATTGCGCAGACCTTAGCCTGCACTGAGCGAAAATTCGATTTATTCCCATATACTAGATATAATAGGAAGGAAAAAGCGTTTTTTACCGGATTTATTTTCTGGAAAGCTCTTCCTTCCAGCGTGAAAGCATTTCCAACGATTTGAGCGGGGTAAGATTGTTTATATCTGATGAAAGGATTTCATCAAGCACGAGTTCTTCCGAAGAAAATAAGGAACCTGTAATAGACGCAGAATCTTTCTTTTCCAAGGCAATTGCCACTGAAGCCGCCGGCTCGACATCTGATTTTGAGGCAGAGCTTTGTCCGGAATAGTCTGTACAGGAGTCTATATCCAATGGTTGCTCTGCTGCCTGGGTCTGTATGCGGGAAAGGATGTCTTCGGCACGCCGAATGACGACTTCAGGAACACCGGCAAGCCGCGCTACATGTATGCCGTAACTGTTTTCGCTGGAACCTTCTGTCACTTTGCGGAGAAAAACTACCTCGCTGCCGTTATCGCTTACGGCCATGCAGAGTTTCCGCATGGCTGGGTGTTCAAGTCTCGTAAGCTCATGATAATGAGTAGCAAAAAGAGTTTTGCACCGTACATTGTCCAGCAGGTATTCGCTTACTGCCCACGCGATTGAAAGCCCGTCTTCAGTGCTCGTTCCGCGTCCGACTTCGTCCATTATAACAAAGGAACGTTCCGTTGCAGAGCGCAGGATATTGGCAGTTTCGGTCATCTCCACAAGAAAGGTTGATTCCCCGCGAGCGAGATTGTCACTTGCCCCCACCCTGCAGAAAATCCGGTCGACGACTCCCAGCTTAGCCGATGCGCAGGGAACAAAACTTCCTGTCTGGGCAAGCAGGGAAATGAGGGCATTCTGACGGAGGAACGTACTTTTTCCGGCCATATTCGGACCTGTGATAAGCGCGAATGCCGTTTTATCACCTTCAGACATTAAACTCAGGCTGTTCGGTACAAACTCTCCCGACGGGATATGGCGTTCAACCACGGGGTGTCGGCCATCCTGCACGGTGAACTCATACCCGTCAGAAATTTCCGGTCTCACCCATGAATTTCTCACCGCAACTTCCGCAAACGAGGAAACGACATCGACATACGCTATATCATGCGCTACCTGCATGAGATATGGCACATAATCCTTCAGTTTAGTCCGGACTTCGACAAACAGGTCATGGTCAAGCGTAAGGATTTTGTCACCGGCATCGTTCAGGCTGTCTTCCAATTCCTGCAATTTTTCAGTGGTAAAGCGGTCAGCATTCACCATGGAACGCTTTTGAATAAAATAATCCGGTACCTGGGAAAGTTTTCCCCTGGAAACTTCAATATAATAGCCAAGGTTTCCGGTTTTCCCTATTTTGAGATTTGAAATACCTGTCTTTGCTTTTTCTTCCTCAAGATACGATTCCAGCACTTTGCTGAAATTGTCGTGGATTTCACGCCAGTGGTCGAGCTGATCGGACCACCCCTGCTTAATTATCCCGCCTTCAGTAAAAACAGTCGGAGGGTCATCAACAATCGCTTTATCGATTATGGATATTATCTCTCCGGCAGTGTCAGAGCCGGTCTGTATGAAATTCAAGTCAGCAAGTATGCCCTGTGCGTTGAGCCACAGCGAAAGGCTGTTCTGCAGTGCCTTCAAATCCTTTGCATGGGCGCGTTCCATTGCAATTCTACCAGCGAGCCGCTCGATATCGAGAATTCCGTCAAGCTTTTCCCTGACTTTTTTCTGGAGACTCACATTCGCATAGAAAAGGTTTACGTGCTCTTGTCGCCTGTTGATACGAGCGACATCAGTAAGGGGAAACAGTAAAAAACTGCGCAAAAGCCGTGCGCCCATTGAGGTTTTTGAACAGCCAAGGCATTCGAGCAAACTGAATGCAACTCCGCCATCGCGGAGATTTGCAGTTATTTCGAGATTCTTCCGGGAGGCATCGTCTATCATCACAAACTGATTTTCGTGATAGACAGTTATTTCATTGACGTGAGGGGCTACTGTATTCGTTGTTTTCTGCAGATAATCGACAAGAAAACCGGCTGGCGGAACCTCAGGAGATTTTTCATCGAGGGAAAAGGAACGAAGATTTACAGTGTGAAACTGCTTGACGAGCCGTTGATAATTCACCGCGGAATCAAAATTCCAGTCGGGATACCAAGAGACAGCCATATCTTCACATAATTCCAGAGTTTTTCGAACTACAACATTGTCGCGGAGCTTTTCCGGCAACAAGAGTTCCCGCGGAGAACAACGACTCAGCTCCTTTGGAAAATTCTCTGCGACATCTTTTTCGGCAAAACTCGTCGCTTTGAATTCTCCTGTGGTTACATCCACATACGCAAGCGCGCCGTACCCCGAGAGTATGCAGAATGAGGCAAGAAAGTTGTTCCTGTTTCCGTTCAGATATTCGCTTTCAATGGCAGTTCCGGGGGTAATGACTTCGACTATCTCCCGTTTTGTAAGCCCCTTCTTTGCAATGGGTCCAATCTGTTCCGCAATAGCAATTTTTTTCCCGTAGCGCAAAAGCCGTGCAACATAAATCTTCAATGCATGGTGGGGAACACCGCACATGTGACGGTCACCGCGGTGTGTCAGTGTAAGATTCAAAAGCTTGGCGATTTCATCAGCATCTTTATCGAACATTTCATAGAAATCTCCAAGCCTGAACATCAGGACATCATCCGGATGCTTGGCTTTCAATGCCTGATACTGGGAAAAAAGAGGCGTTTCATCTGCCATGATGTACCGTTACAATCCGAGCTGCTTTATGACTTCATCGGTTATATCGACAGAAGGACTGTACCACAGGATTGCATTGGCCTGCTGCAGACTCATGACAACGCTATACCCTCCGCTTTCAGCGACTTTTTCCAGCGTTGCATATAGATTCTGGTAGAACTCATCATTGCTCTGAAGGGAACTCTTGAGGGATTCTAGCTCTGCGTTTTTCGCATTTGCAAATTCATTAAGATAATCGGCTTTTTTTGTTATCTCAGCCTGAAGCCGCGCCGAGTTCAAAGCGTCATTAGCCTTGTCATACGCAAGTTTCTGTTCATGAAGTTGCTGCAGCTCCTGCGTCAGACTGTCAATCTCAGCCTGATAGCTTTCCTTTTTCGTTTCATAACTGCGAACAGGTGCAGACGTCCTGAAATATGCCTGATAGATACGAGCAGTGTCAACTACGGCGAATCGGGTAATCTGCTGGGCAAAGAGTCCAGAAGATGCAACAAGCATAAAAACAAATACAACCAGCAAGAACTTTTTGTTCACGACCACACCCCTTTTTAGCGGTTTGGAGAGTTGAAGGAAAGCACGAAGTGCCATGACGACATCATACTCTTTAAGGAATCCCCGTCCCGATCCTTCCAAGCAACAGAACCATTTTCCATCTTGAAGTTGCTCACAAAGAACAATCTCAAAGGAAGCTGCTGCATCAAGAGACGCAGTCCAGGACCCCAGCTGAAGTACCAGTCATCCATATTTGACATTTTGTGGAAATCCTTCATATCATCCTTTATCATTGACGCATCAAAAATAAAGTCAAGTGCCACAGCATTCGGCCAAACAGGAATTCTCAGTTCAAGGCTATTCGTCCACGTCAGGTTTCCGCGACCTGCATTGTCATCATAGATTTCCCAACCGCGGGTGTTCAAGACACCGTCGAGATACAGCTGGCTGTTCTTGGATATGCCGCTTCCGAAATACGGGCGCTGCATCGTTAAGGTAGAAGATCCCATCAAAACAACCTGCAGATTGTAGTTGTCTGTTACCGGAGCGTTCAACAACTGGAAGTATTTTTCACCGATTGTAGTGGATCTAAGGATGAATTCACTTTCGCCAAAGTTTTCAGGGAATATAAACTTACCTTTCGGCATCAATCCATACCAAGTCAAACTCTGACTTAAGAACCATCCCTTTGACGGATTGAAATAGAAGTCACGTGCATCAAATGAAGCCCCAATTGAAATGCTGTTGCGGGGATTCCATTTATTGTGGTAATCGGATATTGCAATAGCAGCAGGAGTGAACTTATTACCATCATACAAGTTGTTAAGCAACGACGTGGATATTCCACCGCCAACCGTCAGCGTTCCCCAATCCATCGCCCAACGCCTGGATATATTGTCCGACAAGGTAAAGCGATGCTGTTCATAATCCATATAATAAGAAGAGTTGTCCATTCTTCCGTCAGGCAAGAAGACTGCACGAGGGGTCGAATTTTTTGAGTGCGCATAGGTAAGGGAAACACTGTTCGCTATCGGCTTTCCGAATATCCAGTCCTGCCCGTATCCTACAGAAACAGATTGAGATGTGGTGGAGAGGGAAGTTGAAAGGCTGGCTGATTTTCCCTCTCCGAACAAGTTCGTATCTGCAATCGACGCAAAAAGAGAAATAGGAAGCTCTGACGCAGATGTTGTTCCTGCAAAAGTAAGTCCAAACTGTACGGAACGGGTACTCTTCTCTGAAACATCAAAGTTGATATCGACGAGATTGTCTTCTGAACCAGGTTTGATATCTGGTATGATGG
Organism: uncultured Spirochaetaceae bacterium; assembly: GCA_902797055.1. Lineage (GTDB taxonomy): Bacteria > Spirochaetota > Spirochaetia > Treponematales > Treponemataceae > Treponema_D. The sequence continues at coordinate 23,574 of CADBRT010000037.1, forward strand.
AAGAAAAATACTGGAGATTGTACAAATCCCTGAGTCCCGTTTGAATTTTCTTGTTTGAAAAAATATCTCCCGCCTCTGCAGGGATTTCGCGCAGAATAACTTCTTCCTTTGTTCTCGAGTTTCCAGTAACGGTAATGGACTCGATATGGCTTCTAACACCTTCCTGTATATAGACGCGGTACGCTATCGTTTTTTCATCAGAATTCTTATCCACCTGAGGGACAAACTGGTTTGACCAGTAACCGTTGTCGTAGTACCTGTTTTGAATAGCTGTCATGCCTTCATTGAATTTTGTGACATTGAAAACATCACCCTGATGGAGCTTCACAAGACCTAACAGTTCTTCCGTTGAAAAAACTTTATTTCCCTGCAGAGAAAGTCCTCCGAACGTATACTGAGTTCCCTCTTCGATATTATATGTAAGGGTCACTTCCTGACGGAGTTTCTTTTCGTTGTATACAGAGGACTGTGTAACATCGATGACGCGGGCATCGACATAACCGTGATCAGCGTAATAGGTAAGGATGGCTTTTTTATCCTGTTCGATAACTGCATCCTGGAAACCACCTCTGTTGAAAAGGCTTGATTTCTTTGTGACCAGTTTATTGCGGAGCGTTGAAGCAGAAGCGATTCTGTTCCCGGTGAACAGGATTTCAGTAACAACAGTCTGCCGTCCCTCATTTATAGTGAAGGTGATAACGGCTTCGCTCTCCTTAGGATAGGTGACTTCGGAAGTTACTGAGACCTCACTGTATCCCTTTGAATAATAGAAATTACGGATAGCAGTTTCATCGGCTATGCGTTTATCCTCATAATAAATCGCCTTTTCCTTTGAACTTAAGGTATCTTTTATTGAATTATCTCTGACTCTTCGGTTGCCCAAGAAACGTATTTTCTGAATCATGGGGTTTTCTTTTACGTTTATTTCAATCAGAACGGTCTTGTAATCCTTGTCTGCGGGAAGAGCAATCGGGTCAATGTCTTCAAAATAGTCAAGCGCAAAAAGTTTGTCCATAAGCTCCGCAAAGAGCTCATCGGTAAACGACTTTCCTAAAAAGGTACTCGTTATTCCACGGAATTCGTTGTCATTATAATTTACAAGTCCTTTAAAACGGATTTGGGAGATGGGTTTATTGTAATACCAGTCGGAATCTTGTGCATATATTGAAGGGATAAAAACGAACAGAGCTACAAAGACGGCTAATAAGAGACGCTTAAAACGCATACCTGACCTCAAATTTTTAGAATGTAAATCTCCACGAGAGCGTTAGGGATGTTGCGGCTACAACGTTCGGAATCGCATTATCCTGCAGTCCTCCAAATTCAGGGGCAAAATCCCATCGGATATTGGCGAAAGGAGCTTCAAGCTCAATGCCAATCTCCGGGCGAAACACAAGCCCGCTGCCCAGAATACCGGAATTACCTGCCGCATTCTGATTATAAGTCCACTGCAACAACGCATCTGCGTAAATATCACTGCTGAAGTATTTACCAATGTAAACACTCATATTGTCCAAAAGGTTACCGACGGGATTTCTCAACGCCGCACGCGCCTCTGCCGAACTGGCGGAAGCATTTGAGTTGATGCCGTACTTAACGGCATTCTGTAACAGATTGACACGTACAGAGAATATATCAAAATTAAACAAATCACGCAACGCATTTTCAAATTTTTTGAACGCTGTCAATTGCAACCCGTAATCAAGCCCAGAAAGGAAAAGTGACCCGGCATTTCCAGAATCACCGCTGACAATATGACCGAGCATGGCGTGGATTTCGGTTTCTGACCGGGCAGGGATTGAATAGATTCTTGGATTGAAACTCGCAAGCCGCTGGTGGTCCAATTCAAAAACGATTGTTACCGGAGTTCCTTCAGAATCGCGTTCCCTTGTTACAGCACGGGCTGTAATAAACGGATTGAAAGAATCTGAAGAATCATTGATTGTGATAGAACCTGATTTGATATAAAAGTTGCGGCTCAAATAGGTTATCTGCCCGCCCCGCAGAACGACATCACTCTGAATGGTCCATTTTCCGGCATTGCTGTCCAAATAGAACGACAGGTCGGTGCCTTGAGCCACGAGAGCACGAAGCCAAGGGTTTATCATAATATTAACGTGCTTGCCAAGCTTCAAATCGACATCAATCACCAGGTCGACAGTGCTGGTGAATGCTTCGTAAAAACTGACTTTCGGCTCAACACCGTAGTTTGGATCAGCCTTCTCACGCCCAAAGATGATGAATTTCGGGATCGTCATCAAGTCGAGCTCTTCACTCATCGCCTGAATATAGATATCAGCCTCAGACAAATTCCCCCCGATTTTAAGTTCCATGCGGTTGTCATCATAGTGCATAGCAGCCTTGATGTCTCCGTCACCAGTAAATGCAACCTTTGGAACATCCATTGCGACCCGTACAGCATCACCTGCAACAGTCTCGGCATTTGCATCAATAGTATCAAGGCTCCACCGGTCAAGCAGTATGTTTGCATCCATACGGAGTCTTTCAGATCCTACATGGAAAACAGTTCTCGGCAAGGAAATCTTATTGTCTGTCAAAGTCAACAGGACGAGTTTGTTCGTCAAATGCTCTGGAAATATAAGGGGCAAAGCAAAATCCAAATCCCGTATCATCAATCCGCCGGAAAGAATAGGGTCGCTCGTAAGGCCTCCCAAAGACACCTGACCTGAAAGCTTTCCATTATATAGACCGAATACATCTGTACTCACCAAATCGGTAATACGTGAGAAATCGCCGTGTACCTCCGTTATATCCAAATTGATAAGGGATCGTTTGACACTACCCCTGACCTTTGCTCCAAGAGGCTTGTCCTTAGTGACATCCGCAGCAATAGTTCCCGTTTTTACAAGGTACGTTCCCTTTATTCCCAAATTTTCCGCCGATTCAAAACTGACAGTGTTCCCATCCCTGATAATATTCGCAGAAAGAGGTATTGATCCATTTATTATCCCCTTTGCTGAAACAGGTGTATCCAAAAGAATCTGAAACTTTCGAGGAATAAAGCGCTCTGAAAGTTTGTGAACAGCAGTAGAATCTGACAGATTATTCACTGTCAGAGAAAGAGGCGCCTTTACATAATGTCGTCCGAAAAGCCGATATGAAAAATCCGCAGAGGCTTTGCCAGAAAACTTCGAAAAATCGATTTCAGCCTTTATGTCGGAAGCCTTCATGTTTCCCCAGGATATAGTAAGTCCTGGAATATCGACAAATCCATCGACAAGTTCAGCCTTTCCTTTCATTATCACCGGCCTCGTACCGACCTGAGCCGAAAAGTTCTCCACGTTGAGCAGGACATACGGATTTTCGAGTGTACCGCTGGCATTGAGGGAACCGTTGAAAGTGTCATCAGTATATTGGTTCGCTGCAATCCTCATTATAGGAAATTTGTTCACATCAAGCTTGACGGAGAAATAGCAGTCGCTTAAGACCGTCTGCTTGGACAGTTTTGCCCGGAGCGGATTGGTAAAGTCTGCCGCAAGATTAAAAGCCTCTCCCGTTAAATCATTCCCCAGATTTATTACTGCGGAAACGGAGTCAACTATACCATCCTTTATGTTCCACAAGGCATAACCTTTACCTGCCGCGGAAGAAGAGCTGTCCGCAAACGAAACGGAATCCATTATTAAACCGGCAGGGTCAACGCTTCCAGCGATGACAAGCTTCGGAGTTCTGTTAAGTTTACTTTTTGTAACATCGACTTGCAGATTACGTATAGTGACCAGATATTCCGACAGATTTTTGACATCGAAAACGGTATCGACAGAAAACGCAAGATTAAGATTCTTTGAAACAGGCAATGGAAGAGAAGCTATTTTTGCAGAACCGCTTGCCCCATTTGAGAGGTTGGCAAGAATATCGATGCCGTAGGAACCTGAAAGTGTAAACCATTCCTTCGGCATATACGTTCCGGACAATTCGTACGGAGTCCCATTCACGTTCAGTGTCGATCTGAACGATACTTGATTATCAACTTCAGCCCTTTCAGCGCCTAAGGCAGCCTTTACTATCACATTGCCATAGGAAACATCCAGTTGTTTTACTTCGACAGCCCTGTCTGTGCCGCTTGCTGAAAGTTCCAGCTTCTTTCCGGCATCTTTAAAATCCGCTATAAACACAGAAGGTATGGAAAAAGAAATATGCTTAAAATCGGTAGAAAACTTCAGCTGATCCGATGTATATACATCTTTCAACCGGGGAAGCTGCTTCAGAATTTTTTCACCGGTTTCTTTCTTTGCAAAATATACACCGGCGCGTGCAAGGGATTCCAAAAAGAACTCTTTTACATCGAGATCTGCAGAAAGCTGACTTTTTGTTCCCCAGTTGAAAACCCCCGAAATCTTGGCGGTTCCCACTAGTTCCCGTCTTGTTCCATCCACAAACGAGAGTGAAAAAGGAACTGCCTTTTTTTCAGGAGCTGCACGAAGCGTAATAGAAGAAAACGCTTGATTACCGAGCGGCAGGGAAGCAATTTTTGCAATGATGTCTTTCCCCTCTTTTGAAAAGTCCGCATTGAATTTCAATGCATTCCCATTCGGCAAGCGGAGTGATGCAATGGAAAAAGTTAGGGACGGAGACTTTTCAGGAATATTGAAGAAACCTTTCCCCTTACCAGTGACAAGCGCACCGTCAAAATCCAACTGATTTAGGAAAACAGTCTGCTGATTTCCCTTCAAATCGAAGGAAACCCGTTCCTTACCGGAAACGAACTCCTCTGGAATGACGAAATTTCCTAAGCCTGTCCAATTATATAAGCGATGCTTCAAATCTGCATCCAAAGAACCAGACAAAGTCAACTCTGTAGCAGCAATTTTCTGGAACCGTTCATTTTGCAAAGGGAATTTCGCTACCGACAGGAGATTCAAACGGTCTGCATTGAACGACGCTTTTAAAATACGTTGATCGAATTGAAATGCCGCAGAAAGTGAATATGGAAGGATTCTCTGTGTAGAGCTCGCAATGACACCGCCATCAGCATACCGCAAAAGAAACTGTGTTCTGAACAGCGTTATATCGGCAGCCGTATATGGCTCAAGGGAAAGACTGGCGGAACTGCCTGAAAAACCTTTTACGACATTCCCCTTGCATGTAAAGCGCTCACCGACACGGTATCCTTTGCTACCGACAACGGCAGTTATCAAGCCTCCAGTACAAGAGAGCTGAAAACTCCCCGCACTGCCTTTTCGGAGACTCAGTTTCCCAAAAGACACCTCAGCATCCGCACCATTTCCGAGTCGATACGTCAAATGCACATCTTTTATCAGAGTTTCCCGAGGCAGGGCTGCCAGAAGTTTTTCAACAAGAGCCGTCTGATCTTCTGTGATAATACTATCACTCGACACGGAAACACCAGCATTCTCAAGGATTTCGGAAGCAGAAGATTGCTTCTTCGCCGCCGAAAGAGCCGTCCGTATCCGAGAAATCTTTGCCTCATCAGCATCAAGCGTCACACCGGATATCACAAGTCTGGAAAAGGCGTGTTCAATATCCTTTGATACTATGCGGAAAATATTGAAACGGAATACAACGTTTTTTATGAAAAGTAAATCCTCACCTGTTGCTATTTCAAAAATCCTGATATTGCGGATTTTTATGCTTGAAAACAGGGACGGGGACAAGGAGTCATAAGAAATTCCTAAGTGAGTCCGTGCAGAAAACTCTGACAAAAAACGGCTTTCCGCCTGTGTCATCAACGAGTCAACAGTTTTATACACGGGGGTCATAAAACGCAGGCTTAAGAAAAGCATAGTGAGAAACACTAGCACTGCTATGACAGACTTACGCAACCGTGATTTCATGAAATTTTGAACTTCTCTGCTGTTCCATTACACCTATTCACTGGCATCGACAGCCTTTTATTGTTATAATAATAAAAAAAACAAATATACAGAAGGGTTTCATGGTTTTAAAAAATTTCATAGTTTTTGAAGGGATAGACGGAGCAGGAACCTCAACACAAATAAAGCGCATGCGGGAGAAAACTAAAGGCAACGATGCATTTCTGTTCACCGCAGAACCGACCTCCTGCGAAACAGGGAAATTCCTTCGAAAAATGCTGAAAGGTGAAGTACCTCTACAAAATGAAAGCGCAGCATATCTCTTTGCAGCAGATAGAAATGAGCACGTAAATGGAACATTCAATGCCGATGGCGCAACGCTCATAACAGGCATAAAAAAAGCATGTGAAAACGGCAAAACAGTCATAAGCGACCGCTATCTGTTTTCCAGTTTGGCATATCAAAGCATACAGTGCGACCCGAACGTCCCGAGACTGCTCAATTCTCTTTTTCCGCTGCCGGAACTGCTTTTCTACTTTGATATCACTCCAGAAATCTCCCTTGCACGTCTGGGAGGCAGAGAATACCGTGAAATATACGAAAACACACAATTTCTACAGAAAACTGTCGCAGAATACAAAAAAATCATAGCAGAATATGCTTCCCCAGAAAAAAACGAGGGAATGAGGATTGTAACAATAGATGCAACGATTCCTCCAGATGAAGTAGAGTCTCTATTATGGAAAGAAATCTGCCGATAGACAAAGTGTGAACGTTTACAGACCATTATTTCTAGCCATATTCGTCGCACTGCTGATTCCGCTTCAAGGGAATGCCTATGTGGCGAAATATAAAGAAGACTATTACCGGTTGTATCATGTGCATTACGCCCAGGCTCCGGATGATTGCATTGAAAACATATACTGGCTGGAACAGGCAGTAAAAGCGGATTTCTGCAACCCTCTCTACGCTGATGCCAAAATCGAAACCAAGGCACAGTGGGAAAAATACCGTTTTCTCTACCAAATGCACCTCAACCTTAAACTGATAGAACAGCATCTGCGTCTTGCCCGCACCTATGACAAACGGGCTGCGTATTTTTATGACGCTCCTTGGAAAGACGAATACCTGCGCAATCTTGAAAAAGCGAAAACCTGCTATGAAGCCGGCTATTATTACTGGCAGGAAGCACAGCTTTGGGCCGAAAAAGGTTCTGTTTCCCAGTATAATTTTCTGTATATCACCGACTTGCAGAACTGGGAAGATGAGCGGGAACGGATAACAACAGGTGAGCTGGATTACAAGAAAACGCTCGACAGGGAACTTCAGAGACTGAACAAAGTCATAGACGAACTCGTTGCAATGGAAGATAAAAACTATTAAAATAACCTCCATGCAGGAAACAGATAACGGATACGAACTTTTTTATTCTGAAAATTCACTTTTTTCAAAGACAGACATAACATTCAATCAGGGAACACCTGATTTAACGCATTTCTATTTAGACGGCACACATTCGGACAAGTGCCGTCTTTTTGTCACTGATGAAACAATAGCTGAACTCCCCTTTATGAACAGTTTCATCACAAAACTTCGTACATCACCGCAGAAAACAGATGCGCTTATTGTCCTACCAGCAGGGGAAGCAGCAAAAAATATCGACAGCGTCCTTTCCATTGTAAAAGCAGCTCTCGATAAAGATTTCACTAGAAATGCGGTATTCATAGGGATCGGCGGTGGCGTCATCTGTGACATGACAGGATTCGCTGCATCAATGTTCAAACGGGGAGTCCAATGTGAATTTATACCGACGACCCTCCTTGCAGATGTTGATGCAGCCATTGGCGGCAAGACAGGCTGTGACTTCTCCAGCTATAAAAACATGATCGGTGCTTTTTGGCCGGCACGCTCTGTACGCATCTGGAGTGGTTGCATACAGACACTGAGTGACCGCGAATACCGTTCAGGACTAGCGGAAGCCTTAAAAACAGCGCTTTTATTCTCCGAAGAGCTCGTCCATTTGTTTGAAGACAAAAGAGAGCAGGTTCTTTCAAGAGACGATTCAGTTCTCTTAACAATAATCAAAGAATGCGCAAAAGCAAAAGCAAAAATAGTACATGAAGACTTACGTGAACAAGGAAACAGGGCTTTTCTCAATTATGGGCACACTTTCGGACATGCACTCGAAAGCGTTGCGGGGCTTGGCACTGTAACGCACGGAGAAGGTGTCGCCTGGGGCATGGGAAGGGCCTGTGACATAGGAGTGAGGCTCGGAATCTGCAGCAAGGATTTTGCTGAAAGAACAAAAAATCTGCTGGCTTCCTATGGATACGACATGGCACCTGTCCCGCAGGCTTTGAAAGAAATCACAAATGCCAGCGAAAGGCTTCTGACCGCGATGAAGAAAGACAAGAAGAACATGACTGCCTCATGCATACGGTTGATTCTCCAAGCCGCTCCTCTGCGTACAATAATCAAGGAAGCAGACGATAAAGACATCCTCTCAGTACTTTGTGAGGAAAAAAACAAGGACTAACACGAAAAATGATTTCAGCAGAACATTATTTTGACTGGGCGGCGACGACCCCCGCAGACGAGCAAATACAAAAGGAAGCGCTTTCTTTTGCGCTGGAACACTGGGGCAACCCTTCCAGCATACACGAAGCTGGAGCAGACGCAAAACGAGCACTTGAAGAATGCCGTAAACAATGCGCCCTGGCTTTGAATGTGCAAACCGACACCATTTTCTTTACATCTGGCGGAACAGAAAGCGACCATATTCCGTTGCTGTCCGTCCTCACCAGACCGCAAAAAGGAAGCGTGCTTTTGTCGGCCATCGAGCACCCCGCACTAAGGGAAATGGCAAAAGCCATCACAAATTGCGGATGGAAGGTCATCACTGTGAACCCGGACAAAAACGGCATCGTCTCCGCACAGTCGATACAAGACGCACTCACGGATGACACGGTATATGTGAGTGTTATGGCGGTGAACAATGAGACTGGTGCAGTACAACCAATCTATGAGATTTCGGACATGCTCACCCAACGGGCACAAGGCAGGAGAAGACCTTTTTTCCACGTGGATTGTGTACAGGCAGCAGGCAAAATTCCTTTGGACATCAGCTACAAAGGCATTGATGCAGCATCATTCAGTGCCCACAAGCTGGGGGGGCCGCGCGGTATAGGAGCACTGTACTTGGCAAAGGATATAACGCCATTCCTCCGCGGCGGCGGACAGGAAAAAAACATCCGCAGTGGGACTGAAAACATCTTTGGGGCAAAAGCGCTGTCCCTCTGCCTGAGCAAGCACACAATATCGAAGAACAACGAAGAAACCCTCAAACGCTACGAAAACCAGATGGAGTGGACGGCATCGTTCATCAAGCAGATTCTGGAACTGCCTGGAGCGGTTATTCTCCCTCATGTACGCGGAACTGCACCAGAGAGCAGAGATTTTTCTCCTTGGATTGTTCAGGCAGCTTTCCCCGGCATTCCCGGACAGGTGATGGAACGGGCATTAAGCGCTGACGGCTTCTACATCTCTACAGGAAGCGCTTGTTCAGCAGGCAGGCACTCCCGCCCCATTCTGGACAGCATGAATGTAAGTGCAGATGAAAAGGAAAGTGCGGTACGCTTCAGTTTCGGCGCAGGAACAACGAAGCAGGCAATGGAAGAACTTGTCCAGGAAGTAAGAAAAATAGTATCGACGTTTGCAAGCTGAATACAAAGAACCCGCTGACCACCAAGCCAGCGGGTTCTTTGTTTATAAATGATTAATTAAATGATCTGATCCCACAGGTAAATTTTAGATCAGTCTTTGGCACGGTACCGCCGTCCACGTCCGATGGCTTCAGATTAACATTCCACACGTTCGTGACTGCATCAGACTGGGAACTCGTCCAGTATGCGCCTGCTGCAAGCTGGGTTCCACCGACTGCAGCAATCGATGTATTTACCGCGCTATAATTTTTAGCAAGTTCCTCAATTTCGGCATATGTTGGAATATAATAATCGCTACCCAATGTTGTTAAAACATAATTGAATGCAGGATAACAAATTGCACTATTCGCAAGTGCGGAGGAATCCGCGGCGCAAATTCCGCCCCAGTTGTCACTGCCGTCAAAATCACCTGTCAGATAGAAATTAGTATAATTATAGGTATAAGAATAATAGCTTCCAGAAGCAGGCTCTGTTTCCAATCTCAAACATTTTAACAATGGAAAATCAGAGGTATATCCGTTTCCGGAAGATGCCCATTGATATTTTGTTGCATCGCCAGAGGAGTTTTTCAAGTTAACAGCAAGCACTCTGTTTGTTCCAATTGCAGTACTACCACCTTTATAAAACACAACCGCCTCAGGAACAACTCCCAGCAAATCAAAGAGTGCTTTTGACTCAACATAGCAAGAAACTGCAGTACAATATGAGGAACCGTTGTATTCCATCACTACATCACCGATGTTCGCATTCGCTGTGGAGATTGGAGCGTAAACCCATTTCATGTCGAATCTAACACTATTTGCCTGCCCGGCAATAATATCCACCGTTTTTATGTCACCATACACATTGGTTGTACCGGAACAATTCGCAACAAGCGCATACTTCCAACTGCCCGTCTTAACTTCCAGCATACAGCCATTGAGTTCGTTTACGGTCGTCCACTGCCCTAAGGTCTGAAGAGAACCACCTTTCCAGCTACCAACAAGAACAAGATTCGTTAAATCACTTACAGACAACCCATAGTCAGACATTGCTCTGCCGGAGGAAAAAGAGAGATAACCTGTCTCTGCCTCTTCAGAAGAAGACCCCGTGCTGTTGGAACAGGAAAAGACACCTGCCGTAAGTGCAACTGAAAAAAATAAACCTGTAAAAAAACGTAAAACTTTGTACACATTGTGTTTCATCAAGAAAACCTCAAAAAATATTCTTTCGCGTACAACATTTATAAATAAAAAAGAAGGGACCAGAGGATTTGTAACCACTGGCAAACGATTTTGTAATGGAAGGGAGTATATACAAAAAGAAAATCTTGTGCAAGGGTGAATAGCAATTTTATACCACTTGCCAAAACCTCTCGTTTCGTATATATTTAATTGTGTACAATCAATTAGGAGGTTTTTATATGGCATTAGAAGTAACCGAAAGCACATTTCAGGCAGAAGTGCTCGACAGCAAAGTTCCGGTATTGGTAGATTTCTGGGCATCTTGGTGCGGTCCCTGTAAAATGATGGGCCCTGTCGTGGAAGAGCTTGCAGGGGAAGCAAACGGTGCTTACAAAGTCTGCAAGGTGAATGTCGACGACAATCAGGATTTGGCAGAAAAATACAATATTATGAGCATCCCGAATTTCATCGTGTTCAAAGGCGGAGAAGTTGCAGGACAGCAGATTGGAGCAACCAGTAAGGACGCTCTGGCGGCACTTATCAATGCCTGAAACAAACGAACGGGAACTGTGTTATCAGTGTCTGCGCCCTAAATCAAACTGCTATTGCAAATATATCAAAAGCGTAGATACTGATATCAAATGGATTTTCCTCATGCATCCAAAAGAAGCAAAGCGACAGCGGACAGGTACTGGACGGCTCGCTTCTTTAAGTCTGCCAGGAAGTGAAATACTGGTAGGTGTTGACTTTTCGGACAACGAACGGCTTAACACATTACTGCAAGATCCGCAGTACTATCCGGTTCTCCTCTACCCATCTCCAGATGCATGGACTGCACACAAGGAAGGGTTCAAGGAAGCTATTGGAAACAAAACTCTGCTGGTAATCCTGGTTGACTCTACGTGGGCATGTTCAAAAAAAATAATTAAACTCTCCCGCAATCTGTATGATTTACCCCGGCTTTCTTTTTACGGAAATTACCGGAGCATTTTCACGTTCAAGCATGAACCGAAGGAATACTGTGTTTCAACGATTGAATCCTGCTACTACCTGATAAAGGAACTCCAGACGACGGGGATCGCAAAACGAAATGCAGACCCGGAACCGCTGATGACCGTATTCAAGGCACTCATACAGTTCCAGCTGTCAAAAGAGAATGAGCGCATAACATCAGGACTTCCCGGAAGCCATGCCTATGACTGGAAGTACACAAAACTCAGGGAAATTCCTACTTCTTCCGTTTGACGCTCCAATCAGAAGCAGAAGAAGGCAGGTGGGAAGGCTTGCTCTTAATCATAGTCCTTGTAACAGCGCTGTTGGTAATGCCGTCAGCAACAAAGGCACTTGAATATGAAGCAGAAGCTTTTCCATAGCTATCAACCCAAGTTCCGCTTTCTGCGACAGCACGTTCAAACGGCAGATATTTTTTCTCCCAGGAAGTACTCTCTTTCTTTGGATCCACGAACAAGAATGCGTCACAGATTTTGTGCCGTCCGTTATCACGAAGAATGAGTATATCACTCGGTGCTATCCGGCTCTTCGTGGTATCCACCCAGAAATCCCATGATGAGCTGGAAGCATCGGTTGCATAGGCTTCTGTTATGTTCCCGTTCACTTCATCAATCATGCCGTTCTCAATCTCATTTCCATCGCTGTCGCGAATTTTCCGCAGGTGTACGGTAACAGACTGTCCCTTTTTAATATCAATAGGAGGAAACGCATATTTCTTTTCTTCACCGTCTCCAGCACTGACAACTTCAAGTCCACTCAGATTACCGCTTTCCAAGCAATAAAGCCTGATGAATTCGCATTTCTTTGTTTTAGAGGAATAAGCATTGCGTACTTCACAGATTGCAAGTTTTGCAAGATGTTCATTGTAAGAAGTAAAAGGCAGGCTGACAGTAAGAGAATTGGAATGGGCATCAACAACCACGGCGTCCAGAGCATAGGATTGCCCCATAACAGTCGGTTCCGAAAATAAAAAATCGACATCACAACCATCGGATTTACTATTCACTTGCAAGGGCTGTTTGATTTCTTTGCCAATGACACGAAGCGAGGCTTTCTGAACATTCACCACTCTGTCGAACGATATGCGAAAAGATGAAGCAGACGTTACATTGAACGATGTTATCGAGGGACAGCCTTCAACTCTCAAAAAGGAAATTCCTCCATCCGACTCTTTACAGCTGACAGGACAAAGGGAAATCCAAAATAACACGAGCAGTGCAACAGGCACTGCGACCATCGTTTTAAAAAAATAAAACGCATTTTCTCTTAAAGTATCCATACTTTAGTAATCAATACGAAAATGCGTTTTTGTATATAAAATAGAGGAATTCTTGAAAAAAATTTACATCTCTGCCGTTTCAACCATGTATCTGATTGAAGTTCCTGTATCATCGACAACGAATTTCTGTATGACGAACACCAAGGATTCACTCAAATCATCAGTAAAGATCTTTTCAATACTGTATGCGCTCACACCCTTTCTGATGATATCGGGATTTCCTATCTTCCAAGACTTCAATACATGACCAGCCTCATCTTCCCGGTTCATTGTGATATAATAGCTAGACGATACGGAGACACCGGAACCTTTTACAGTAGGAACCAGTTTAATGTGATAATAAACAGCCTTTTCATCAGTAGAATATTCGTAGTCCTTGAACAGTATTTCCGTCAACGAACCGGAAGTTTCAATCTTCTTTCCTTCGCCCCGAATGTACAACAAATTTTCGGGAGAAGAAGGCATATATCCATACGTATCGAGTTTTTTCTTATTTTTGGCAAATAAACTTTTATAGGCCTGCTTACCGCTGATAGAAGCAGTAGAAGGGCTGGGCTTTGTTATAAACACCCCACCCTTTTCATAATCATTTGACGCTATATCAACAGCATAAATTTCTGCCCATGCTTCATACCTTTTATCAGTCTTGCCATACTCACCAAAAATATATGTTTTACCGTCTTCTGAAAAACCTATGTCCTCAAACGCAGCGACATCACCGGCAAAAGAAAGAGAAGCGAACATAAAAAATGTCGCAACAAGCGCAACCGAGTTTCTATGACATCCACCCATACATATATCTCCTGCCAAATAAAAATTTCCTTTTTATAAATATCGGGTATCAAAAGTTCTTCTTTACTAAATTCTGAACTTAGGCTATGCTAAGTCCATGACATTGAAAGTCCGAAACAGGTTGCTGCTCATCCTTTTTTTATTCGCAGTCTGCTGTGGCATAATAAACACGCTGCTTTTCATACGATGCCTTACACAGGGAAGTTTTTCAACAAAGATGATTTCTGAACTTTCAAGAGAGATGCTCCCGGACCTATTCAAAACAACCTTCATGCCATATTCTCCACAGGCGACAGCAGTCGCTATCATTTTTTTCAATGCATATATAATAGCGTCAATCGCATTGATTTACAGTAATTTTGAAAAGACACAAGCTATAGAAATTATTTTTTTCGGAGGCTTCCTTGCGGGGTGCATGTGCGAAGGACTCCGCCTGATACCAGTTTTCATGAACATATGGAAAAGCGACACCTTGAGCATTGCAATCATTACACGGTTTGCACTCGGAGGACGGATTCTAGCAGTAGCGGCACTGTTTTTTTCGGTTATGTTCAGCACACCGGAAAACAGACAATACGTCGAAAGAAATTTTCTCATCATGCTGGCGATATCCTTAATGACGGCATGTTGTATTCCCCTAAATAACGTCAGGTTCATCACACAGTTCATCGTTCCGTGGGGAATGGAAAAAGAATTCTTCCTTCTGAGACTGGCACTCATCGTTGCCTGCACGATTGCACTCGCGAATAAGGCTTTAACTAACAAATCGAAAGAAATGTTTCATGAAATAATAGGGATAATCATGCTCTACACCGGACACGGTCTACTCTACCAAGCCGACAGCTACACACTGGCAGGTATCGGAGCGGTTGTATTGAGCGCAGGAACTGTTTTCTATATGCGAACAATGCACAAAATCTACTTATGGAAATAGGAGATATTGGGCGAGTCCTCCAAGCACCAGAGGAATGAAGATATTGTCGAAATCTTTTAATGGAAGCAATTCAATAAACATTCCCACTGAAGCAACTATCAAAGAAACATGCGTACGGCCACAGGAAGCATATGTTGAAATAAATATGGCTGTGAAACATGTCAGACTGCCGGTAGCCGTTTTGCCCTGTGTAAAAGGAATCTGAACTTTTCCAAAAAGTTTACCAGAAAGACTTGCAAGTCCATCCCCAAATGCCAAAGCATATATTCCGATTGAAGCGGGAAGCGGTTTCCAAGCGAGCGAGCACAGAATGATACCGCATGAAAGGGTAACAGGTCCGAGCACAAACCTGTTTTCATCACGCTTCCTTGCAGCTACAGCAGTTATCTGAGAGATAACAGGGATATTCCGACCTTTCAGTCGAAAAATCTCTGCCACCGTATAGCATACCACAACACATGCCAAAGCTATTAGAATTCTCTGTCCAAAAACATGCAGAAGAAAAGGCACTGCCGCACTGCATATGTGTATGGATTTCCGGAACAACTCCTTTAAGAGGTCATTCTTTCTTTGTCGGGTCAGTATTCCATACTCATTGCATCGGCTGCCTTCGCTTTTCAATCAAGCCCCTCTTCACCATTCATTATCTTTGGAATAGCCGTATAAATTTCAGGCTCGTACTCTGCATAGGGTTCCGTTATATACTTTGTGTTCTCGGACGCAAGGTTGGATCCAGGAAGACGCAGCATGGTCGTCTGATTTCTCGTAAGGGCATCCCACGCACGTACGCTTTCCTGCAACTGTACAATAGCAGCAGCATTCAACTTACTATTTCCTGTCATATCTGCAAGACGGGAAAGCGTAACGCCGAGATTATTCGATGCCTTCATGTATGTATCCACAATATCATACTGATCCGCACGCACCTGCGGGAACAGTATACCGTGAAGCTGTATTTCCTTCTCCAAAAGAGCAATGAGTTTTTCATAACATCCCTGCGCAGGATAGTTATCATCACGTAAACTCAATGTATTAGCAAGTGCAAGCAGAGCATGTGTATCAGAAGGCTGTCCCTCCGTACAGGTTATAAACGAACCCAAAGCCTCCGCGTAGTTTTTATCGACATACTGTATGTAACCGATTCTGTACCGGATAGAAGGCGTATCGTTCTTATTCTCAACAGCCTTTGTATATCGTCTACGGGCTGAAGCCATATCCCCGGAGACGAAATAGTCCAAATCCCCCATATCTGCATACAGTTTTCCGATTTCCTCGGTTCCTGAGAATCCGCTGGACTCGTTTTCCTTTTCGAAGATATCGATTCCTTCGCCAAAGGTCTTTTCCGCAAGATTATATTCCCTTTCCCGAGAATACTCCTCACCCAGCAACCGATACGTATCAATATACTTGTAGGTATCGCGTCTGTTGCGGTATTTCATATTCTTGAATACTTCTATTGCACGCTTGAAGTGAGAAGTTCCCAACGTTCCGTTGTTTGTATTGACGAAGTAACGCCCCATATTGTAAAGAGCAAGCGGATTGTCAGCGCCGGCCTCGAGCGCGCTTTCAAGCATATCACGGAGTCCCTCAATACGAGGACGCAGATTTTCCTCAGAAGGAGGCAGATCCCCATAACGCTTGTCAAGGAGATACCCAGAAAGCTCAACAAGATCCGAGCCGTCGAGATTTTTATTATCAGGGAAGTAAGACTGTTTGTACTGGAGAACCTGTGCAAGATTATCAGTCCGTATGTAATATCTCATCTGACGGGAAAGATATTTTGGAGCAAGTTTCTTATTTGCTCCATACAACTCCACCAGCAGATCATACTGAGTCTTTGCATCTGAGTATTTTGAAGGATCCTTATCAGTAGCCCAATCAAGATACAAATCTCCGAGTTTGAGAATACCGTCAGGGTCATTTATATAGTAGTCCAGAACTTCGCGTTTGAGAATTCTTTCAGCCTCTGGATAGTTGTACAAGTCAGAGGCTTCCATGTCGGCCCAAGCAAGTCCCGCAGCTTTACTATGAGAAAACTGTTTGAGAATTCTGTCATACATGACTCGGGAGCGTTCATACTGCTTATGTTCGCGGTACCCCTCTGCATACCGGAAGAACCATTTCTTTACGGACTGATACCCGATTGCCTTATTAAAACTATCTTCCGATTGCGGATATTGATTCTTTTCGATGAATGCGTAGCCCTCTTTATAATAGGCACGTGCACGCAACGGTTTATAGATAAAGGCGTTTGACAGAGTATAAATGCAGAAAAACAAAATGACAGCAAGGGTACCCAGAATACCGAACGGAATAATACGGTTCTTAAGCTGATACTCTATCGTCTTTTTGTATGCCTCGTACTCGTCGACACTTCTGCGCTCAAAGTCCCGCGGAACATCAAGCGGAATATCGAGTTTCTTTTCAAGGTCTGCCGCTACCTGCCGTGCAGGCGCTTTGCGAAGAACCTTTTCCAAGACCTCAAAAACAGCGTCGTCTGTAAATTCGTTTTTAACAACAAAATCTTCAAGAGCAATGCGTACATTGAGCGGATACTGTTCGAGGTTTGCAAGAAAGTGTCTATATTCGGCATCTGTAAAGGTATTTTTAGGTTTAGAAGCAGCTTCTTTATCTTCTGTTTCAGCCGCTGCAGACTCTTCTTCCTGTTTTTTATTTAGATTTGCGGTAACAGTATCAGAAAATCCCGGAATAGAGAATTCTTCGTCCCCTCCAGAACCGGAAACATCCCCCAACTCGAAATCGGAAGAGGAATCCGTCTCGGTAAAGTCCATATTATCCATTCCAGAAGTGTCAAACTGTTCAACAGGCTCTTCAGCGGAGCCCTCCTCTCCCAAATCAAGACCTGGTATATCGTCCAAATTTCCTATATCAGGCATATCACCGGATGTATCATCTCCACCCGGCATACTGCCGATATCCTCTAGACCAGTGTCGGAATCCGTCGAATCAAAGGAAGGAAGTTCCATATCCTTAAGTGTGTCACTGTTGTCTTCAATTATTGAAGACACTGAAGATTCGCTGTTTTGATCTATAGAATCAGGTATCGATGCATTCACCTCAGAAGGCGTTTCAACGCTGCTAGCATCCGGTACTTCGGCACCGGCTGAAAATGCATTGTCATCAAGGGAAGGAAGATCAAAATCAGACAAAGAAGTATCAGAACTGTTTTCTCCCTCGTCCAATGGGGGCAGGTCAAATTCAGAACCCGATACATCAGGAACTAACGATGAGTCAGAGTCCTGCATCTCTGGAACAGGAATATCATCAGACAAGCCACTCTCGTCAGAAGAAGTACCTGCATCAGAGACATCAAAACCGGGTTCTTCCTTCATTTCATCAGGAAGCATGGCTCCCATATCAATACCTGAATCGCCTGAAGAAAAATCAGAGGCAGCTTCGTTTATGTCAAAATCCGGCAATTCCCCCATACCTTCAACAGAGGAAGCTGCCATGGAGTCAAGCTTATCATTAAAATCTTCAGAGGGAACTTCGCCGGAAGGACCGTCTGCTTCTACAGGCTCCGTATCGTCGTTCAAAAGGGAAGAAACATCAAAATCATTCCCTAGTCCGTCATCTGCGGACTTCTCTAGTTCCGGAGCAGGTTCAGATTCAGGAACTTCTTCAGTCTGACTCGGCTGTAACAAGGCATCCAAATCTAAATCCTCAATGGGAGTTGGCTCAGGCTCCGGTTCGGGTTCCGGTTCTGCAGGAGTTTCGAATTCACTCAAATCATCATCTGAAATTTCAATTTCACCAGGGGAAAGCAAATCGGAAACATCCGGTATGACAACTGATGGCTCAGAAGTTTTTGAAGTCTTTTCAGAACCGCCACCAGTAAGTTCTGACAAATCATACTGATCCTCTGTTGGACCGAGTTCTTCTTGCGCAAGTTCTTCTTCCGAGATTCCAGGCATGCCGTCCAGAAAGTCATCGCTGTCGTCCGCTTCACTTATTCCTTTTGGCAGTTTCACCTGCACCGGTTTCTCTCCGCGGGCGGAGCGGATTTTCACTTCATCACCCACATTAACTATATCTGAGGTAAACTGTTTAAGCTGATTTAATCCTGGCATAACCTGTTTATTATACTCCGCAAATCTATATTCTTTCAATATGGTTATCGGAATAAAAAAACGACACTATGAGATTTTTTAAAGCTCCTTGAAACACCTGTAATTTGTTGATAAACTCAATAGAAAAGGAGGCCGATATGTTCAATATGGATAAGAAATTACTTCATGTTGCCGCGTTATTTCTATCATTCGCAGTTTTCGCACTGCCATCATTCGCGGCTGATAAAAAAGCACCTCTGACAGACGAAGAAGCTGAGCAGGCCGAAATAGTAACCAGGCTGACAAAAGTAAAGGAGCCGTATTTAGACGGCAACAACCTTATCTTCACAGCAGGAGATAAGGCCAGATTCGTCGGCATAGCCTTCGACTTTGAAGATTTTCACGTCATACATCCCTACCGAAGGTACAATACATACGATGACGACGGAAAAGTGACATCTTCCCTTTTCTTCTATATATTGCCATTAAAAAAAGAAATGACAAAAATCAACTACCGCATTGTAGTTGACGGACTTTGGACGCTCGATCCAACAAACAAAACCACAGTGTACGACCCGGGCACAAGACTCACGTTGTCGCAGGTTGATGCAACAAGGGATCTCCCCCCTGCAACTGAAGTCAAAGACGGAAAGGTCCGCTTCGTATACACAGGAAAAACAGGACAGCATGTACGAATCGGCGGAAGTTTCACAAACTGGGACAGCTGGATTTATGAAATGAAGGAAGTGAAACCTGGTGTATACCAGTTTGACCTGACGCTTCCGCCAGGAACATACGAATACGCGTATTACAGCGGAGTGAATACCTTTGCAGATGTCACGAACCCTGAACGGTGTTATACTCCTGACGGGAAGATTGCATCTCTGATTATAGTCAACTGAAACCATTTTCCATAAAAAGGCCCCGGCAGAATTGCTAGTTCAATTCACGCCGGGGCTATTATTTTCCCTTTTTCTTTACTTAATCAGAAGCTTTGCATATGCGGCAAGTGTTTCACTCATGTTGTCCGAAAGAACAGCCTTAGCAAGAGTCTTTCCAAGCTGAACACCTTCCTGATCAAAGCTGTTGACGTTCCAAACAAAGCCCTGGAACATAACCTTATTCTCATAGTGAGCAAGAAGTGCGCCAAGTGTCTCTGGAGTTACGCTCTTTCCATAGATAAGGCTTGAAGGTCTTTCACCAGCAAAGAATTTATTAGGATTTTCATCATCCTTACCACAGGCGAATGCGACAATCTGAGCCGCAACATTTGCACAGAGTTTTTTCTGACTTGTAGAACCTTGTATCACAACATCTTTGCCTGTCTGGTTCTCTGCATAGGCGATGAACTGAAGAGGAATAACATTCGTCCCCTGATGCAAGAGCTGATAAAAAGAGTGCTGTCCATTAGTACCGGGTTCACCAAAGATAACTGGACCGGTAACATAGTCCATTTTCTTTCCAAAACGGTTTACACTTTTACCGTTAGACTCCATGTCGAGCTGCTGCAGATGGGCAGGGAAACGTGACAAAGCCTGTGAATACGGAAGAATTGCAGTGGTAGGATATCCCTGCACATTTCGTTCATAAACACCAATAAGAGCATCCAGAAGAGCTGGATTCTTCATAAGATCTTTTTCAGTTGCAGTCTTATCCGCTGCTGCAGCACCATCAAGGAAACGGGCAAAAACCTCAGGTCCGAAAGCCAAGCTCAAAATGGCACCACCGACAGCAGACGTTGAAGAATAGCGTCCGCCGATGTAGTCATCCATAAAGAAAGCTGCAAGATAATCAGGACTCTTTGCAAGAGGTGAAGTTTCACTAGTTACAGCAATCATGTGCTTGGAAGGATCCAATCCAGCATTCTTGAGCGCATCGATGACAAACGACTGATTCGTCAGTGTTTCAAGCGTCGTACCGCTCTTTGAAACAAGGATAAAAATCGTTTTTCCCAAATCCATGGAAGCAAGAACGCTGGCAGCATCGTCAGGATCCACGTTTGAAATAAAATGAGCTTCCATCTTGAACGTGTTATTTGCCTTTGCCCAGTTTTCGAGAGCAAGGTACATAGCACGAGGTCCCAAATCGGAACCACCGATACCAATCTGGCATACAGAAGTGTATTTTTCACCTTTCTCATTTACCAGCTTTCCAGAATGGACGTCCTGTGCAAAAGCAGCAATCTTCGTCTGTTGTTCTACATAGAATTCTCGCTTATTTACGCCGTCTGCAACGACATCCTTTCCCAACTGTCCGCGTGTAAGCTGGTGAAGAACCATGCGTTTTTCGCCAAGGTTGATTACCTCGCCGTTATATAATGCCTCGAATTTTTCAAGCAGCTGATCCTCTGCAACCAATTCCTTGAACACATTAAGAATCTGGTCATCAACCTGCTTTGCTGCAAAGTTATACGTAAGTCCGCAAGCCATAGGCACGCTGTACTTTGCAACACGGGAAGCCCCGTCTTTACCATCCAATGCCTTTTTTACGGAAACCTTTCCCTTAAGGGACTGAAGCTTCTTGAAGCTTTCAAGGCTGTCCACGTTGTTCCATGAAATATCTGCCATACTATGCCTCTGCAAAATAATTTGTGTCAGTATACCAAAATTCAGCTGTTTATGCTATAATTGCCGAAAGGAACTTTTAAGGAGTTATATCCAGAGTATTCCTTTACACTTCTATAATTGAAATTCATGTAATTTGGAGGAATTTCAGATGATTGTAGGGCTTATTATCAAAATTCTCGTCGGTGCACTTATCGGATGGCTTGCAAGTATATTCATGAAGAGCAGCCATGGATTCTGGATGTGCTGTTTGTTGGGTATCATCGGCTCAATTTTGGGTGATGTGCTTGCCAAGGTAATAGGCATCGGCTCAGCAACAGGAGTAGCATCCTTTGTAATAAGCATTCTGGGAACATGCCTGACC
Source organism: uncultured Spirochaetaceae bacterium (assembly GCA_902797055.1). Taxonomy (GTDB): domain Bacteria; phylum Spirochaetota; class Spirochaetia; order Treponematales; family Treponemataceae; genus Treponema_D. The sequence continues at coordinate 45,268 of CADBRT010000037.1, forward strand.
ATTGCTATTGCACGTGCAATCTTTGGTAAAAAATTCTAAACAACGTGTAAACCAAGCAAAAGGAGGTTGCAATGCAACCTCTTTTTTTCTCGGCAACGTGGACAATAGGCATAAAAAAAGCCCCGTAAACTACGGGGCTCGTGACGCATGGCAGGCTCGAACTGCCGACCCTCTGCTTAGAAGGCAGATGCTCTAATCCAGCTGAGCTAAAGCGCCAAAGTTCTTATATAATACACATAAAGAAAAAAAATTGCAAGAGGGTATAATACTGATTAAGAAAAATCAGAAGGATTTATAGACAAAGAGCCAAGTCTCAAAACCTTGCTATAGGAACGGGTACTTGAACTTGAGTTTCTGCCGACAGCAACTGCATATACATCAACATAATATGTACTAGCCGATGACGAACCGGAAAAGTCGTTGTCAGACGAGGAAGGACGAGGATTATCAGAGTTTTGAGTAAAATTGAATCCGTACCTATAATTCACAAACCTGCGCGGATAACCGAGTATTGCGGAGGTATCACATTTCGAAATAGCAGATGATGTCACACATATCGACGCTATATAGTCAGAATTCGAGGAACTGATCAAGTCAGTGAGCCGTATATAGACATGCCGATTATGGCCTGTAGCTGTAATTAAAGGAGTCGGGGTATCGCCGGAACTCAGTTTCAACGTCTTGTACCCGTAAGAATCTATTAAACTTGTCGCCTGCTGAGTTTCTGAAAGCGTATCGATATTCTGTTCCACCCGAACCATCGATGAAGCATTACTGTATATCTTGTAGTATACTTCCGTTCCCTCAAAAACAAACTCTGAATCAGAATAGTGTTCTGTCGTTACGAATGAAAAATACTGTTGAGTGGGATCGGCATTGGTATAATTCACCGTATGGACACTTTCAGGGGTTTCTACGAAGTCCTCAGTATCCAAACCGCATGAAAAAAAACAAAGACTGGCTGTCAAAAGAGAAAATACTCTGAAACAGTCAGTCCTTTTCATTACAGTCACTCTGCTTTTCCGGACACATTGAGCGCGATGATGCGACTCTGTGCAAGGTTTGCAAAATCATTACCGGGATACTTGTCAATAACAGCCTGATATGCTGTTTTCGCTTTTTCAAAATCAGCAGCAACCTCATTCATGCGCCCCAAATTGAAGAAAGCATGAGCTGCAAGATAGAAATCAGGCTTATTTGCAGCTGTTTCATAGTATTTTATAGCTTCTGCTGTTTTTTCGAGCTCTTCTGCACAAACACCTGCATTGAAATAGCAGATTGGTGCAGTGTACAATTTCTCACCCAGTGCTGCAGCTTTCAACCAAGCATCAAGGCTGGCAGCAAAATCTTTTTTTGCAAAATTGATATCTGCGGCAAGCATATTCGCACGGATACCGACAATTCCCTTCTTTTCAGTATAAGACGCAAGAGAAGCAAGGGCTGCAGCCTGTCTCTCTGCAACTTCGGAATCCGCTATGTCATCGCTCTTTTTCACATATTGATATTCAATGGCGGAAACAGCGTCTATACCTTTTTTGGTCTGACTGTCTGACACACCGACAAACACACAAACTGCAGCGGCTGCAAGAACCAAAACGCCAACAATGCACAAAATCGGCTTTCTATTTCGAATCATGAAGCCTTCGACTTTTTCCTGTGCACCCTTTTTCTCCTGCTTTTCACCCAGAGAAAGAACATTACTAGCCATTTTTATAAATCTCCAAATTCATTTACATTTGTAAAAATGTTTTTCTACTATATAGAAAAAAGTAGATATTGTCAAACGCAGGACCATCGGACTATGAGTTTCGGGAAATCCCCAGCTCATCAATCAACTTGAAAATATAGGTCCGTTGTATGCCAAGTACTCTGGCAGCTTCCGCTTTATTCCACCCACTTTCATCCAAGATCTGTGACAGATATTTCTTTTTGAACATATTGATGGCACCATGCAAAGTCTTATCAGTAACAAAATCCAGAGGCATATCAGCAGCTGATTTTTCACACTGCAACACAATATCCCCAGCCTCAAGCCGTGAACCTTTTGAGAAGAGAACAGCACGTTCCATAACAAGCCTCAACTCCCGAAGATTTCCGGGCCACCAATACGACTGAAGCTTTTCAATCGCAGCCTGCGAGAAACCGGAAAGCGGTTTATTAAGATCATTCCCACAGTCTGCTAAAAATTTCTCAGCGAGAGGCACTATATCTTTTTCACGTTCCCGCAAAGGAGGAACAGTAATGATGATTCGGGAAAGTGAGGACAAAAGTTTGGAATCAAAAAGACTTTTCTTCACAGAGGATTCCAAGTCTTTTGACGTCGACACAATAACCTTCGGGATGCTACGAGACGAAGTATTTCTTAAAAAAGAGGCTAAATTCTGCTGAACATCCTTCGTAAGCAGGCTGACTTCTTCCAGATAAAAAGTGTCCGTCCTCCCCTCGAAAGCAGATTCAGACAAAAAAGAGATATCGCTGCAGGCGGGTTTTATGCGTACAAAGCGACTATTTTCACCCACCCCGCGTCTTTTATGAATTTCTTTGGCAATGGTATCGCGCCCGCTGCCGAGTTCGCCACGTATGAGTACGGGAAGCGGAGAAGCCGCAACATCTCCTAATGCGGCAAGAAGTTTTTTATACCTAAGACTCTGTGCAATCAATTCCATGTTCATAAAAAAAGCACACTGCCGGAAAACGGCAATGTGCCCTTGCATGTATCTTCTACAGGAAACGACTATTTATTTCCGTGATTCTTCATGCTGTCTGCGATTGTATATCCGCCGTCATCATCACTGCTAGAGGAGATGTACTGGGAAATCTGCTCGCGTTCTTTTGCTCTCTTATATTCCTTGATAGAGAAAGCTACTTTCTCTTTTTCAACATCGATGGAAACAACATATACATTGACTTTATCACCAACATTGAATTTTTTGACAGACTCTTCAAAAGGTGTCTCGCGGTCATCAGAGATATTTGCCTTGTTTACAAGACCTTCAATTCCGTTCGGAGCACGTACGAAGATACCAAAATCAGTGATGGATGTAACTTCCCCTTCAAGAGTGCTTCCCTGCTTGTACTGAGATGCGAAGTCCTTCCAAGGATTATCGGTCAACTGCTTTACACCGACACGAATCCTGCGGTTCTCCTGATCACACTCAGTCACAACAACATCAAGTTCCTGATCGACCTTTATCTCACTGCCAGGATGCTTAACCTTCTTTGTCCAAGAGAGATCCTCTCCAGCGAGGAAGGCATCGATTCCTTCATCAATCTGGAGGAATGCACCGCTGTTTGTAATCTTGACAACCTTTCCGTGAACCTTTGTTCCGACAGGATACTTATCACCGATGGAATCCCATGGGTTTGCAGTGACCTGCTTAAGTCCGAGGGAAACGCGTCCAGCCTGAATATCATAACCAAGAATCATGCACTCGACTTCATCGCCCTCTTTGAGCATATCAGACGGTTTGCTGATTTTTTTGGTCCAGCTGAACTCAGAAATATGAGCCAAACCTTCGATACCCTCCTCAAGTTCTATGAAAGCACCGAATTCTGTCAGCTTAGTAACCTTTCCCTTCACGACATCATTGACATGATATTTGTCTTCAAAGTGAATCCAAGGATCTTCAGTGAAATGCTTGAGGGAAAGATTGATTCTCTTCTTTTCTGGATCGAGTCTGATAACCTTAAGCTCGATTTCCTGACCTTTCTTTACGAAATCTTTCGGACGTGTAACATGCCCCCAACTCATATCATTGATATGGAGAAGTCCGTCAAAACCGCCGAGGTCGATGAAGGCACCAAAACTTGTGAAGGATTTTACAGTACCCTTTACAGAATCACCTATCTTAACTTCGTTGAAGAATTTATCACGGTTCGCTTCAATCTTTTCTTCCAGATATTTGCGACGATTTACAACAACGTTGCGCCTTCCGTCACTATACAAACGTTCAATATAGAACTTGCCTTTAAGACCGATAAGTTTTTCCTGCTTTTCGACTTTCTGGCTGTCTGCCTGGCTGATAGGCAAAAATGCGCTTATTCCACCGCCCAAGTCAACCATATATCCGCCCTTTGTGAGGGTAGTAATCTTTCCGTCAATAGCGGTATTATCTGTTGAAGCTGTTTTGAACTTTTCCCAAAGTCTCTTCTCGTCTGCTCTTGTTTTTGAGACTTCCGGACCGTTTCTTCCGAACTGATTGATAAGATACACAGTTGTTGTATCGCCAACCTTCGGGATGTCGTCTCCAAATTCTGCAATCGGAATTCTTCCTTCTGATTTGCAGTTGACATCTACGAATACGGTATCTTCCGTTACCTGAACGACTTTACCCTCGACAAGAGCATTGTCCTCAACCTGTCCCATGCTGTTAAGTGATTCTTCTAATTGTGTGCGAATGTCATCCTTGGGGCTCTGGTCGACATTCTGTTCCACTTCCTTCTGTGCCATTGTAAATCCTTTAGTCTTGATTTTGCTTACGATTATCTCACAAACCTGCTTTATGGTCAAGTCAGAAGTATCAATATATACAGCATCCGCCGCCTTTTTTAGAGAACCTTCCTTCTTGTTTTTATCCATTTCGTCACGTTTAATTATGGCGGCTTTCACTTCTTCAAGCGTCATTGAACTTACGCCCTGCTCAAAGCGACGTTTCGCCTGCACATCAATACTTGCATCCAAATAGAATTTGTGCTCGGCTTTCGGAAACACAACAGTCGTCATATCCCTGCCTTCACAGATGATATCCATTGACGCTACGATTTCCCGCATTCTAGCGTTGACAAAATGCCTGAGCTCAACAATAGATGAAACAGCGCTCACATTCGCACTCACTTTGTCATCGTGAAGCTGATCTTCGACATCTTTGCCATTGAGAATCAACCGTGCATTCACATAGTCCAACTGTTGTTTGCGGACAAATTCCATAACAGATTCTGCATCTGAAAGGTTTACTCCGCTATCCAAAAGAGCAAGTGTAAGTGCCCTGTAAAAACTTCCGCTATTCAAATATACAAGATGAAGTTCTTCCGCCACTGCATGGGCAACAGTACTTTTTCCGGTACCAGCAGGTCCGTCTATCGCAACAACCATACCTATCTATCCTCCTTAGCCGGTGTTGTGTTCGTCTTACAAAGTTTTAACAGGGAAGATATTTCTGATTCAGTCAAATCCCTGAATTCTCCCCACTGAAGGTTTCCGACACCAATATTTCCGATTCTGATGCGCATCAAACTCCTAATTCCGATAGACCGGGATTCAAAGACGTTACGGATTTCCCGGTTCTTTCCTTCTACCAGAACAACCCGCATTCGATGACTGTTCAATTCTTCCGCCCATTTACAGCGATAAAAAACGTTGTCAACGCGAACCCCATGCATAAAATCATCGGCGAGGCCCCTCGGCAGGGGAAGGCTCGTATCCACGATATACTCTTTTTCCATCTCCGCAGACGGGTGTGACAGCTTAGCTGCAAATTCCCCGTCATTCGTAAATAAAATCAGACCGCTTGAAAACATATCAAGGCGTCCGACATTATACAGCCGTTCGCTATACGTATTTTTCAAGAGATCCGCGGCAACGGGGCGCCCCTTTTCATCGGAAAGAGAACAGACATATCCTTCCGGTTTGTTCAGCAGTACATACCGTTTATTTTCTTCTGGAACAATAGTTTTTCCGTCAACGCAAACTGTATCTCCGAGACCAACTTTGGTACCAAGTTCAGTCACGATGACTCCATTCACAGAAACACGGCCTGCAAGGATGATTGCCTCACTGGCTCGTCGGCTGGCAACTCCGGACCGTGCCATATAGAGCTGCAGACGTATATTATTATCTTGCAAGTTCAAACCTCTCGCTTTCCTTCTCATCAAGCTGCGGCAGATCAGCTATACTCTGAAGATGGAAAAATTCCAAAAATTCATTAGTCGTACCGTACATCACCGGTTTTCCAGGGATATCCTTCTTTCCAACCTCCCTGATAAACTTTCTGTCCAACAGAATTCTCATCATGTTGTCAGCATTCACATGACGTATACTCTCTATCTCTGCGCGGGTTATCGGCTGGCTATATGCTATGATAGAAAGTGTTTCTATCGCTGCTTTGCTGAGCCTGCCCTCATTTTTCTTACCATACCGTTCTTTTACAAGGTCGAAACAGTCTTTCTTTGGGGTAAGCAGTACTCCGCCAAGAATTTTGGAAACCTCAATGCCAGAATCAGGAGCAGCATATTTATCCTTCAACCGCTCGATACATTCCATGACAACATCTGTAGAAAACTGAGTAATTTTCGCAAGAGCCTCAAGAGTCTGAGGTTCACTCTCAAGAAACAGAACAGCCTCAAGCAGTGCTGTCTCACTGTCAAGGTTCATATCCGGGCGAACAGCGGTAAAACCTTCCTCTTCTTCGCTTTCATCATCCAAAAATCGGAGCTGGTCTTTGTTTTCTTCTATATGTTTCACTTCTTCCTGATCTTCTTCCGGCTCTATGCCACCAGCTTCTTCCTGCATATCTTTATATCTCCAAACATTCTGTTTTGATATATGTCAGCCAATTTTTCTTTTACAGCCTCAAGCAATGCCATAAACGCACAAATCACGTCAAGGACATTTCCTTTTCTTGTTATAAGGTCTGTAAACATACACTCCCCTTTTCGTTCAAGGAATTCATTCATCAAAGTTTTTTTCTCATTCGTGGAAATATCCTCATTCATATTGATGATTCTCTCATCGTCACTAATATGCGTCAGATTTTTGAAAATCTTCTGCATACTTTGCAAAAGAGCCCACGTATCCATCTTTTCCCACTGACTGTCATCTTCTTCAAACGGCAAAATCCGTTCTATTTTTTTTCGCTCAAAACTCCACTCGCTTTGCTCTTCCTGTTCCTCCATCAAAGCAGACAATTTCTTGAACTTCTGATATTCAATCAACTGTTCAACAAGTTCATCACGCGGGTCTTCCATACTGTCATCATCGTCGAAACTCACTTCAACAGGCATGAGTGTCTTGCTTTTCATATAGATAAGTTTCGCAGCCCAGACATAAAAATCACTCAAATCCTGCAAATCCGTCTTTGAAACATAATCTAGATAATCCAAGTACTGTTCTGTTATCTCAGCAATGGGAATATCATAGATATTTATCTTCTGTTCACGAATCAGACTCCACAGCAAATCCAGAGGTCCTTCAAATTGTCCGGCAGTAAATTTCCTGACACCATCCCCTGTCACCGTCTCCATTTGTACATCTCCGTAAAATTTTTCACATCCATATAGGTATCGATTCTCTGTTCAGGCAAACACGCAAGAGCATCTTCAAAAGGCTTCAGATTCCATACACCAGTGCCATCCGAAAGGACTTCAATCAATGGAACAAGGACAAAAGCACGCTCATAAAGACGCTCGTGGGGAATTATCAAAGCACCGCTGTCAAAATACCCGTTAATCTTCACATCACCGAAAAGTTCAATATCCACATCAAGGGACCTCGGTCCATTGCGGATTTCTTTTGTTCTGTCACGGCCGAAAGATGTTTCAACGTGGTGTACAGCAGACAGAAGTTCTGAAGGAGTTCCCTCATAACCACCGGTAACCACCATATTGAAAAAATCAGCCTGATCCTCAAGATACAAAGCTTTGGTTCTATAGACAGAAGAAGCTTGCAAGTCTGAAACAAATGATGACAACATAACACATGCCTCTCCTAAAATACAGAAAGGCATCTTGTCCTCATAGGAACGGTTTGAACCAAGTCCAAGAACAATTTGAGTCATGGAACTAAAACAGTTCCTCTGAAGTGGGCTTATCCATAGAAGCAGCTTCAGCCAGTGAGGAAATATTGTCAGATTTAGGTTCTGCAGCAGTTTTCGGAGCGTTCTTCGGAGGCCGTCCAGGTCCGCGCCCGGACGAAGCCTTTACTGGTGCAGCTTTTTCCACAGCGACAGGTTCCACAGCAGCATCGTTTTTAGGCGACAAGGAATCAGCCTCGCTCAGTCCAGCACGCTTCGCTTCCAGTTCCTTCGTATATTGAAGAATCTGTTCCTCCGTTACAACGTCACCTTCCTTAGTGCGAAGTATCTGTCCCGGGAAAAGCTTGTTTCTCAATGCATGTTCAAGTTCTATGCGGATATCGGGATTATTTTCAATAAAGGCGACAGCATTTTC
>CADBRT010000038.1 GCA_902797055.1 uncultured Spirochaetaceae bacterium
CTCTGCAGGTCAACGAGGTCGATATTATGAAAAAAATTGCTGACGAGCTGAACATTCGCATACAGCAGGTCAGCGCGGTCATCAGTTTGGTGCAGGAAGGTTGCACCATCCCTTTCATTGCGCGATACCGTAAAGAAAAACACGGTTCCCTTGACGAAGTTCAAGTCAGAGACTGCGACCACCTTTTCACTTCATATAAAAATTTGGAAGAACGCCGCCTTGAGATTGTACGCGGCATATTTGGTCAGAACAAACTTACGGAAGCTCTTTATAATGCTGTTATGGGGGCAAAGACCCTTACAGAGCTTGAAGATTTGTGGGCACCGTTCAAGAAAAAGAAGAAGACCCGCGGTATGGTTGCGGCAGAGAAGGGGTTGGAACCACTTGCTGACCTTATGACAGAACTCGACGACAAGGCGCTTGAGGCGAAGGCTGCCGAATTTGTCAAGGCAGACGAGGAACATCCTGAGCTTGCCGTCGCTACAGTGCAGGATGCGCTTCAAGGGGCTATGGACATTGTGGCAGAGCGTGTTTCTCAGGACACCAAGAACCGCGAAAGTGTACACGACCTCTATATGCATGAGGGGACAATCGTCACGAAGGGAATTGTCCCTGAAGGACAGGACGCAGAGGCCGCTGAAAAGACTTCCAAGTACAAGATGTACTGGGATTTCAGCGAACCGCTCAATCAGGTAAAACCGCATCGCATTCTCGCTATCAACCGTGCGGAGCGGGAAGGTGCGCTCGATGTGACGCTGAATGTAAGCGTTGATGACGCTGCAAAAGAGATTCAGAAGAAATTCAAGATTTCCAACAAATACTATTCCGATGCCATTGAAGACGGCGTTGTCCGCCTGCTCAGTCCTGCCGTTCTCCGCGAAATTCGCAGCGACGAAAGTGATGAGGCTGACGCTCACGGCATCGGTATCTTCAGCGAGAACCTTAAGAACCTGCTGATGACACAGCCAATCAAAGGCAGCCGTGTTCTCGGCGTTGACCCTGGAATTAGGACAGGAACCAAGTGCGCTGCGCTTGATGAGACTGGAAAATACCTCGGCTATTTCCTTATCAAGCAGGTCGCAGCTCCCGACGAAGCCTACAATATGCTCAAACTTGCAATCAAAAAATACAATATTCAGGTTGTGGCTGTCGGAAACGGAACCGGAAGCCAGGAAGTGCAGGCAATTGTTGCCAAGGTTTTGAGCGAAAACTACAAAGATGTCCGCTATACAGTCGTTGATGAAAGCGGTGCTTCCGTTTACTCAGCAAGCGACATTGCGCGTGAAGAGTTCCCAGATCTCGACCTGACAATCAGAGGTGCAATCAGCATGGGCCGTCGCCTGCAGGACCCGCTTGCAGAGTTGGTAAAAATCGACCCGAAGGCTATCGGTGTCGGACTTTATCAGCACGATGTCAACCAGAAAAAGCTCTCTGAGACCTTGGACGAGGTCGTCGGTTCTGTGGTGAACCAGGTCGGCGTGAACCTCAACACCGCTTCTGCCAGCCTTCTTAAGTATGTTTCCGGCATCAACAGTTCCCTTGCAAAGAAGATTGTCAAATACCGCGATGAAAACGGAAAAATCACCAGCCGTGAAGACCTCAAGAAAGTCAGCGGGCTTGGTCCGAAAGCGTTTGAGCAGTGTGCGGGATTCCTCAAGATTCCGGAAAGTTCCAATCCATTGGACAACACGTGGGTACACCCTGAAAACTATGCTGTAGCGAGCGAGATACTGCCTTTGATTCAGAACAAGGAGAAAATATCTGCCGACCTCAAGAAACAGCTTGAGGAAAAATACAGCGTTGGTGAAACTACTATCAACGACATTGTGGAAGAACTCGCAAAGCCTAACCGCGACCCGCGTGACGGATACCCGGCACCAATCATGCAGAAGGGAATTGTCGCCTTTGAAGACCTCAAGGTCGGCATGAAGGTGACGGGAAAGATAAAGAATGTCGTTGACTTCGGTGCGTTTGTTGACATCGGTCTGCATGAAACAGGTCTTATCCATATCAGTGAATTGTCCGACGATTATGTTTCCGAACCGATGGATGTCATCAAAGTCGGCGATATCAAGGAATTCACCATCATCGATTTGGATATGGACAGACGCAGGATCAGTTTGAGTTTGAAAAGCGATGCTGCTTCCCGTTTGACCTCCGGCACTGCCAGCGACAAGCCTGCTTCCGGTAAGAAGCGTGTCGTAGTCGTAAAGAAGGGCACGGGAAAGGCTCCGGTGAAGACTGCTGCTGATAAGAAGGACGGACAGCGTCCGCAGCGTTCAAAGCAGAACGCCGGCTCCGACGACGGAATGTTCTACAATCCGTTTGCAGCCCTGTTGAACAACCGCAAGTAATTTATAAATCACTGAAAAGGCTCCTTGTAAAAGCTGGGAGCCTTTTTTCGTTTAAACCTTGTTAAATTCCATTTTCAGTGGTAAACTGAAACAATACTGTAGGGGGAGCCTGAAACGGGCTTCCGAAAGTTGTGACATAAAATATCAGTTCAGGAGTTCTACCTATGGCCAAAAAAAAGGAATTGGACCGATTTGATACTCATGCCAAAAAAGACATCAAACTTGAAACGAAACTGATTGCTCTTATGGCATTTTTTATCATCTTCAGTTGTACCGTTGTCAGCACAATCGCCTTGAATGTGTTTAATTATAAAATCCTCCAGAATACGAAGGAAGGACTCCTGCATACAGCGAAAGGTGCAGAAAATCTGATGAATGACTGGCTTGTGACGCTCTCTGCCTGTTCAGATCTGTTTTCTGATGAGGATATTGTAAAGAAATCTCTGCAAGGTGGTAGCAGCGCTGATCTTAAATCCTATCTACGGGAAAAGACAGGGAGTCTAGATGTCAATCTGATTGCAGTGATAGATTCGAGCGGAACTGTTGTTCCAGACGGAGGTTTCTGTGTCAGGGACGGACAGAACCTGCGTTCTATTTCCTGTGTCGCCAGCGCTTTGTCAGGAACCGCTGGATTGTCTATGGATGCGGCAGGAGACTTTGAATATGCTGCTCTTTCTGCGTCTCCTGTTACTATTGGGGGGCAGGTTGTTGGCTGCGTCCTGACAGGTTATGATTTGACTAGCTCTGCTTTCATAGACATGATGAATGAGGCTTACGATGTCGAGTGTACTATCTTCAAAGACTCTGTGAGAATGGTCTCAACGTTGGCAGGAATGAAAGGGACAAAGCTTGACAACAACGAAATTGTCCGTAAAGTTCTCCAGCAGGGGGGGACGTTCGAGGGGAAGAACTCCGTCAACGGCAAGGGATACTATTCAGTGTACCAGCCGCTTAAAAGTAGTGATGGTAGTATTAGTGGCATGCTGTTTATTGCAAAGAGTATAGAAGTCGTTGAAAGTACGAAGAAAACGACGCTCGCCATTGTCATACCGACAGTCTTTGTTGTTCTGCTTCTGCTCCTCATTCCTGCATATACATTCGTTCACTGGCTCATGTGGCGTATCTACAATGTGACGAACTTCCTCAAAGAGCTTTCCTCCGGAGACGCAGACCTTACAAAGCGGTGTAAATTGTTTATCCGTGATGAAATCGGCGATTTGATTATTCACTTCGACTTGTTCTTGGACAAGCTCCAGCAGATTATGAAGGATGTTCAGGGCTCCAAGGTTGAACTCAACGATTCCGGAACCAATATGACGGAGAGTGCTCAGAACACTGCGTCTGCGATTTCACAGATTGTTGCGAATATCAAGGGCATTTCCAGCCAGATTTCAAATCAGGACAGCAGTGTGACACTTACTGCTGATGCTATCCATGACATCTCCCTGAATATCACCAGCCTTGACGGTATGATTGAAAGCCAGTCCTCGGACGTATCAGCGGCTTCTACCGCGGTTGAACAGATGATAGGAAACATCTCTGCTGTAAACCAGACTGTGGACAAGATGGCATATTCTTTCCAGGCCCTTTCGATGAATGCCCAGACAGGGTTCAACAAGCAGCAGGATGTAAACGACAGAATCAAGCAGATTGAAAGTCAGTCCGAGATGCTGGTTGAAGCCAACGCCGCTATTTCAAGCATTGCAGAGCAGACAAACCTGCTTGCTATGAACGCGGCAATAGAAGCTGCTCACGCAGGCGAAGCGGGTAAGGGATTCAGCGTCGTTGCAGATGAAATCCGCAAACTCTCAGAGACTTCAAGTTCTCAGTCAAAGACCATCGGTGAGCAGCTCAGCAAGATAAAGGATTCCATCACTGAAGTTGTAAGCGCGTCGCGTGAATCAAGCGAAGCGTTCTCCGCTGTATCCGGCAAAATCAAGCAGACCGATGAACTCGTTGTGCAGATTAAGTCTGCCATGGAAGAACAGAACACCGGTTCAAAGCAGATTGGAAATGCTCTTAAGAATATGAATGAAAGCACAGGGGAAGTTCACAAGGCTTCAAAAGAGATGTCTGTCAAGAGCGAAAGAATCAGAAAGGAGATGGCGGTGCTCCAGGATGTCACAATGAACATGAAGCAGACTATGGACGAAGTTTCCACGGGTGTTCAGAAAATTCAGGAGACGGGAACGACTCTCGGAACCATCTCCCAGCAGATGGACGATTCCATTAATAAAATCGGCAGTCAGATAGACCGCTTCAAGGTCTGACAGCTGCAAGTGTTTGCCTGCCAACAAAAAAGCCCCGCTGTTGCGGGGCTTTTTACATTTTGCTCACTCTTTAGGAGAGCAGGGCGTTGATGGATTTTACGAAGTTTGCGGGGTCTTTGATTTCTGCACCGCTGATGAGCAATGCCTGATCAAGCAGCACCTCGCTGACCTGTCCGACGAACTCATCTGTAACAGGTCCTTCGAGCTTTTTGACTATCGGGTGGTCGCCATTGATTTCAAGTATCGGTTTTACAAGGCTTCCGTTGCCCTGTCCCATAGCTTTCATCATGCGTTCCATCTGGATTGACGGGTCGTTTTCATCGATGACGATGCAGCTCGGGCTGTCTGAAAGACGTTTGCTCAGCACGACGTCCTTCACGCGGTCTCCAAGTGCTTTCTTAATCTTTTCCTGAACGGGTTTGAACGCCTCTTCCTTCTTCTTTGCTTCGTCCTTATCAACACCGAGTTCTTCATCGCTTCCGGCGCGGTTGACTGCCTTCAAGTCGAAGTCCTTGTATTTTGCATAGGCAGGGATGACGATGTCGTCAATATCATCGCTCATGATGAGGACTTCAAAGCCTTTCTTCTTGTATGCTTCGAGGAGTGGTGACTCACGCAGGTTCGCTTCATCGCTGCCGGTGATGTAGTAGATTGCTTTCTGTCCGCTCTGCATTCTCTGTACGTAGTCGGCGAAGCTGGTCCACTTGTCATCGCCAGTTCCTGATGCATCAGTACTCTTGAAGCGTACTATCTCTGCGATGGTGTCGCGGTTTGCGTAGTCGCTGTACAGACCTTCCTTCATCGGGCGGTTGTATGCCTTGACGAATTTGTTCCATTTTTCAATGGTTGCTTTTTCTTCGTCTGTTGGATTCTCGCTCTTTCGTGCTTTGTCGGCGTCTTCGCCGATTTTTTTAAACTCTCCCAACAGCTTCTTGACGGACTGTGTTTTGATTGTATCGAGAATGCGGTTCTGCTGGAGAATTTCGCGGCTTACGTTGAGCGGCAGGTCTTCGCTGTCAATCACACCGCGAATAAAGCGCAGGTAAGAAGGAAGCAGTTCGCGGTCATCGTCAGTGATGAATACGCGCTTTACGTACAGTTTGACACCGCTTTTGTAATCTGCCTGATACATATCGAACGGAGCAACCTGAGGTGCATAGAACAACGTTGTGTACTCGATGGTTCCCTCTGCGTGGGTGTGCTGATACAAAAGCGGGTCGGTGCCATCGTGGGAGAATGTCTTGTAGAAGCTGTTGTAATCTTCTTCTTTCAGTTCGCTCTTGCTTTTGCGCCAGAGTGCGCTTGCGCTGTTTATCTGTTCTACTTTGTTTTCACTTCCGTTAGGCTTTCCGTCTTTGTCGTACTTGTTCTGTGTGTAGTGCAGATAGATAGGGAATGCTATGTGGTTGGAATATTTTTTGATGAGGTCATCAATCTTCCAGTGGCTTGCGTAGTCCTTGCTGTCGTCGTTGAGGTGCATTTCAATGGCTGAGCCGAGAGTTTCGCTCTTGTCGAAGCCGTATGTATGGAATGCTGGGGTGTCGGAAGAAAGTTCTTCCACGTCGTATGAGTTTGTACCGTCTGATGACCAGTGCCAGACTTTGCCGTCTGCTCCAGCTTTGCGGGTGTAGACATCAATCTTGTTGGCTGCCATGAATGCGCTGTAGAAACCGACGCCGAACTGTCCGATGAGGTCGGAGTTGTCTGTACCGTTCTTAGAAAGCTGTTCAATGAAGCCTTTTGTTCCGCTGCGGGCAATTGTTCCCAGATTGTCGTGCAGGTCCTGTTCGTCCATACCGATACCGTTGTCCTGAACGGTGAGGGTATTGTTCTTGTCGTCAAAGGTTATGTCGATTCTCGGGTTGAAAACAATGCCCTTGAATTTATCATCGGACACAGTGAGGTACTTGAGCTTGTCCAGTGCGTCTGATGCGTTGGAGACGATTTCGCGCAAGAAAATATCCTTGTTTGAATACATGGAATGGATGATAAGTTTAAGAAGCTGGTTGACTTCTGTTTGAAACTGATGTGTAGCCATAATGAAAAAACCTCTTTACTAGAGTGAAATATATAAAAAACACAGGGAATCGGCAAATTTCTTTGCCGGTTCCAGCTGCCGTCATTTTCTGCCGGCGTTCCCTTCCTTGACGTTTACTTTTCCGTAAGTCTTTTCGATTTCTTGAATTTGGTCGCGGATTGCGGCAGCCTGTTCGTATTCCAGACGTTCCGCACATTCCTCCATCTCTTTTTTGAGGGCATCGAGCAGTTTCTTGCGCTGTGAAGGCATGAAGAGGTTCGCCGTCTTCTTGAGGATGTTCAGCTGGGTTTCTGCGTTTTCCTGTGCCTCCTGCTTTTCATGAACTAGGATATCTTCCACCGCTTTTTTGATTGTCTTTGGTGTGATTCCGTGTTCTTTGTTGTACGCTTCCTGAATTTCGCGGCGGCGTTTCGTTTCCTCTATCGCTTCCTTCATGGCGTCGCTCATGCGGTCTGCATACATGACGACGGTACCCTGCGCATTTCGCGCAGCCCGTCCTATAATCTGTATGAGAGACGTCGTACTGCGAAGGAATCCTATTTTGTCTGCGTCCAGAATGGCGATGAATGAGACTTCCGGCAGGTCAATGCCTTCCCTAAGCAGGTTGATTCCAATCAGCACGTCGATGGATCCGCTTCGGAGGCTTTTGAGGATTTCAACGCGTTCAAAGGTGTCAATTTCGCTGTGTATGTACTGGACTTTGAGGTTCAGTCCGGTCAGATAGTCGGTGAGGTCCTCAGCCATCTTTTTGGTGAGCGTCAGGACAAGGCTCCGTTCGTTCTTGGCGATTCTCGCCTGAATTTCCTTGTAGATATCCTGCATCTGTCCTTCGCTCGGACGCACGTCAATCAGCGGATCAAGCAGTCCGGTCGGACGGATGAGTTGTTCCACTACCTGTGTGGATTTTTCCACTTGGTCGGGTTTTGGCGTGGCGGAAACAAATATCACTTGGTTCATCTTTTTTCGGAACTCATCGATTTTGAGCGGCCGGTTGTCCAGTGCGCTTGGAAGCCGGAACCCGAAGTCCACAAGGTTCTGCTTGCGTCGTTTGTCGCCTTCGTACATGGCACCTATCTGGGGGACGGTGACGTGAGCCTCATCTATTAGACAGAGAAAGTCATCTGGAAAGTAGTGCAGAAGAGTTGCTGGCGGATCTCCGTGCTTGCGGTTCGCGATGGGAGCAGAGTAGTTTTCAATGCCGGAGCAGTAGCCCATCTCTTTGAGCATTTCCATGTCATAGGTGGTGCGGGTTTTGAGGCGCTCCGCTTCGAGTAATTTGCCCTGTTCCTGAAGCTCTTCCACCCGCTGCTCAAGCTCTGTCATAATGCGCTGCGTTGCAGATTCAAGCATTTCCTGCGGGACGACGAAGTGTTTCGCAGGGTAGAGCTGCAGTTCATCCAGTTCTTCGATGGTTTCGCCGGTGATGACATCGAACCTGCGTATTCGGGAAATTTCGTCAAAATCCAGTTCTATGCGGTACGCTTGGTCTGTTTCCATGTACGGAGGGAATACATCGATGGTATCTCCGCGGATTCTGAAGTTGCCGCGCTCCAAAATCATGTCGTTTCTTTTGTATTGGATAGAAATCAGTTTTGCTGCGAGTTTATGGGTATCAAGCTGCTGACCTTTTTCTATGTGGGTGTGCATCTCTTTGTACAGGTCTGGCATACCCAGACCGTATATGCAGGAAACTGTTGCCACAATGATGACATCGCGCCGTTCCATGAGTGCGTAGGTGGCTGCAAGGCGGAGTTTGTCGATTTCCTCGTTGACCGCAGCGTCTTTTTCTATGTACAGGTCGCGCGCCGGCACATATGCTTCCGGCTGGTAGTAGTCATAGTACGAGACGAAGTATTCAACTGCGTTGTCAGGAAAGAATGTTTTGAATTCCCGGTACAGCTGGGCGGAAAGCGTTTTATTCTGGCTGATTATCAGCGTCGGTTTTTGCACCGCTTCAATTATCTTTGCCATGGTAAATGTTTTTCCGCTTCCGGTGACGCCTTTGAGGGTTTGATAACGGTCACCGCGCTGTACACCTTCCGCCAGCCTGCGGATTGCTTCTGGCTGGTCTCCGGAAGGTTCGTATTCTGAAACTACGTGAAATTTGCGCATGCCGTAATTATAGCGTAATCACTCCCCAAAGGGCTACAACTGGAGTTCGCCGTCTTTGAGAATCTGGCAGGTTCCTCCGTTTGCATAGGTGATTGTTATGGACGGGTTGCGCACGACACCGTCAAAGTGGATGAGTGCATTTGCATCCCCGTCATAGTTTTCCCCGATGGCGAAATGGCAGGTGCGAAAGGCTTTCTCGTCTTCGAGCATGTTGCCCATTATGCTTGCCGCCGGGTTCAATCCGATTCCGAGTTCCCCGATGTTTCTTGCATTTCTTGCATAGAGTTCGGCTGTATCAGGTGTGAATTTTTTCTGTGCTGCCATGGCAAGGGATTCTATTTCCGCCGCGGTGATGTCCTTGAGAAGCCGCTTTGCTTCATCGCCTCCAGTAACTGCGGAGACGAATCCTTTTTCAACTTTGACGTTGATAGGAGTTTTGAGCAGTGCGTCCCCGTCGCTGAACGTCATGCTGCCGTCAAAAACAATGGTTCCTTCTGTGGTTCCGACGACGGGACTGATGAATACTTCACCCGCAGGTATGTTACCTCCTTTCCCTGGTTCGGAAAAGTCTCCGTTGTCCACAAGTCCATGTCTGCCTTCGACTCCGACGGTGACATCTGTTCCCCCGGGGGCTGTGACATGCACGCTCACTGCGTTTTCGTATTTTTTGCATATTGCGCTGCATCGTTCACCCAGCAACCGGTAGTCAATCATGACGGTTCTGTTATACATGTCTTCTGTGAGGCCAGGTGTCCAAATTGCACGGGAGCATTTCTTTCCGTACAAAAGATAGTCGAAGATGTTGTCAAAGGTTGTGCCGTCTTCCGTGGTATACGGATTGGAAAGCGCTTCCTTGTCTTTGCCGAGTTTAAGCGCGGAGATGGACATGATTATCTGCGGTTCGGATTTGAGCGCGCCGATGACGGCAGGTTCAGCAAAATCCATGGAAGTCTTTTTTTTCTGGAATATCAGCACTGGGCGTGCATCCGCTTCTATGAGAGATGTATACAGTTCCTGTGCAATAAGGTTTGTATCAGGATTTGCTATAATTAGAGCGGTCTCGCCTTTTTTCACTTTGAGCACATCATTGACGACAGTCTCCGACGGCGTTTTCTCATGTTTAGAAAATAGTCCCATAAGTAAATGGTAGTACAAAGACTGATTCTATGCAACAGAGACGCGGAATGTATTGCAACAGAAGTGTTTTAACGAAAGAGAAAGTTTCATCAGTTTTCATTCAAAAAGTGGCGGAAGTATCTATCATTGCCGAAATATTTAATATATAATTCATCTGTATGGAAGACACTATGGATGAACGAACCTCCGATTCAGAGGTGGATATCTTGAATTTTTCTTCGGTAACAGAGCAATTTAATTTCGATGCACTCGACAGATGGACTACGACAGTCGGCTTGATACAATCGGTCATTGAATTTATAGAAAAAAACATCCCTCAATGTACTCCGCATGTTTTTTATCATGCCGGTGAATACCATGAGTACCGCGAGATTGACCGCGAAGGCGTTATGTCTTTCGTTGAAGATTCCATTTTTATCGGCTGCCTGTCCATGGTCACCGAAACAATCCCTCTGAACAAGATGTTTTCCGACTTCCAGATTGACGATCCTATGATTGAAGAAGTGCTCCGTTCCGTGTATCAGGGGTATTATCTGGTACCGGTCGTCCACGGTTTTGACCTTCTTGCCTTCCTTGTCATCTGTTCAAAGAATCCGGGAGAGCCGCTTGAGCTCGCTGATAAAGACCTCGACTTCCTGCTCAAACTTTCACAACGGCTTCAGATAAACCTTTTTGCTGCGTCTATTTCTTCAAAGCGGCAGCGTGAACTGATCAAGATGTCCCACTATCCGTTTGTGTTGCAAAGACACGAGAGTCTGCAAAAACTCTATGCAAATCTGCTTGAGGACCTGGTGGATCAAATTTCCTTTGACTGTGGAGTTGCATACGCATACGATGAAGACAGCGTTATGCTCTTCCCTGTTGCAACCTACAATGTGAATGCCTCTGTGACAACGCTCAGACCGGGAGCAGGCATTTCTGGACAGGCGATGGCTTCCGGAAAATCTGTCTTTGTACCGAACCGTTCTGATCATCCGACGTATGCTGTAATGCAGGACGAGAAATTCCTCGACGGTTCTTTTATCAGCGTTCCGTTTGGAAATGAAAAGAAGGGAATGGGTGTCATCTCTCTGTGCAGAAAACCTGACAGCAAGGAATCGTTCAGCATTGAGCACCAGTACATGCTCGAAATTGCGGCTGCGTTCATTGCAAGTGAAATCACCAACAGACAGCTTTTTGCAAAGCTTGATGAAAGCAATTACAATGTCGTTACTTCCCTTACACGTGCGCTTGAGGCGAAGGATTCATATACCGAGGGACATTCAGAACGCGTTACGACGTATTCTGTCGGTATTGCGAAACGTCTCGGCTATTCCGATGACCGCTTGCACTCCTTGCGTTATGGAGCCATGCTCCATGACATCGGTAAAATCGGCATCGCTGATACAATCATCAATAAGCCTGCGAAACTTACCAATGAAGAATACGCGACTATCAAAAACCATACGGAAATCGGCTATAAGATTCTTTCGGTAAACCCATTCTTCCACGATGTAAAGGAATTCGTCCGCTACCATCACGAATCCATGGACGGTTCCGGCTACTACGGAAAAAAAGAAGGAGAATATCCTGAGGAAGCAATGGTCATCAGCTGTGCAGATATCTATGACGCGCTTACCTCTGACCGTCCGTATCGAAAAGCCTTGGAGCGCGAAGTTGCTTTTCAGGAGATGGAAAAAAATGTCGGCATTCACTTCCGCCGCGATATCTTCGAAGCGCTCAAAAACTATCTGGCAACTCAAGATGGCAAGGATATGGACTGATTTGCGGAAACAGTCGTACTGAAATGAAAAAAAAGGGGCTCCCCGTGGGGAGCCCCTTTTTGCTTTATAGGTTTTAACGCTTAGTAGGTCTTTTCTACTTCGTCGTGCTGTGCCTGCAGCAAATCCATCACGTGGTCAATCATCTTCTGCTTGGGGTCTGCTTCGCCCTCCGGCAGTGTGGCGAGGTACTCTTTTCTGAACTGTTTGCATTCAATGACAGGGCTTGCTGTACAGACCATCTTTGCAGGGGCAATAAGGTCGTGCAGCATGTTTTCGTCCACCAATTCCAGCATGAGCCCGTTGATGGACACTAGGATAACGATGTCGAACAGTCGGAGATAGCTGTCAATCTCTTTAAGTCCGCGCTTTGTTTCGGGGTGTCCTGGGCGGTACCGCGTGCCTGATGGGAACACCAGTATCACTTCCCCTCGTTTCTTGCAGTCGTCCATGGCGTGCATGGCGGCAAGGTTTATCTTCCGCGCTTTGAGTTCTTCTTCTTTTGCCTGTTCTTCGCTAACGGCATTCTGTTCGTTTTTAGTCAGGCTTCTTGTCGGATAAATCACCACGCGGGAAAAACTTTCTGCAAAGGAACGGACGACCGGGCTGTCCTCATTGAGCTTCATGCCGGCAATCGCCACAATGCGGCGGGACAAATCTGCCAATTTTTCACTGCCGGAGTGCTCCAGCATGTAGCACAGGATGGGCAAATCTGTGTTTGAATAGTGCTCCATCAGGATAAGTCCGCGTTTGCCAGTTGTCACCGCATCATAGAACTGTTCAAAATGCTCCCTTCCGCCAAGATGGCTTTCCGGCAGGAGATTCTCTTTGACGAGGGTGTCCATGAATGCCCGAGATTCCTTGTTCATGGGCTGGTAGACATTCGTTTCGTCAATCTTTGCCGCAGCATGGGACACTTTTGCCAGTTCCTTAAACATTTCGGAATAGCGTTCCATAAGTGACAGTTTCTTTTCCATAATAAGTGCATAACTCCTCGAAGGTTATGGAAGTAAGTTTAACCCCTTGTGCATTAGGTGTCAACAGTGAACATCTCATAGTGAGCATCACATGGTGACGGGCTTAATTGTAAAAATCGGAACTGGAAATACATTTTTCTGTATAAATATGCATAAAATGCTTTTCAAATTGCAAAAAATATTTTACTATAACGGTGTTGGCAGCATACTGTGCCGCCAAAACAGGGGTTTCGATATGGAATACAATATTAAGAATGCATACTGCAAGCGTGTTTGGGACGATGTAAGCAAACGCTATGCAGATCAGGATCACTTTCTTCAGGCCGTGGGACTTGTTCTTGAAGCCATTTCCCCGGCGGTTGACAAAATGCCGCAGCTTGAAGAGTATGCAGTTTTGGAGCGCATGGTTGAGCCAGAGCGCATCGTCATGTTCCGCGTTCCGTGGACAGATGATCATGGCAAACCTCACGTAAACAGAGGTTTCCGCGTACAGTTCAACAGCGCAATCGGCCCCTACAAAGGCGGTCTGCGCTTCAGCCCGGAAGTAGGTCTTGATGTCCTTAAATTCCTGGGATTCGAACAGGTTCTCAAGAATTCTCTCACCACATTGCCTATGGGTGGCGGAAAAGGTGGTTCAGACTTCGACGGACACGGCAAGAGCGATGCAGAAATCATGCGTTTCTGCCAGTCATTCATGACAGAGTTGTACCGCCACATCGGACCGGATACTGATGTTCCTGCCGGTGACAAAGGTGTCGGTGGAAAAGAAGTCGCATATATGTTCGGCCAGTACAAGAGACTGCGCAACGAATACACTGGTGTCCTGACAGGAAAGGGACTGACATTCGGTGGTTCACTTGCTCGCACAGAGGCTACCGGATACGGACTCATCTACTTTGCAGAGTGCATGCTCGCAAAGAAGGGCCAGGACTTCAAGGGAAAGACTGCTATCATCTCCGGAGACGGAAATGTTGCTCAGTATGCTTGTGAAAAGCTCATCCAGCTCGGTGGCAAACCGCTTACACTCTCAGACTCTTCTGGATACATCCTCGATGAAGAGGGAATCACACAGGAAAAGCTTGACTATGTGAAAGAGTTCCGCGCCCGCAAGGAAAAGGTTGACGCATACGTTAAAAAGTATCCGAATGCAAAATTCTTCAAGGGTGAAAAACCGTGGGGTGTCAAAGCCGAACTCGCTTTCCCATGCGCAACGCAGGATGAAATCTACGAGGAAGATGCAAAGAAGATGGTTGCAAACGGTGTAAAGTTGGTTGCAGAAGGCGCGAACATGCCGACACGTGCCGAGGCTATCAAGTACTTCCAGTCAAACGGCGTGACATTTGCACCAGGAAAGGCTTCAAACGCCGGCGGTGTTGCAGTTTCCGGCCTTGAAATGAGCCAGAACTCAGAGCGTCTCTCTTGGACTTTTGAAGAAGTTGATGCAAAACTCAAACAGATTATGACAAACATCCACGACAACGCTTACGAGAATGCCAAGAAGTATGCCACTGAAGGTGACTACGTGGCAGGTGCAAACATTGCGGGCTTTGTCAAAGTTGCAACTGCAATGGTCGCACAGGGCTTGGTGTAATAAGCCTTTTTACCACTTAGCACATTATTTGCACACATAATGTAAGCCCCGGCTTTCCTGCATGGAGAACCGGGGCTTTTTACGGCGGGTAGGTTGTATGTTCCGTCAACGGTGAGCCGACTGAGGTTGTCCATCTCCTGACCGACCTTCTGGGCTGCATCGTGTGCAGTTTCACCGCCAGTTTTGACGTTGCCTGTGATATCGTTGATTTTCTTCATTGCCTCAAGCACCTGAGTACCGCCCTGGGACTGTTCCTGCATAGCACGCATGATGGTCAGTTCCTGTTCCGCTACCTGCTGTGTGAGCGTGTAGATGTCGTTGAATTTCTGCTGGAGCGAGGCAGAAGATTCCGCAATGCCCTTGATTGCGCTCATGACGCTCTTGAGGTTGCTGGTGATTTTTTTACCCTGTTTGTTGGAATCTTCCGCAAGTTTTCTGATTTCATCGGCGACGACAGAGAATCCTTTTCCCGTCTCTCCAGCATAAGCGGCTTCGATTGCCGCGTTCATGGCGAGCAGGTTCGTCTGGCTTGCGATGTTCTGAATGACGGAGCTTGCTTCAGTCTGGTTGAAGCATTTCTGATATCGGAACATGAGCGCCGGCGAACCAGATTTCATCTGCAACATCTACTTTAATCGGAACAAAGATGTTATACGTGGGTTTGTTGCCGTCTTTGTCAATGAATGAGACGGGTTCCATAGAAAACGTGCTGGCTTGCAGTAGTCCGGCAGTTGAGGAATTCTCAAAGAATCGGGAAATTTTGCCTTCATTGTCGCGGTTTTCATCGACAGCGACTTGTCCCGTATGTGCGGGCAATGAAAAAAAAGCACAATTGACCGCAGATAAATGTTGTGGTACTATAAATAGTATTATGAACATGACAGAGACTCAACTTGCACAGGTACGTTCACAGATAGCACGTCTTAAAAAAGTAGAAAATGGTTTTTACGCAAAGAAATTGCAGGGAATCAACCCTGAAGACATACGCACGCTGGAGGATTTCCAGAAGCTTCCTTTTTCTTCCAAGCAGGAACTCCGCGAGGCATATCCTCTGGGGTTGTCCGCGGTGAATGAGGAGCAGATTGTCAGAATCCACTCGTCCTCCGGTACAACGGGAACTCCAGTTATCATCCCGTATACAAAAAAAGATGTGGACGACTGGTCTACGATGTTTGCCCGTTGTTATAAGATGGCGGGCATGACGACGAAAGACCGCATTCAGATTACCCCTGGATACGGCTTGTGGACTGCGGGTATCGGTTTCCAGCTTGGGGCAGAGCAGATGGGCGTTATGTCCATTCCGATGGGACCGGGCAACACCGACAAACAGCTGCAGATGATGGTGGATCTTAAGGCTACTGTTCTGGGTGCGACTTCTTCGTATGCCCTGCTTTTGGCGGAGGAAATAAACAAGCGCGGACTCAGGAATAAAATCTGTCTCAAAAAGGGTATAATCGGTTCCGAGCGATGGGGCGACAAAATGCGCAACAGAATCAAGGAGTTGCTCGGCATTGAACTCTACGACATCTACGGGCTTACGGAGTGCTACGGACCGGGCATTGGCATAAACTGCCACGACGGAAACGGCATCCACATCTGGAATGACTTTGTATACCTTGAAATTCTTGATCCGGAGACAGGCGCCCCTGTTCCTGACGGCGAAGTGGGCGAAATTACGCTTACCACGCTCGTAAAAGAGGGTGCTCCGTTGATTCGCTTCAGAACCCATGATTTGTCTTCCATTATTCCAGGACAGTGCAGCTGCGGCAGCCACTTCCCGCGAATCACACCGATTCAAGGCAGAAGCGATGACATGGTGAAGGTAAAGGGCTGTCTTATTTTCCCGAGCGCCATTGAAAACGTCATCAAGATGGTGCCGGGTACTTCAAGCGAATACCGCGCAGAAGTTGACCACATTGACGGCCGTGACCAGCTGACACTCTTTGTGGAAGTGGAAGGCGGCGTCGACCGTTCCGAAGCGGCTGTAACGCTCGCTTACCGGTTCAAGGAGAACCTGAAAATCACCCCGCTGGTAAAAGTTGTGGGGCTCGGTGATTTGCCCCGAAGCGAAAAGAAGACCCGGAGAATTGTAGACAAGCGCGATTAAGCGGTCTGCCTCATACAAACAAAAAGCCGCCTCGGTCAAGGACTGAAGTGGCTTTGCTGTTAGTGGGTGGTTCATGTTCCAGCCGTGAGCGCGCTATTGATTATTTTCCGCACCACTCCAAAGCGCGTTTGTTCATGTCGAAAAACTGCGGCTTTACAATGGTTTGGACGACTGTTTCTATGTGTTCCAGCGAACACACACCTTCCCTGCATGCCGCTCCCAGCAGCACCATGTTCACCACGCGGGCGGAACCGATTTCCCTGCACGCTTTTTCGGTATCCACTGCGACAATGCGGGCGCCTGTCGTTGCAAGGTGCTTGATCATTTCTTCCGCTGTAAACACTTTGCCGGAAAGCGATGCTGTTACCGGCTGTACGACTGTCGTACTTACAATCACAGTGGCGCCTGGTTTTAAGAACGCCCTGTTTCTGACGGCTTCGGCTGTTTCAAAGGCTATCATAACATCGGCGCCGTGTTCGGGTATCAGCGGTGAAAACACCTGTTCCCCAATCCGCACGTGGCTGGTGACGGAACCTCCTCGCTGAGCCATGCCGATTGTCTCTGCGCTGAGAACTTTTTTCCCTTCCGCCAAGGCAGAAGCGGAAATTACTTTGCTCGCAAGTACGGTTCCTTGTCCGCCGACTCCACATATCAGTATGTTTTTATTTTCGCTGCTCATTTTGTTTCTCCTTTCACTGTAGTTCCGATTGCATCCACCGGGCACACTTGTGAGCACAAGTTGCAACCCGTGCACAGGGCTTTGTCGATGACTGGCTTTGAGTCAGCGAGGGAGATTGCGGGGCAGCCGAGTTCTTTTATGCACTTGCGGCAGCCTATGCACTTTTCCCTGTCCACGTTCTTTGCAGGCGGGAATGCGTAGCCGACTTTGCTTGCTATGGAAATGCAGGGGGACTTGAAGATTATGGCGTTGACCCCCGGTTTGTCTGCGGCATCTTTTACGGCAGCAACAGCGGCACGCTGGTCAAACGGGTCTACGGTGATCACCGAATTAACACCTATGGCAGTGAGGATTTTTTCTATGCTTATCTTTGCAACGATGTCTCCCATCATAGTACGGCCAGTGCCGGGGTGGGGCTGGTGTCCCGTCATGGCGGTGGTGGAATTGTCCAGTATGCATACTGTTATGTGCGCCTGATTGTAGACCGCATTTACGACGCCGGTAATGCCGGAAGCAAAGAAAGTTGAGTCACCGATGAAGGAGAAACTGTAAAGGTCGTTTTCAGTGTGGAAAAAGCCCTGTGCCATGGTGATGTCGGCTCCCATACACAGACAGGTGTCGCACATGTCCAGCGGTTTTGCGTTTCCCAATGTGTAGCAGCCGATGTCACCGCAGTAGACAGTCTTTTTACCTTTCATAGCCTGTTTGACGGCATAGAATGCCCCTCGGTGCGGGCAGCCGGCACAGAGCACTGGCGGGCGCACAGGCAGTTCAATCTGCTCAGCGGGTGCTGCGTTTTCTGGCGTTGGCTCCTCAAGCCCTATGTAGCGGGCTATCGCGTTCTTTACTGAGGCCACGGTGTTTTCACCTGCTTCCGCAATAGAGTCGTCGAGTTTGCCTTTGATGCTGCAATGGGGGGCATCTGTTTTTCCCTGCAGGTAAATCAGTTCCCGTTCTACCACGGGGTCGAGTTCTTCAACGACAAGAACGCTTTCGCATGAGGTAGTAAATTGTTCTGCCAGTGGATAAGGAAAGGGATACGGCGTTGAAATTTTAAGGAGTTTGACTCGTTTAAGATTGTCTGATTCTCCATATGTTTCTTGCAACGACAGCAGGGCTTCTTTTACGTACTGCCAGCTTACACCTGACGCAGCTATGCCGAGCATTTTCCGGCTTGTGTCAGGTTCCGCGCAGAAATCTTCTATATAGTTGTACGGGGAGTGAGAGAATTCCTGCGGCAGTACATGTTCATTTCTGTCAAAGATTTTCTTATGGTTTAAAAATGATGTCCGCGGGAAGATAACCCAGCGCAGTGTGTCCTTTTCGAAGGTTCCATGACAGTGGGCGGAAGGCAGGCTTGGAATGTCCATGCTTTCGTAGGCATGGCAAACGCGTGTGGTGGGGCGCAGAATGACAGGCGTGTTGTATTTCTCCGAAAGAGTAAACGCTTCCTGTATCATTGTGTAGGCTTCCTGAGGTGTCGAGGGATCAAACACAGGGAGTTTTGAAAAGTGAGCAAAATGACGGGTGTCCTGCTCTGTCTGGCTGGAGATTGGACCGGGGTCGTCAGCGCTTACAATCACCATGCCCCCTTTGACACCGACGTACGCAAGGCACATGACAGGATCGCTTGCCACGTTGAGTCCGACCTGCTTCATGGTTACGAGGGTTCGTGCCCCTGCGTAGCTTGCCCCAGCCGCTACTTCTACCGCTGCTTTTTCATTGACGGACCACTCCACGTAGCAACCTGTTTCTTTGTTGTGTTTTGCAATCTGTTCTATTATTTCTGAGGAAGGTGTGCCCGGGTACCCAGCAACGAGATTCACCCCCGCCTGCAAAGCTCCCAAAGCAATCGCCTGGTTTCCCATAACCATCTGCACAGCCATCAGTCGTATCCTTATTGGCATCTCTAAAAATTGCAATTTTTAGAGATACCCGTATTATTTTAATCTTGGTGTGCATTTTATCCCATTACCACCTGTTCCACAATAGACCAAATCCGCTGATTTGGTTTATACTTTTATTTAAAAAGGAATAAGAGAGGGAAAAATGTTTGAAAGTCTGCTAAAAAAAGTAAGAATGGCGGCGCTTGTGCCGGTCGTCCAGACAGAAGAAGTTGAAACGGCATTGCATCTAGTCGATGCCTTGGATGCTGGCGGCGTAAAAGCGATAGAAATGACATTCAGGACGAAGAACGGTGAAGTCGGACTGCGTAAGATAGCCGCCTGCATTACGGCTGTACGAAAGGAAAAGCCTGATTTCCTTATCGGTGCGGGAACCGTTACGAACGAAACGTTTGCCAGCATTGCAGTGGAGTCCGGCGCGCAGTTCATTGTTTCCCCAGGATACAACGAAAAGACTGTCGACTGGTGCCTTGCTCATGAAGTTCCTGTCATCCCGGGTGTAAACTGTGCCAGTCAGATAGAACTTGCGGTGGGTAAGGGCCTTTCCGCGGTAAAATTCTTCCCAGCGGAGCTTTCCGGCGGTGTCAAAATGATAAAAGCACTTTCCGGGCCGTTCCCGACGCTTTCTTTTATGCCGACAGGCGGAATAAATGCTGACAATATAGGCGATTACATGAAACTTCCGAACGTTCTGGCGGTCGGCGGTTCTTGGTTCGTGAAAAACACCTTGTATGAGGACGGCAGTTTTGAACGTGTTACGGAAGAAACTCACAGAGCGATTGTCCGTGCGTTGGGGCTCAGATTTGGCCATGTCGGAATAAACTTCAACGGCGAAGCCGACGGACGCAGTGCCGCGTCCCAGCTTGCCCTGTTCGGCTTTGAGGGCAATGAAAATCCGGCTTCTATCTTCTGTGGCAGCGAATTTGAACTGATGAAGGGAAACGGCAGGGGAACCAACGGTCATATAGGAATTCTGACATACAACGTGGAGCGCGCATTGGATTATCTTTCCCGTTTTGGCTATCTTCCGGTTGCAAAAACTGCAAAACACGAAACTGACGACCCTGATTCACCTCTTACGTTTGTCTATTTGGACAAGGACATCGGCGGCTTCGGGATTCATTTGAAAAAATCCTTGTAATAAGCGTCAATTGACGTTCAGAAAAATTGTGTTATACTAAAAAGAGAAACTATTGAGGGGGAAATATTAGAAAATGAGTGATAATCAGACAGAAGAGACGACATCGGAACTTGTTACGGAGGAATCATTTGTAGACGAGAGTTTTTTTACCGGTGAAGAAAAAAAGGAAGAAGTCGAAGACACTGGTATCAACAATATGCTGCAGGAGCAGTTTTCTCCAAAGCAAATCGGTTCAATCGCCCGCTACACAGAGCCGGTGAACGGATCCAGCCCTCTGGAAACAGCCTTGAACATGTTCAAGGAAGACGAAACTCTGCGCTGTATCCCTGTTGAGGAATACGATCATGTCATAGGTTTTATCGACCGCAAAACTATTGAGTCCGTCACCGATTCTGTCTGGAAACGCATCACTGCAAACAATATCATCGATTATACACAGCGGGTGGAGACAATACTCTACGCTCAGGATTATATCGAAAAAGTCCTCGGCAAGGTGTCTGCTATCAACAGAGAGTACGGCATCGTCTACTTCCCTGTCTTCAACTCCCGTAGTTTCTACGGTATGGTTTCATTGGACGACTTCCTTGACCGTACATCGGATATCCGCGAGCAGGATTTGGACAAGGCGAGCATGATACAGGAAAGTTTTTTCCCGCATGACGATATTATCTCCCAGCTGCCGTACAGCTTTCACTCTTGGAACCGCATGGCGAACAAACTCGGCGGGGATATGTTCCAAATCTACCGTTTTTCATCGTCATGTTCTTTAATCGCCTGCTTTGATGTCTCGGGCAAGAACGTTGCGGCTTCTCTTTTGACGATTGCCGTTGCTTCCTTCTTTCACACATTCGTTGCTTCCAACAATTCCGAAAAGAACCCGGTGCGTTTTATAGCGATGCTCGACCACTACTTGGAGAGCGTTGTTCCGTCCGGAAACTTTTTGACTGCCGCCTTTGTGTATGT
This sequence comes from uncultured Spirochaetaceae bacterium, assembly GCA_902797055.1. Taxonomy (GTDB): domain Bacteria; phylum Spirochaetota; class Spirochaetia; order Treponematales; family Treponemataceae; genus Treponema_D. Next base: position 21,034 of record CADBRT010000038.1, read on the forward strand.
AGATGAAAACGCAAAGAAAATCTGCATCTTCAACTGCGGACACACGACAATCTATATGCTCAAAAAGGATACCGTCGGTTCTTCCAAGGGAAAAATCATTTCCATTCAGCCGAAACTTCCGCCGTTGGGCATGGGCGTCGTCCATGACCAGCTGCTTGCTTCCCTTAAACAGGACGGAAAAGACAGACCGTATGTGGCTTATAACCTTACGCATGGACTGCATGTGGAACTCTATTCCGACGGTCTGACAGATATGAAGAGTGAAGTCGGAAAGCGCTATGAAGACGAGCGCACCAAGGAATTCTTTGTCAAACTCTATGACAAGAACGATGATGAAGTAGAGGCGACCATAGAGAAAGAGGTCGATGACTGGACGGGAAAAGCAATGCTTCCTGACGACGTGACGGTGCTCGATGTCAGATTCTAAAGAGTCTGAGATTCCTGCAGGGGCGGTTGAAAAATCTCCGCTTCTGCCCGCGTTGTACTTGATTCCCGTTACGCTCGGGGACACTGACTGCAGCCGGGTGCTGCCGTCATATAACCACGATGTTGTAACAGGGATACGTCATTTTATTGTAGAGAATCTGCGTTCTGCCCGTCGCTTCCTAAAGAAAGTGGACAAAGGCATCGATATCGATTCCTTGACGTTCCGGGAATTGAACGAGCACACCGATATCCGTACCATAACGGACTATCTGGAACCTCTCGAAAAGGGACACGAGCCTGTCGGTGTTATTTCAGAGGCAGGCTGTCCTGCGGTGGCTGACCCAGGAGCTGCTGTGGTGGAGATGGCACAGAAAAGGAATCTTCGTGTAATTCCCCTTGTTGGCCCTTCATCAATGATTCTCGCCGTTATGTCCAGCGGGTTTAACGGGCAGAGTTTTGCCTTCAACGGGTACCTGCCGGTCAAAGACAGCGAACGTGCTTCTAAACTGCGCAAACTTGAAGCACGTGCCTGGAGTGAAGATCAGACACAGCTTTTTATTGAAGCTCCGTACAGAAACCTTAAGATGTTCGATACGATTCTCTCTGTGTGCAGAAAAGACACCCGTCTGTGTGTTGCTGCGGGGCTGACCTGTCCCGAAGAATTTGTAAAGACAAAAACTGTCGCCGACTGGAAAAAGTCACCGGAGCCGGACATAAACAAAGTTCCGGCAATTTTCCTTCTGTATAGAAGTTAGGTCAGGAAAAATCATGGCTACAATAATACTCATGGGGATTAAACACTGCGGAAAATCCACGCAGGCGAAGATTATATCTCAGAAACTGAAAATTCCATCGTATGATACTGACACGGTAATCCAGAAACAGACTGGGTTGAGTCCTCGGGAAATCTATACACAGTCCGGGGAAGCTGCCTTCAAGGCTGCTGAACTGGAAGCCTGTAAATACGTTGTACAATGCATAACCGAAAGCGGTCAGGATGGTGTTGTGGCGACGGGTGGCGGCATCTGCAACAATCAGGAAGCTGTCGATGTCCTTCGGAGCATCGGTAAGACAGTATTTCTGATTGCGGACGAAAAGACTGCCGCGGACAGGATAATCAAGGAAGCGTCTGTTCAAAGTGACGGTACGATTACAGGTCTGCCTGCCTACATAGCAAAAAAAAGCCCGCGCTCCTTGCAGGAAGCACGGGACATATTCCATGTTTTTTACGAAGAACGGATGAAACTCTACACATCTATTGCCGATGCAAGCATTACGATGCAGGACGCTCCGAAAACTATGAACGCAAACCGCATAATGCGGCTTTTGGATTTATCAGTTCCCGCAGTTTCCGCAACATGAACCGTCGTCCGACTCGCACTCGCCGTCGCAGTCTCCTCCACAGCCTCCGCACCCGCATCCGCCGCCTACGCGACCGGATCTAAGTTCGTCTTCGGTGGCGGCACGCACGTCAATGACTTCAATATTGAAGTGCAAATCCTTGCCAGCAAGTTCGTGGTTCGCATCCACCGTAATTGTTTCAGGGGTAACTTTCTTTACAACTACAATCTGATAGCCTTCTTCTGTTTCTGCCTGGAATGCCATGCCTTCTTCTATCTGCGAACCGGGTTCAAAGTCGGTGATAGGTACCTCAGACACCAAAGACTCATCGTATTCTCCGTAACCGTCTTTCGCGCTGATGTCTGTTTCAAAACAGTCGCCCTTCTGCTTTCCTGTCAGTTGTTCTTCCAGTTTTGCAAGCAGATAGTTTCTTCCATGCAAATACTCAAGCGGTTCTCCGTCTCTGGATGAGTCCAAAAGGTCTCCGTTTGCATCGGTAAGTGTGTAGTGTATTGTGGCAACAGTGTCTTTTGCTATTTTCATGATTCCTGCACAACCTCTGTAACTTCAGGACAGGTCTCTTTGAGGTACCGTTCAATTCCCATTTTGAGTGTCATGACTGCCATGGGGCAGGAGCCGCATGCGCCGGTAAGTCTCAAATGGACTTTGTTGTCGCTGTCAATGCTGATAAACTCCATGTCCCCGCCGTCTGCGTTGAGCTGCGGGCGGAACGCGTCTAATGTCTCTTTAACCTTTGCCACGAGTGTTTCGTCTGCCATACTAAATTACTCCTGATTTGCTGATATTCACAATGTACAATTTTTTACGCCATTTGACAATATTTTCTTTGTGTACTTGCTGTTACAACCCCATATCCTGCCGGAGCGTGTCGAACAGTGCGGCGAGTTCTGCCGGCATGGGTTTCGTTTTTTCCTGGGGGTGAGTCAGAGCGTCATCCTTGTGCAGCGAATTCAACGCGGACTCCTCTTTTTCAATGCGCTCTGCAATCCCTTTCCGGACATCCTTTTCGCTGTAGGCTTCTCCGGTGAGATTTCCACGCTTCCCTGCAAGGCGGAATGCCAGTGTGTCAATTCTAAGTGAAGGAGCTGCACGTTTCATGCCGGTGAGAATGAACTTCTTGTGAAACTGGAGCAGCGTTATCCATCCGGGGTGGTCAGCTTCCACCAGCAGGACTCCGTTTTTTAAATCCACGACACGGCTGTGGCTTGCGAGGTTCGCACCTTCGCTCGGATTTTTGCTTCTGATGCCGAGGAGTACTTTAGCCCACGTGTCTACAACCTGTGCGGTGTGGGAACCAACGAGCGATATGGAATTGAACGTATTGTTGATTACGGTACTGAATGGCTGTATGTCAGTGGAGTCCATGTGCGCATTGTAGCGTTTTTTATCTGCGTATGCTATACTTGTGGCATGATATATACGCTTACTGTAAACCCTTCTCTTGACTATATTGTGGAAGTGGAGGATTTCCGCTCCGGACAGCTGAACCGCACTGTTGCGGAAACCGTCCGCGCCGGTGGCAAGGGCCTGAACGTTTCGATAGTTCTCAAAAATCTCGGTGTTGAAAGTTGTGCTCTTGGCTTTTCCGCAGGTTTCACAGGCGAACAGATTGTCAATGAATTGAATACCCGTAGTATACAGAACGATTTCGTAAAACTTCATGCAGGATTTTCGAGAATCAACACTAAAATTACAAGCGTCGGCAGTGGTAAAATTGTTTCGGAAACAGAAATCAATGCCCGCGGACCGGTAATCGCTTTAGAAGAACGCGATGAACTTTTTTCACGTCTTTCCATGCTCAAAAACGGCGATACGCTGGTACTCTCTGGCAGCATTCCCCGTTCTCTGCCGTCTTCGTTGTATGCCGACGTCATGGATGCGGTGGAGGCAAAAGGAGTGCGCTGTGTTGTCGATGCCACCGGTCCATTGCTTGCCATAAGTCTGCCACACCATCCATTCCTCGTCAAACCGAATGCTGATGAGCTGGGTGAGGTTTTCGAAGTAAAAGTGAACTCCTGTGAGGATGCAGCCCGGTATGCGTTTGCGATGCGCGACATGGGCGCCCAAAACGTGCTTGTGTCTCTGGCTGGGGATGGAGCTGTGCTTGCGGCTTCTGACGGCAAGGTGTATTCCGGTAAAGCGATTCCTGTCGAACTGGTGCACTCCGTCGGTGCTGGGGATTCCATGGTTGCAGGTTTCCTGGCAGGGCTTGAAGAGAAGATGAAATGGAAAGATGCGCTCCGCTATGGTATCTGCGCAGGAACTGCCACTGTCGGAAGCAAAGGCCTGGCAGAAAAGAGCACAGTGCAGCAGTTGCTGAATTCCTATCCAGAAGATTTTATCACTCAGATAGCAGTATAAAAAATTAGGATTACAAAGATGAGTATACTTTTGTATAAAAAACCGGCGGATGGAAGTACACTTCCAGAGCGTGACGATCGCTTTCCGGTGGGAAATGGAAGGCTGGGCGCACTGGCGACCGGCGGCATAACACGTGATATCCTTTCCATAAGCGAGGAGTCCATGTGGTCAGGACCTTCTGCGGAGCGGGACAATAGGAGTTTCCTGCAGTGTATGGCGGAAGGCCGCGCATTGCGGTCGGAAGGTCGGTGTTCAGAAGCTGAGGAAATAGAGAGCGAGGGCATTGCCGGCTATCCGCTTTCCCCTGCTTCATATCAGGAACCGTTCAGTTTGATTGTTGATTTTTTTTCAGGTTCCAGACGGCAGCAATTCGAACACATCGGTGTGTACAAAAGGCAGCTCGACCTTGAAACCGGTGTTGCATCCATCTCGTTTTCTTCTGAGAGTGAAGCTCCCAGTACGGCTATCTTTGCACGCAATTCAAACGGCTCATCGGTGTCATACACAAGGGAACTCATTGCTTCTGCGCGTCAGGATGTTATTGCCTACCACATAGGGGCTTCGATCCCCGGCATGGTGAACTTCCGCGCATGTTTCAAAGGCGGGATGCATGTCTCCAAGCAGTTTGCAATCGATGACGATACAATTGCCATGACGGATACGCACGGTATTCCGTATGCGGCTTTATGCATGGTATCGATATCCGGTGGTAAGACCTATACTCGCGGAGGCTGTCTGATTGTTGAGGGTGCTGACGATGCAACGCTGTACATTGATGTGGAAACTGCGTGGCGAAATGGTCGGTACCGGCGGACGAAAGGCCGTACAGCACGTTCTCCGCTATCCCTTGCGGACTGGTGCGCGGACCGAGCGCTCAAAAAGCTCTGTTTTGCGCAGGCGAGACCGTTTACCGAGATAAAAGATGAACACGTGCGCGATTACGGTATTTTGTATAACAAGGTGAAACTTTCCCTTGATTCGGAAGTAGATGCTTCTGTTTTGCATATGGACGCCGTTCCCGAAGAGCATACCGCTTTGTTCGATGATTTCCGCTGGCATTATGCCCGTTACCTTACGATTTCAAGTGTCCGAGCTCCGGGTGAACTGCCACCGTTGTCGCAGGGTATATGGGCGGAGCCTCTTGCAGGTACAGAACCTTGCAAAAACGGTGTGCATGCCATGTATCATGCAGTCAGGGATTGGAAACTTATTATGGAGTCCCTCCTGTCTGCCGGATTTGGAGGTGCTTCCGATGTCCTGTTCCAACACATAAAGCGGATGTATAAGCGGGGAAAAAAGACTTCCCGCATCATGTTTGGAACCTCCGGCTGGGTTTCCCATGAAGTCACCGACATCTGGGGCGACACCGCTCCTTCCCCTGCTGATTTTGAAGCGAGAGAAACAAATCCTCTGATTCCGACTGGTGTCGCTTCCCTTGCTCTTCTGGTGCGGGAATGGTATGAATATACGCTTGATAAAAAACAGCTTCGCACAAGGCTTCCTGCTTTGAATGATGCCTGCGCATTCTTTGAAGAGGCTGCAGACATATTCGGGACTGACTCGTTCGACAAAAGAAACGTCGTCCCGCTTCTCCGCGCGGCCATAGCGTGTGCGGGCGACCTTCGCCTCGCAGACCACTTTATGGATTATACAAAGTACAAGGCGCTCTTAAAACAGCTAGGGGAAATACCTGCACCCTCTGCAAAGTCTGATGTTTCCAGCTGGAATTTTTTGGCAGCTCCTCTTGTGACATCCGCGCTCATGACTTCTTTGATTGCTGATTGTGAACTTGAAGGTGAACGGCTTACGGTAAAACTGCTTCCCGCGCTTCCTTCCTACTGGACATCGGGTTCCGTTTCTGCGCTCAGAATACGTGGCAATCTCATGCTCGACATTGCATGGAAGGACGGACGGCTGACGGAAGGACGAGTCTATGCACGGCATGGTACCGTTTTTGCCTCGGACATAGCGTTTGTGTACGAAGGTAAGACCTACCGCACGACAATTGCCGGCGACAGTCTGGATATCCGCAACGTGTTGCCTTCAACAATCTGATTGAACAAAACTCTTCTGGGGTCAGTGAGATTTGCAGGAGGGTTTTTAGGACTTCCTCATTGTATTTTTGTCTAAAATAGAGTATCTTCATATGAAAACATTGCTTTTCCGAAGTAACTTTTATACAGAACGGGGGGTGCTCAGATGGACGCACGAGAAGAAATCCTGAACCTGCTGCGTGACAACGCCAGGCTTCCCATTGATGATATTTCCGCTATGACGAAAAAGACACCGGACGAGGTGGCAGCCATCATCCGGGACTTGGAGAATGACGGCGTCATTATGAAGTATGCGGCCATCGTGAATCCCGAAAAAGATTCGGAAGCACGCGACAAAGTCCGTGCGGAGATAGAGCTGCAGGTGCAGCCGGAGCGGGAATTCGGCTTTGACGGCATCGCAGACAGAATATACCGTTTCCCACAGGTGAAATCTCTGTACCTGATGAGCGGCGGCTACGACCTTAAAGTCGTCATCGAGGGTGACACGCTGCAGGATGTCGCTTCCTTTGTGGCGAGAAAGCTCTCCACATTGCAGGGCGTCAGAAGTACGAAGACGCATTTCTTCCTGAAGACATATAAAGAAAACGATATAGTCTATGTGGAACAGCCTGTTGACAGCAGGGAAGGGGTGATTGCATGAACACACGTGAAGACCGCCTGTGCAAGGCGATGGTTGAGACGCCTCCGAGCGGCATTCGAAAATTCTTTGAGATGCTCATCGGCCACGATGATGTTATCTCTCTTTCCGTCGGAGAACCTGACTTCCCGACTCCGTGGCTCATGCGCGAGGAAGCCATGTACCACTTGGAAAAGGGGCACACTTCCTATACAAGCAACTGGGGTTTGATAGAGCTGCGTGAAGCAATCGCTAAATATCTGGAACGCTACGGCGCTTACTACAATCCGAGCAAGGAAATCCTGATCACCGTCGGTGCCAGCGAAGGTGTTGACGCTGTGCTTCGCTCTGTCCTGAACCCTGGTGACGAACTTATCGTTTGTTCTCCCTGTTACGTCAATTACACCCCGCTTGCAAATTTGACTGGGGCAAAGGTTGTAGAACTTGATACCAGCAAGACTGATTTTCATCCGACAGCAGAGGCATTCCGCGCCCTCGTCACTCCAAAAACAAAGGCTATCATGTTCTGTTCGCCTTCAAACCCCACCGGCACTATGGTTCCCGCAGATGAGCTTGAAAAAATAGCTGCTATCTGCAAAGAGCATCAGATTTGGTGCATTGTGGATGAAATTTACTGCGAACTCGTCTACGACAACAACAAGCATGTTTCCATCGCCAGTTTCCCCGGCATGAAGGATTACACCGTCATACTGAACGGGTTCTCGAAGAGCTTTGCTATGACGGGGTGGAGAATCGGTTTTATAGCGGCTCCCGACGACCTTATGGCGCAGATTGTCAAACTGCACCAGTACAACACCATCTGTGCACCGATTATGAGTCAGTACGCAGCCCTCGAAGGTCTCAAAAACGGCTGGAGCGAAGTGGAAAAAATGCGGGTTTCCTACCAGCAGCGCCGCAACCTCATGTACAAGGCGTTCACTGATATGGGACTGAACGTGCCGGAGCCGACCGGTGCATTCTACATGTTCCCGGATATCACTTCGACAGGCTTGAGCAGCGAAGACTTTGCTATGCAGCTTTTCAACAAATACTCGGTGGCAGTCGTACCGGGAACCGCATTCGGAGCAGCTGGTGCGGGGCATATCCGGTGCTGTTACGCTACAAGCATTGAAAAAATCAAGATTGCCCTTGACCGCATAGCGGATTTCGTTGCGAAATGCAGGGCATAACAGAATATATGCCGATAAAATAGAGATACATAAAAAGCGGAGCATTCACGTATGGATACAGGCAGCATTCTCACATATCTTATCGCAGGAATAGCTTTTTTGGGACTGATTGCAGTTCTGCTCGTCATCTTTGGCGCCAAGAAAAAAGGTGGCGGCGGTAAGCGGTCGGGCGTACAGAATACGAATAAAAACCAAGCCCAACTTATCAAGGAAGCGACTAAGAAACTTGCGAAGAAGCCGGACAACATAGAAGCCCTCCAGACATTGGGACAGGTGTACTACGAAAGCAAGATATGGGATAAGGCTCTGCCTGCTTACAAAGAGCTTGCCCGCTTGTCCGGTCTTCATCCGGAGATTGTTGCTGCCGACATGTTCCTCCGCGCAGGTATCTGTCTTTTTCAGATGGGACAGCTTGAAGAAGCTCAGAAAGAACTGCAGCAGGCGTATCTGATTGATACGCACGGCTATGAGGTCAACTACTATCTAGGGCTGGTTTATGCACGGCTCAACGCCTACGATAAGGCGCTGCCCTGCCTCAAGAAAGCGCTCATTGCAAATCCTGAAGCAGTAGGTGTGTACAAACTGATTGGAAGCTGCCTTTTCAATCAGCACCACTACCGGGAGTCACTGCAGTTCCTCAAAAAGGCGCTTGCAGAGAATCCTGCTGACAAAGAGTCCCTCTTTTTGTTCGCGGATGCAATGACTGAGGACGGGCACGGTGAAAAAGCCGTCAAGATTTTCGGTCACCTGCGTCCGGATCCTGTTTACGGCCCTAAAAGCTGTCTGCGTGCAGGTGTGTACCACATGAATCAAGGTGATGTTGCGACTGCCATGCAGGATTTCCAGATAGGGCTTAAACTGAAGAATATCCCTCAGGATATCGCCTTGGAGCTCAAATATAAACTGGCGCTTGCGTACTTCAATCAGAGCCGCATTTCTGACGGTCTGACGCTGCTCAGGCAGATAAAGGAAGTTAACCAGAACTACAAGGACATCAATACGTTGATTGCGCGGTATGCAGAGTTGAGTTCAAATACGAACCTCCAGATTTACCTTTCGGGCTCAGTGGGGGATTTCGTTGTTCTCTGCCGCAAAATGGTGAGTAACTTCGATAAAAATAGCATTATTAAGATCATGGATGTACAGGTGACAAACGGGTGTACGGATATTGTGACAGAAATGGATACGCCTCGCGGCAAGTTGAACGCTGTCTTCCGTTTCTTCCGCAACACGGGGGTTACCGGAGAGTTGTATGTCCGTGAATTCCATGATAGCCTGCGCGATAAAAGCCAGTCACTGGGTGTCTGTATAACGGCGGGAACGTTCAGTGATGATGCCAAGCGTTTTGCAGACGGACGCCCGCTGGATTTGATTGAGCGCGACCGTCTGAACAAAATGCTCAAGCGCGTTGGATGACGACTAGGTTGCGCTCGTGGTCTTCGAGCCCAGGCACAACTAACGGAATCTTTTCATAGTGCGGTATGATGCCGCGGACAGCCTCCATCTCGGAGGCTATTTTTTCGGCTCTCGCCTTGTATGCGGCGATAATGCCGTTCGGTTTCAACATGGCAAAAAGCAGTTTTGCAATCTTTGCATCGAACGGGTGGAATGCCCTGAACGTAGCAATGTCAAAGCTTGCGGGCGGGACATTTTGTGCCTGCACACCCAACACAGATGTGTTTTCAAGCTTTAGCGTCCGTATCACGGATTCAAGAAACACACACCGTTTTTCCATTCTTTCCACGAGCGTAAAACGAGCCTGAGGAAAGCAGACTGCAAGGGGAATACCAGGACACCCCCCTCCGGAACCGATGTCTCCGATGTTCACTTGTTTTCCATCTGTAGCAAACGGCTCGGCGAGTCCTTGTATGTGCGGGAGCGCTGCGAGGCTGTCGAGCACATGGTTTACCGCCATTTCATCTTTATCGGCAGCTTTCATCAGATTGTAGGTTTTATTATATTCAAGCACCGCGCAGATGTATGCTTCCAGCTGTTCGGTCTGGACTGAATCCGCAACAATGCCGAGTTTTTCAAGACCGGTAGACAGTGACTGTATCATCGCTTACTCGCCTAAGTCTATGAGCAGTTCAAGACGCCATGCCGGGTCCTCCGTTCGCATGGACACCAAGTTCCCCGTGCGGGAAGCCGTCAAATCTGTTCTGGTGGACATCTGGTAAACGAAGGAATTCGGGTTGAAAGAGTCCTGTGTGACAGCGGTCGCCGCGTTGTAACCGGTCTGTGCTGAATCTTCTGGCTGTGTTTTGAACAGAAGGTGGAAAGTTTCGCTGCATGTTTTTCCGTCGCTCATGTACCTTCTGTCTCCTGTTACAAGGAAGGAACCATCGCTCTGCACGTCGGAGATGTAAATTGTGCGACAGGTGCGGAGAACATTGTATCCGTTTACGGTAAAACGCAGAAGCCGGGACTGCTTTACGACAGGAGCAACAGTTGATGTGCTGGAGGTCTGCATAGATGCGGAATCTTCAGAAACCGTTTGAACGGTCCCATCTGACGCTATTTTGCTTGAGGAAGCCTTTTCCCCTGCTGATGAAGCAGCAACAGCGTTGTTTCCGGCCTTGATTTCTTCAAGACCTGATAAAACCTTCTGCAACAGCATGTTTGTCCGTTCACTGTCGGAAACGCGGGACGCGGGGACAGCGGAAAACGCCGTTCCTGTCAGACCGGGAAATGTACTGTCGCGCTCCGAGAAGAACGTTGAAAGCTGGGAAAGCAAACCTCTGCTCCCGAGCGTCTGCAGATCCTTCGCCGTTACAGAAGAATCTGTCGTCGATTTTCCCGACGTGGAAGCCGTTTCTGTTCCTGCTGCGGATGTTGGACTGTCTGTTGGGGAAGAAGGTGCTGTCTGCTGCTTTGAAAAGGGGCCTGTATATGCAGAATTTTTCCCGTTGCCGGGCACATACATTCCGTCTCCTATCGTGGGAGATTCAATAGTAGGCATCTTCCTGTCAAATATACTTCCGTCAGCGAAAATAAGGCTGGACGCGGCTGCAAATGCCGCACAGCAAAGTGTTAGTTTACAAATTCGCAAGGCTTTCCTCCACATATTCAAGTCGCTGCGTAAGTTCATTGATAGTCCGCGTCAGCCGTTCCCGTTCCTTTTCAAGCTTCGTTTTGGGATCGGCTTCTGTGGCTTTTTTCTTCATCATGGTTATTACAGAATCTGGACTCTTGCCGCTTTTGATAGCATCGGTTATTTTCGCGCGCTCATCAGGCTTTTTTGCGGCTGCGACAATCTTCATGTTGTCAAATCCCATCTCTGCATCTTCGTTTGTCAGCACACTTACGCGCTGTGCTGATTTCGCTGTATTGCGGGGAAGCTGCAGCACTCTGTCCACGTAATCTTCATAGCGGATGTTCGCATCGTCGCACAACTGCTGTGCTTTTACAAGCGCCCGCCCGAACTCAATCATCAGCTGTCCGTTGGGTATAATGTACTTCTCCTTGATCTCTTTCGTCAGAGTTTCGAGTTCAGGTGAAGTTGCTACATCAATCGTGTAGTACCCTTTCTGTTCCGCGATTTCCAGCAGTCCTTCGAACTTTGCCCAGAAATAGCGGGTGTGGCACCTCGCCTGATGCGGAGGTTCCTTGCCGCCGTTCTCTGCAATGCGCTCTTCGTTTATGAGGTGGTGCGTATATTCGTGCACGGCGGTGTATATGAGCTGATTGTCTGTCTTGAAATTTTTGTTATGAAGGATGATTTCTCTCGTGTCCGGCTTGTACAGACCGTTCACCCGCTTGCTCTCCTTTCCAGACTGCACAACTGAAAATTCCAGCTTTGTATCTGCAACATCGAGCAGTATGTCTTTGATTTTCTCGTTATCCATCCTTTAAACCCCACCATTTAAAGGTTTTTACTAGTATATCACTGTTTATGCTGTTTTACCAGTAGAATTCGAAAAAAGAGCCGGTGGGAATGGAAACAGTCGTTCTGACGTGCATTGCAAGGGGGGCGGATATGGATTACAATACAGGTGTGGTAAATTGCAGATTGTTACGAACTATAGTTTTCTGTTCTCTATTTCTCATACTTCGTGTTTCTGCCGTGAAAGCACAGTATATGTTCCCTCCTGAAATTTTCACTGAAGACGACATTGAGATGCCTATGGACGTAGAGAACACTCATGTTTCTCCGCTTGCAGTGCCGGAACAGCTTGCACGGCAACGGGCGGATATCGCAAAGGAAGATGAGGCCGCGAAACGAAGGGAACAGAACTTTGCCTCCATGTATACACAGAAGGAAGCAGACACCATTGCTGCCAATGTCTCTCGCGTAACAGCTCAGGCAGCCGGAGCCAAAGAACACAACCCGGTGACAACGGCGGAGGCGGAACAGGAAATTGCCGGAATAGAGCAGATGAAACGGCTCGCCCTCAGATTTAAGGATTACTACAGCGAGGACAGCGAAGAGATGGTCGCCCTCATGGAATCACTTGAAGAGAATTACAGTATTCTGGAAAACAAGACCTTTCTTGCGACGTCCCTTGACGGAGGGCTTGTTCTCAGGTGCAGCGATTTCAACAGTCAGACTGAGGAGTGGACGGTGACGGTTCGTTCTGAAATTCTCGGACGTACGGATTTGTTTAAGACAAAGTGCACGCTCTCTTACCGCGATTTGATATTCAAGCGGGGGCCTCTCTACGGTTCCAAAAACTTAGGCTATGACTCCGATGAAGACGCGAACATTCTGATTGCGGACGCATTGTTCCGTAAGCGCGTACCCCTCCTGTACGCACGACTGTCCTATAAACTGATACGCTGGAGAGGGGCTTCGGAATACCGGCTTGTACCAGTCAGCTTCGATGTCGTGCGCACCGACACCAACCGCGTTGTCTATAATTTGAAAGAGAAGGAGATGGACGGTGGTCTTGTCGCTTCTGTCTTTCCCGTAGAACTCCGCACTTCTACCCAAGTTGTCAAGGACAATGAAAAGTCAGATCGGTTTTTGGAGGAGGCGGGCAAGAAAGAGGAAAAAAGCAAGTACTCAGTCATCGGCAAACAGATTGACCGCCGCGCTCTGTTTGCCTCTGCCAGCACAAGGCTGTACAAAGAAGATAGCGACAACTTTGCCATTGGCAAGGTGACACTTGATGCCATCAATCTGAACCTTTCGCTTGGTATTACGGACTATCTGTTTGCAGGTGGACTGCTCGGTTTCGAATACAACGGTTCCCGCAAAGACTTCGACTATACAATAGGCGCATTTGCGGGTGCAAATTATACGTTCTGGAGTTTTCTGCGGCCGTACATACAAATAGGCACTGCATTCCACACAAGCATGGATGAAACATTTTCCGCCGGAGGCGGGCTGGATTTTATGTTCGGTAAGTTGATGTTCAACTTGGACTACTCTTCCACGTGGCGCTATGCGTTCGACACCGACATCGTTGTTTCCAAGCAGAGCAATAAAAACAGAGTTCGCGGGGAGTGGAGCCACTACAACACGTTTGCAGTTGGTGTCGGGGTCAACTGGTAGCGCTCGTTTCGTGCCGTTTGTGCATGCACAAATCTGCAATGACACAGCTGTCGCACTTCGGTGCACGTGCCGTACATATGTAGCGTCCATGCAATAAGAGCCAATGGTGAGCGAGCAGGGCGAACTCTTCGGGGACACGTTTCTCAAGGGAGGCTTCCACTGCTTCGGGGGTGCTTCCCGCTGCAATGCCTGTTTTGGGGCATACCCGCAGAAGATGGGTATCCACCGGCATGGTCGGCTGGTGGAAGATGACGTTGAGCACTACGTTCGCGGTTTTTCTTCCGACGCCCGGCAACGACATCAGTGCTTCGCGTGTCGCAGGAACAGTTCCATTGAAATCAGTGATAAGCTTCTGGCTTAGAGCCAGTATATGGGTGGCTTTTGCATTGTAAAGCCCGATAGGCTTTATGTATGAGATGAGCCGCTCTCTGCCGAGCGCGAGCATGGCGGCGGGAGTGTCCGCCTCTTTATATAGCGCTTCGGTGGCTTCGTTTACAGATTTGTCTGTAGCCTGCGCGCTCAACACCACGCTTACCAAAAAGCAGTACGCGTTCGGAGCGTGGAGTTCAGGGAGCGGATTGGGGCGTTGTTTCTTAAGCCTCTTGAACACTTCCACGAGCTCATCGTGAGAGAGCAGGGGGAGTGCAGTGGCAGCAGACGCTGCGTCCTGTTTGTTTTTTTTCGTCACGCTAGCGGATTGTTTCCTGCAGGGCTTTGACCATGTTCGTCTGTTCCCACGGGAACTCGCTTCTGCCGAAGTGTCCGTACGTCGCTGTCGCTTCGTAGATGGGGCGCTTGAGGTCGAGCGTTCTGATGATTCCGCCCGGCGTGCAGTCGAACACTTTCTTGACGGCTTCC
>CADBRT010000039.1 GCA_902797055.1 uncultured Spirochaetaceae bacterium
TGAAAATAATGAATTAAATTCCGAAGACGCTTCTTTCCGTGATGATGAATCGACCAGAGCGTACATCGATACTGCAATTTGTTCCAATATTCAGCATTCTCTAAAATGTTATAAAGATGGAACTCATTTCCGTCATCTGTATGATTTGTATGAAAAAAAAGAACTTACAAGTGCCATCAACCGCCTCATAGAACATTCCAGTCACGACTTTCTGGTTCATATTCTTACAGATGAATTTGAATCTCATGAAGGTGGTATAAAAACCACCGAAAACGGCCGAGTCAAGGCCTTGAGCGAAGCGTGCCTTGACCGAACGTATGATTTAGGACTTACAGCCAGAAATCTACTTCATGCCAGAGAATTATCAGAGCAGGTAGATTTGTATGAAAAACTGGATGTAGGTGAGGTAACAAAAAAACTTGTTGAGATTCTTGAGATAAAAAATAAAGAAGATCAGTCTGTTGAAATAACGGAAACTCATGTTGAAGAAATACATGAATATTTGAAGGCTCTGGACCTTCTTGATTCTGTTGAAAAGCAGACAGTTAATATCAAAGCTAAGAACCCGGTGATTGAAATATTTACACAGCCAGGAATGCGATTTTGTCAGGCAAAGGCACTTGTGTATTCAATGATGAAGGACGAAACTTTCAGTTCTTTGGATGGAAATGAAAGAGAGTTCATCACAAATAAAATCATTCAAACTGTTGTAGGTTCCATGTTGGAAGACATTGTTCTTCTTGATACTAAGAGAAGAGTAGGGAAAAAATGTGAAGTTTTCAAACTTCAATTTGCTGCCGGAGAATTTGATATGGTTATTTACAACAAGGCAACCTCAACCTGCCAGATTTTTGAAATCAAACATTCTGATGAAATCGTAGAAAATCAGTATAAGCATTTAATAGACGAAGAAAAACTTGCTGCGGCTGAAAAATACTATGGAAAAATAACAAGAAAGTGCGTTTTATACAAAGGCAAAAGCGGTACTGTTTCAGAAGGAATTGAATACAAGAATGTAGAAGAATTCCTGAAGGAAGAGTTGAGATAACAACTTTGTATGATGACTGCAAAAAAATCAAAGAAGTTTTATCTCGAACCTCGAAAACGGAAAACCTACCTGTGGACTAGATAAGGCTATCCAGATTGCTAATCTTGTGGGAATGGATGTGTTTTGTGCAGTGTCTGAATGTTCCGTAATTCAGGCCCATGCTTTTCGCATATGCCTGCATTGTCATTCCGCTTTCTTTCCACAGTGCAATGTATTCCTGTTTTTCTTTTCCATCGTTGTCCTCTTGTCAGTCGAAAAGGTTAAAGCCTCTTTTCCGTTAATTCGTGCAGGGATATTGCCGTTGACAATCCATCCCATGACGATTTTTTCAGCTTCTGCCCTGTTTTCGGTGCCTGTACTCTTACGATTGGTACGGGAACCGTCAGGAAGGAGGAGTTCAGCGTAATAGATTCCGGAATGTTTCTTATAAAGCAGATAAGGCTTAGCCATGAAAACCGCAACGGAAAATCATCTGGTTTAACACGCTAAGCCTTACAAGTAAACTTTAAGTAGTGTTGTTAATTCTCTGTAACACAAGGAATTAACTTGTTAGCTGGGGTTGGACTTGAACCAACGGCCTCCGGGTTATGAGCCCGACGAGCTGCCAACTGCTCTACCCAGCGTCGTATCTGACTCAAACAATATCACCGATTAGCAGAATTGTCAAGTAAAAAAAATGGAAAAAACGAAAATAATCCACAAGCGTCAGCCCCGCACCGCTTGTCCCCAGCAAGGGGACACATGAAATGTCAACACACCGCGGGGAGCACATGCCCCACATGGCGGAGATGGTCGGTAGAATCATTTACTTCAATAACACAGGACTATAGGGATTATCATAGAAAATTTCTCCATTTTTAGCGAAAATTTTCAAAAAATCTGGAAAAAAGTGATGTAAAATATTCATTATATTGTATAATCAAGACAACACAACCTCTAAAAACTTCATTTTTAGCAGTTTATCAAAAGAAAAAAAAGTTGGAGGAAGCTTATGGAAACGATGGATGCCATCAGAAAGCGGAAGTCTGTCCGCCAGTTTTTGAACAAGCCTGTTGAGGATACAAAGCTCGAAAGTATTATCCTGGCAGGAAGCCAGTCCCCCTGTGTGACACAGCTTCATTTTACCGTCATAACGAATCTCTCTGTGTTGCGTTATTTGAAGGAAAAAGCAAAAAGCCTGTACATCTCGGAAAACATACCTGTTCTAAAGGAAAAAGCAAGGCTCCCGGAGTACACACCGCTGTACAATGCGCCATGCTACATCCTCGTGTCCGCCCCCAAGACGGAAGACAAGACACAGCACGAAGGATCGCTGGTCAGCGCAAGCCTTGCAACAGAGAATATGATTATTGCGGCCACCAGTCTGGGGCTTGGCTCCTGCATGCTCCGCTCGTTCATCGACATCTTCAAGCTCGATGACGTCAGGCAGAAAAGCTGTGTGCCGTCAACCGATGAAGTCCACTGCTCGCTCGGCATTGGGTACGCAGAAGACACCTCGCCGCATGTGCTCCGAACCAACTCCAACAGGTTCTATTACTATAAGTGATGGAAAGCGCGGGGCAGACGGCGGTGAATTCCGCTTCTACCAGGTAATTCCGTGCTTGACGACGGAAAGCGCAACTTTCCCGTCAGCGCGGAAGAGAATCCTGTCAAAGTCCGCCGGTGACATACGCCCCCGGCGGAACGACGAAGGTTTAAAAGTCCCTCGTAATGTTTTTAAGCCACTTGCCGCTGCGGTAGTGGTGAATCACAACAGGCATTTTTTCGAATTCATCGAGGTACAGCACAAGGTATACCAGTACGGGGTGCAAGTTGAACACGAACGCCGCCAGCAGCCCCAGCGGTACGGAAACTATCCACATGCTCACTGCATCGAGGATAAAGCCGAACTTCGCGTCCCCGCCCGCACGGAAGATACCACAGATTAAAACCGTATTCACCGCCGCGCCAAAGATGGACGCGCTGTTTATATACACGAGCCAGTTTACATCACGCACCGCTTCCTCAGTCAGCTCCGCAATATGCGGGAGAACCGGTTTGAACGCCAGAATAAGGACGGAGCCGAACAGCCCCGCAAGCACCGTACTGCGCCACAAGTGGGACGCATATCGCTTCGCTCTGTCCAAGTTTCCGCTGCCCATCTCTTTGCCCAGCAGAATTGCACCGCCGTACGCCATGCCGAAGCACAGCACGCTCGCCAAATCACGGACGACGGAGACGACGGAATTTGCGGCAACGATGTCCTCCCCCTTGTGTCCCAGTATAACCGAGTACATGGCGAACCCCGCACCCCAGACAAATTCATTGCCCAACGCCGGCAGGGAAAAGTGGAAGAAATCCTTGAGGAGAACGGTGTTCCTTCTGAACAAAATCTCCGGTCTGATAATGATTTCCTTTACTCTGAACGAAATCCCCAGACAGACCGCCACCTCGATAAACCGAGCCGTCGATGTGGCAATCGCGACACCCGTTATGCCGAGCTGCGGGAACGGCCCCAAGCCAAAGATAAACGACGCGTTCAGCACGATGTTCAAACCGAGCGCCATGAAGGTTATCGCCGTTACGGTTTTGACCCGCTCAATGCTTTTGAACACCGCTTCATAGACCTGTGAAAGCGACATGAAGAAGTAAGAAAACGATACGTATTTGAGATACTGCGCGCCTGTTTCAATCAGTGGCGTTTCATTCGTAAAAATCCGCATGAGTGCGCGCGGAAAAACGAACGCCGCAAAAAAGAAGCAGAAACCTGCAAAAGCGGATACCTTAAACGCAATCCCCGCCAGCGTCTCTATGGACTCGGTGTCTTTTTTGCCCCAGTACTGGGCAGTGAGCATAATCAGACCGCTTGAAATGCCGGTAAAAATCAGCAGGAGGACAAACTGAACCTTTCCCGCAAGTGAAGAAGCGGCTATTGCCGTCTGCCCCACATAGCCGAGCATGATGACATCGGCGGCGCCGACAGCGGCAGTTATGAGGTTTTGCAGGGCAATGGGAGCCACAATTTTAAAGAGCGAGCGGTAAAAGACGGAACGTTCCGAGGTTTCATTTTCGTGTTTCATCACCTTAACCTAACTTTTAAAAGCCGTACTGTCAACTGTAACCGCATATTACGAAAAAAGGTTTTTAATATTGTTATAGGCATTTACAAACTCGCCTGACGGAGATTGCATCACCTAATGAGAGGCATAGTTATAATATGAAAAAAAAGGGATTATTAAAATCTTTCCTATTATCAGGAGGCATTGCCATGGCTTGCATCTTTAGCTCAGCATCAGTTGCAGCCGCGGAACAGAAGCCTTTTTCAGTCGTCCAAGTGACACCGCAAAAAGAACTGCCTGCTTCAGTCCGATATCCTGCCATACAGATTCAGTTTTCACAGCCGGTCGTACCGTTGAAAAAACTCGGTGAACCTGCGACGGCAACAGAGGTGTTTTCAATCACACCGGCGCTTAAAGGCGTGTATCGGTGGTACGGAACCAGCATACTCAGTTTTGAAAGCGACAGCGAGGTGCTTCCGCAAAAAGAATACACCATTGCGATAAACCCCGAGCTCAAAAGCACAGACGGAACCAAAATCTCTGGCAATCTTACCTACACCTTCCACAGCGAAGAGCTTAAAATTCAGGACATACAGCCCGGCTACGGCGAAACCAAGGAAAACCATTACGTCAACCGCTCCAGCGTACCGGTGGAACTGGCAAAAGACATAGCGGTCTTCTTCAACGCCCCCGTCAACGTTGACGTCGTAAAGAAGTCCCTACGCGTTTCAGCGGGAAAGGAAGCAGAGGCAATCCCGTTCGACTTCGATGCGGTACAGCTTTCAGACACCTCATTACGGCTTTCCCTCAAATCTGCTCCGCCAGAGGACACCGACATAGCGGTTATCCTAGAGCGCGGCGCACAGGCAGACGCTGACTGCTACGCAACGAGCGCAGACAGACAGAAGACATTCCACTCCATCGTCAAATTCGGCATAACGAACTTCAACAACGACGCGACATGGTACAACAGCGGCTACAAGAATGCCGTATCCTTCTTCTGCACCTCACCGCTCACAGCAGGGTCCGAAACAGAACTCGCCGCATACCTCTCCACCATACCGTCGTACACCATCACCAAAGACAACCTTGCAATCAGCGGAAACACCTTGTACATCCACGACCTGCCGGTTACCTATGGTGACAGCTATACACTCTCTGTCGCAAAGGGCTTCCACGATGTCTACGGGCGTACGCTCGGCAAAGACACCACATTTACCGTAAAAGTCCCGGAAGCGCGGAGTTTCGCGAGCTTCGGAAATTCAGGCAACCACGTTCTTGAACCGACCGCCGCCCCGAACCTTTCATTCAGCTATCAGAACATTCAAAACCCGTCGTTCTTCACCCTCACACCGCTCACCGACGCCGACGGCACTCCGTCAAGCAGGAAAGCGCAGACCTTCACGCTCGACGCAACGGAAATGGAGCGCAACAAAGTATATGAAAAGACGCTCTCTTTGAACGACTTCCTGCAGAAGACCGGGGACACATACAGGGGAGCCGTACAGTTCAAAGCGGAGATTTCCCTGCCCTACTCATGGACTGACTGGCGCACCAACGAAGTGCACGAAGATGTCCAGAAGCGGGAGAACACACAGATTATCCAGGTGACTGACCTCGCCATAACCGCAAAATACGCATACAACAGGGCTTTTGTCCGCGTTACAAGCGTCCAGAGCGGAGAACCGGTGAAAGGCGCACAGGTGAGCGCATTCCCCGTTCCGAACGACAGCAGGGACTCAAGCGACTACCTGACACAGACCTACCAGACAATCTCCTCCGCGGTGACGGACAGCGACGGCATTGCAGTCCTGGACTTCCAGCCCAAGGCTATTGCTGACATTCAGAACAGTTATTCACTGCTCTATTTTGAAGCAAAGACCAGCGACGACAGAATCCGCTACGCCCCGCAAAACGACAGCTTCCGCCCCCTGTGGAACAGACGCGTCGCGTTCTCCTATTTCTCAACACCGGAAACCCCGCAGATGGTGGCGTTCGGCTTTACCGACAGAAAACTTTACAAGCCGGGGGAAACAGTTTCCTTCAAAATCATCGACAGAACACTCACCGAGGGAACGTACAGCATTCCCGCAGGAAAGGAAACTTCCTACACCGTTGAACTCTGCGGCGGATACAACGCCTCAACCTATCACACAGAAAACGGAACACTTTCAAAAGCGGGAACCGCCGACGGAACGATTACACTGCCGGCAGACTTGAAACCGGGCGACTACGAAATCCGCTATTCCCGTCAGTGCGGGGACAACAAAGCGTGGGAATCCATCCCCATACAGGTACAGTATTTCGAAAAACTCCGCTTTGAAGCAGCCGCAAGCGTACCCGATGCGCTCCAATACCTCGGAGACAGCGTAAGCGCACGAGTGGGAGCCAACTATCTCGGCGGAGGCAGCCTTGCGGGAGCCTCGTACCGCGCACACTGGAATGCGCGCCAGAGCGTGTTCAGCGCACAGGCAAAGGACTACCGCGATTACCGCTTCGGTCCGCTCCAGAGCACATTCTACAGCCGCCAGATAGGTTCTTCAACCGGCGCGCTGGACGATGACGGCAACGTTGTGCTCAGCCAAGCGACGACCGCACTGGAGAACAATGGGCACCCCTATATCGTCAATGTTGAAACAACAGTTACGGACAGCGGCAATCAGAACGTCACCGCGCGCGCCACAGCGACCGTCCATCCGTCACTGTTCTATCTGGGAATAAGCCCCGCACAGAAGACAAAAGGCTATCCGAAGAAAGACGAAAAGCTGACATTCAACTACATTGCGCTCACTCCAGACGAAAAAACGCCGGCAGCAGACCTCCTTGCAAAGAATAAAACCGTACATCTCACCGTCCAGCGTGAAGTCTGGAAAGAGATACAGGAAATAAGCCCCGCCGGCTATGCAACGTCCCGCTGGGAAAAAGAGATGATTACGGAGGACGAACAGGACATCGTCCTCAAAGCAGGCGGCAAACCGGTGCCGTTTACCGTCACCCCCAAAAATGGCGGTGTATACCTTATCCGTCTTGAAACAGAGGACTCCAAGGAAAACGAAGTCGTTGCAGAGCGTTCCATCTATGTCACCAGCTCAGACTGGATACCTCATTTCAACGACAATGAAACCAATGAAATAAAACTGACTCCCGACAAAGAATTGTACGAGGCAGGTGATTCGGCTCAGATTCTCCTGCAGAGCGAACTGCCTGCGGGAACCTATCTGGTCACCGTAGAGCGCGAAGGACTCATCAGCAAACGCACCGTTAAAATCGACGGACCGACATCCGTCATTGAAGTACCGGTGGAAGAAAATTTCGTCCCCGTTGTGTACGTCTCTGTGTTCTCACACTCTGCGCGCAAAGACATTCCGACTCGCACCGAACTGCCGAAGAGCTTCTACGGAACAACAGCACTCTCCGTCAGCACTGCGAGCCGCAACATAGAACTTTCCATCACCCCCGATAAACAAACCTATCTGCCGGGCGAAAAAGCGTCTGTCACCGTAAAAGCGACCAAAAATGGCAAACCGCTTTCCGGTGCGGAACTCACGCTCGCCGCAGTGGACAGAGGTGTTGTGGATCTGATTGACTACCACGTGGCAAATCCGCTCGAAACCTTCTATGCACAGTCCCTCTTCCCGAACAGGACGTCCGGCGGGGATTCCCGCTCGCTGCTGATTGTTCAGAAAGAAGTCGTTGAAGAAGAAGCTGTCTATGAAAGCGCCCGCATGGCGGCAGACAACATGATGATGATGAAATCTATGGGAGCAGCAGCCCCTGCAGCCAATGGCTCCAGCGCCATGAGCGTCAGAAGCAATTTCAATCCGACTGCGGTGTTCGCGCCTACTGTAATAACGGACAAAAAGGGCAAGGCAAAGGTAACGTTCACGCTGCCAGACTCGCTCACGTCCTACCGCCTTACGGCTGTCGCTTCCTGCGGTGCGGACTTCGGCAAAAC
The DNA here is from genome assembly GCA_902797055.1 of uncultured Spirochaetaceae bacterium. Taxonomy (GTDB): domain Bacteria; phylum Spirochaetota; class Spirochaetia; order Treponematales; family Treponemataceae; genus Treponema_D. The sequence continues at coordinate 8,042 of CADBRT010000039.1, forward strand.
GGAAAGTCAAGTTGACGTGGCAAACCCCGTCTCTGTACGCACCGCATTGCCGAGAAAGCTCCGTTTGGACGATGAATGCGAACTCGGGGTTATTCTGTCCAATCTCGACAAAAAATCCCACAAAGTATCTGTCTCATTTGCCGTGTATGACGGAATTGAAACAGCAACCGGCAAGCAGCCAGCCGATGCAGTGCAAAAGCTTCCTGGACACGCAGAATTTGCAGGCAAAAACGTCAAATCGCTCAAAGTCAAATCAAACAGGACATCACCGCTGTTCTTCAACCTTACCGCGTGTAAACCCGGTTGGGTAACGCTTGAGTTCACCGTACAAAGCGATGTGCTCAACGAAAAGATTTTACTGCCGCTGGAGATTGAGAAGCCGTATGTGTTTGAAACAGTGACTGTGACAGGAACCACGGAAGATACAGCACAGGAAAAGATTATCCTGCCAGCAAATGCAGAGGACGGACGCGGCAGCCTGTACATCCAGCTTGACCCGACCAGACTCGGCGTGATGCGCGAAGCTGTACGCTACGTGTTCCACTATCCGTACGGCTGTCTGGAACAGCGCTCTGCCGCCGTACTGCCGCTGGTCGCATTCGGCGACCGCATCAAAGTATTCGGACTCGACAGCGAAGTAACATACCCCAAGGGTGTTGCAGAAGCAGAGATAAAATCATGGGGCAAATACCAAAAAGCCGACGGCGGATTCCCGTACTGGCCTGACGGAACGGAAAGCAGTCTGTACGTCTCCATGAGAATTGCAGAGATTGCAAGCCTCGCTCAGAAAGCTGGCATTAACGTTGGCACAATGCTCAACACAAAGAAACTCGCCTCATATCTGGTAAAGGAAGCAGACGCCCTACTCGCTGCCTACCGCAAGGACAAGGACAACGCAGCCTCGTATGCAAAATGGTATGCGGGCAGCCGCATGTACACCGCCTCCTATGCCTATTATGGAGCAAGCCTCTTAGGTGCAGGCGTAACTGACAGCAGCCTCGATACCATTCTCTCTGCAGAAGAGAGCGATGTCGAAGCAATCGCCTTTGCAGCGCTCACCTATCTGAACGCAGGAAACAGGGAAAAGGCACAGCAGGCAGCAAAGCAGTTCCGCTCGTATACCCGTCTTACCTCGAGGGGCATTGACATAAGCGGAAAGAACGGAACAACCTTCCGCCCTTGGTGCTTCCTCCACACCTCAAGCGAAAAGTACGCCCTTGCACTGCAGCTGTTCTCACTCCTTTCACCCAAAGAGGATTTGAACCAGCACATCGTATATGAACTGCTCAAACTCCAGCGGGCAGGAAACGGATACTGGCAATCTACGGCCGCCACTGCCCGTGTACTGATTTCGCTGGACACCTACATTGCGGAACACGATTTGGAAAACCTCGACTTTACCGCAAAGGCGCTCCTCGGCGGTGTCTCGCTGGTCAACGGACAGTTCAAGGGACTTACCGCTTCCGCAGCGGAAGAAACCTTCGACTTTGACAGCGCGGCTTTGAAGACCGTCCCTCGTGACAGGGAACTGCCGCTCGACATTGCAAAAGACGGGCGCGGAACCCTGTATTACACCGCGAGCATGCAGTACGCCCTGCCAGTTGAAGAACAGGACGCCCGCGATGAAGGACTTTGCATTTACACAGAGATAACCGACGAGGAAACCGGCAAAACTGTCAGCGCAGACGAGCTTGTTTCGGGAAAGACCTACCGGGAAAAGGTTGTCGTCTCCTCCCGCATAGACAGCGAATACGTCGCCGTGCGGGCGGCAATTCCTGCCGGCTGTGAAATACTGAACCCTGCATTTGTCACAACGGAAAGCATTGCGTCGTCTTCGTCCCAAAGCTATACCAGAGGGCTGTCGTACCGCGGCATCTACGATGACGAAATGCAGTTCTTCTGGAATTACTTCCCGCGCGGCATGCAGACCGTAGAGTTCACCTTCAGGGCTGTGCGGAAAGGCACGTACAACACCCCGTCGAGCACCGCGGAGTGCATGTATGAAGAAGAAATCTTCGGCAGAACAGCGGGAAAACTGTGGAAAATCAAGTAGTAGGTAGTTATATATTGCTAACTTATATACAAATTGAATTTTTTTTGCTATATTTATAACAAGCATACTTCTTAGGAGTTATTGAATGAAGAAAACATATTTTGACCTCACCGGTCAGGTTGCTCTCGTCACTGGTTGCTCCACCGGACTTGGAGTCCAGATGGCAAAAGCCCTCGCAAACCAGGGTGCAAAGATTGTTGCACTTGCACGCCGCAAGGAGAAGATAGAAGCTGTCGCAAAGGAAATTGCGGAAACCTATAATGTGGAAACACTCGCAATTCCGTGCGATATCACCGACACAGCACGTGTTGACGCCGCTGTTGATGAAATCCTGAAGAAATTCGGAAGAATCGATATCGTCATAAACAACGCAGGAACAGGAGCTGTCGCGCCGGCTGAGGACATCACCGATGAGCAGTTCCACAACGAAATGAACATCGACCTGTTCGGTTCATTCCGCGTAGCCCGCGCAGTTGCAAAGAAAGCGATGATCCCGGCAAAGTACGGCCGCATAATCAACATCGCTTCCATGTACGGCCTTGTCGGCAATAAGATTGCCGGCTCTGCCCCGTACCACGCAGCAAAGGGCGGTGTCGTAAACATGACACGCGCACTTGCAGCTGAATGGGGAAAATACAACATCACTGTCAACGCAATCTGCCCGGGATACTTCTACACACCGCTCACAAAAGAGACCTTGGATTCAGAATTCTTCCAGCAGAACGCAAAGACAATGATTCCAGAGGAACGCTACGGAAACGAAGGTGAACTCGACACTGCGGCCATCTTCCTTGCAAGCCCTGCTTCAAGCTACGTCACCGGAGTGAACCTGCCGGTAGACGGCGGATACACCGCAATGTAAAACAATCGGCGGGAACCGAAAGGGCGCACCTTTCCCCCGCCGAAAAAATTTGCAGTGAATACGAAAAAAAATTTGACAGATTACCCAAGCTGTGGTAATCTAAAAGTATGAAGCCTACAAAGCTAGGTTAAAGCCGTCCAGCCCATAGTTAGGGACTCCGCAAAGCGAAGTAAAGGACGGCTTCCATATTTTTATGAAGCAAAGCGTCTCCTGTGAGGCGTCTTTTTTTTACATGCAAGGGCACGACACCGCCACCAATATCACTGTCTGCAAAATAAACGAAATCAAGCACTTCAAAACATTTCTGCTTATCAGTCCATCGAAAGCAATTATTCTTTTTGAGGATAAAAACGGCAGCTCAACAACAGGACCGGAACCGTCTTTCATTATCGGCTGATACACCTTAAACCCGTTCAAATCTTTACATACCTGTTTTCCGTATCAAAAACGCAGTCCTCAGAACTTAAAGAATCTAACGCTGTCATTATTTCGTATCCTTTTGAAGATTTCACCGATAATTAACTATTGATATTACAGCAAAACGGAAAGTTGCGAAAGGAATTCGGCACAATTAAACAAGTGAATATTCGGGAGCGGCTTAAAACCTCGTGTATGGAGAGATATATTGTGAATATTGCTCCATTTCTGCATAGAGTTTACTTTCCTCCTTACTTCAAATGTCTGCCCTTTTACTTTACCATAGCTTTTCTTTTTCTAGTTTAGCCTTGACATCACCGTTCCTCGCATTATCAACAAACCTTTTTTACGGTCTGTTGTACGGCTTTTTTCTGATCTTTTGTTCCGCCGCCAACACGTAAGAAGTGTGTAACTTTTTTTGCCCATTTTTTTTATCACCCAATCCATACATCTCTTTTGATATAAAAACCATCTATCTCATGGTTATACATAAATTGCAACTGTTCTTTAGTCATTTTCACATCTCCTTAAAAGCTCTGGAATCATTCTACCCCTTTAATCAGCATTTTTACCAGTTCCTTTTTATGGGTTAGCAAGCCCTTTTGCTTCATTCTTGAATAATCTGGACACAATGTAATTGCTTACTGTCAGATTTTCCCTTTCTGCCGCCTGAAAAAGCTCATCCTTCTGCTCAGGCGTTATGCGGAACATTATTTTTTCACTTCTGGTCACTTCCTTGTACGCCCCAGTCGTTCCTTTCGGTCTTCCAGCTTTCATCTTCACGCTGTTTTCGTAGAGATATTCTGGAGCTACATCCAAATCACTCGGCCAGACAACAGTAAAATGGTCTGCCTTTGCCTGCATAAAGAAATCAATATCGTTCAGCTTTTGTGCATAAGGTCTATTCAATAAAAACTTTTTACAGTCCAGAATCCTCCTTTATGCTCTTTGTGCATTAAATCCCAGTTGGAAACACCTCCACGCACGTGGAGAAAACGAACCACTACCCACTTAGACGGCGCATTGTAATAGCATGGCGAATTATTCGGGGGAAATTCTAGCATGACATACGAAGAAAAACTGTATGCGATATTCGAGAAGATTGGCTACAAGGCAGTGCTGGAACAAGCACTAGAAGAAAGCGGCGAATTTATCCAGTGCGCTGCAAAACATCTGCGGATTGTACGAGGGGTAAACTATACGCCCGTAAAACTGGCGGATAACGTCAACAACCTACAGGAAGAAACCGCCGACACCCTTCTTTGTCTTGATTTGATAATAACAGCAATGGGAAAAGACAGGAATCTGACGGAAAAGCGCATAGAAGAAATAAAGGCGGCAAAACTTGACCGCTGGCTTGAACGGCTGAGTATAGAGGGCTAACAATGTTGTCACCGCGCTATTTGGACGGGCTTTCCGATGAAATAACAGAAATCTAGTCACAGCTTGAAAGCGAGATTTTGCAGGACATGGCTCGGCGAATCGCACGGCTCGGAAAAATCACCGACGCTACAAAATGGCAGGCACAAATATTCAAAGAAGCCACAGGGCGCACAGTATCAGCCCCGAACGCTCAGCAAATGCTATCGACCATTCAAAAGTGCCACAGCGATTTAGCGCGATTGACGCTTACGACAGCAGCCACAACGCAAACGCAGTTTGTGCAGGAAGCAAACCGCGTGTATATGAACGTGCAGAGCGGCGCTTTTGACTATGACAGCGCAATGAAAGACGCGGCCGACGAATTGGCGAAGCGCGGAATAACTACGGTACAGTATGAGAACGGGCGACCGGTAACGCGTAGCATAGAATCAGCCGTGCGCATGAACATACTGACCAGCATAAACCAAACCGCCGCAAACCAAACGCTGAACAACGCGGAAGTTTTGGGCGTTGAGAAATTCGAAGTGACGGCGCACATGGGAGCAAGACCCGAACACGAAGCGTGGCAGGGGAAAATATACACCAAAGCACAGCTATACAGCGTATGCGAACTTGGAAGCGTTACGGGGCTATGCGGCATAAACTGCCGTCATTCATTCTATCCGTATTTTGACGGCATGGAAGAACACTACACCGAAAAA
>CADBRT010000040.1 GCA_902797055.1 uncultured Spirochaetaceae bacterium
AGTGCGTCAAGCCGAGCCTTGCCCTCTTCCAGAGAGAGGGAGAGTGCGTTTTCAAGTACTCCCATACTGCTATGATAGTGCACCGGGCTGGATTTTGCAATGTGCGGCGGCGGGTTAGGCATGCGACAGTACGGGGAAGCAGGCATTCAAGGCATCCCCTGCACGTCTCTTCGTCCTGCATGATGTGCCCGAACATGAAGTCGGAGGTATGAAGACAGCGTAGATTCAAATAAGTACGCTTTGTATACTTTGGATGATATGTATAAGGATGTTCCGCTACGGGGACTGTGCTAATGTTTGGGAAGACTACAAGCCAATATGCAAATCAATTGCACCGAGCAATCCGCTGGAACCCACGACCGGCACAACATCTATTCCTTTGTGCCGCAAAGAAAGTTCCCGATACAGTTCTTCCATAGTTGTGTCTTGTCCGATGCAGAAAGGGGAAGAGTTCATCAAGTCGCCAGCAGATTTTTCCAACATATTATTGCCCCACTTTAAAAAACCCCTGCGGATATCGCCATCGGTGATAATACCTGCAAATTCTTCTTCGTTCAAAATAAATACGGCACCGAGTCTATACTGATTCATTGTACAGAGAATCTGCAGAACAGACGCATGTACCGGACATACCGGTAGAAACATTTTCTTTACCATGAGTCTTGTAACGGCAATATGCCTTTCGCCGACATAGCGCAGCGAGTACAGTCGATTAGCAATATTGTCTAAATCTTTACAAAGATATGAACCAGATACTACCTGTGATACACCAAGCTGTTCCATTTCGCCGGCAATGCAATCATTGATTCCACCGTCAGCAAAGAGATTCAGCGAGGGATACCGCTCGTGAACGTTTTTTATCCGCTCGAAGTTTTTCTCATCAAATCCTGCGCCGGACACTCCCGGCTCACTACACATAAACAGAACCTGTGACAGAATATCGACATATTCATCAATAACATCAACGGGCGTCTTCACCGTAATCGCTATACCGAAATTGCCATTAAAATCTGATGCAATTCCGCGGATTGACGACTTGTCGGCAAGATTCTCATACTGTACGTTCAAAAAACGTGTACCAGCACGATTCAGCAAGGCAATATCATTTTCACTAATTGTTTCATATATAAGATGAACATCAAGAGGAAGTTTCACTCTATTAAATTCAGAAATCCGTTCCAGAGGAAATTTCCTTCCATCCTGAAATACATCCACATGTATACAGTCTGCATGTACATTTTCAAGCAGGTGTGCATACTGGACAAAATCCTTTTCAACGGCAAGAATAGAAGCAGATATATTCATCGACGTTTTATTAAAACTCAGTAACGTTGTCCATAAGTTCACTGATTTCCATGCCGGAATGTATCAACTCAGAAATCCGTTTTTCATCATTGATTTTATTCTTCACACCGAGCATGACCACATCTTCAATTTCCTCCGGAACGATACACACAGCTTCATTGTCCACAAAAATGAAATCACCAGGATGCACTGCTATCCCGCCGATATGGACAAGGACATCAACAGACTCCACCCGTCCCCGACCTTTTATATCAACCGGGGAATAACCTTTTGCAAAAACTGGCAGAGTGACATCATCTCTAAAAGTATAATTCGTATCTCTCGTAAGACCATCAATAATGACACCTGCCGCCCCCTGTCTTGTCGTCAACTTTGTCATCAGTTCCCCGAAGTAGGCAAATTCCCTACTGCCCTCTACAAGCAGGATATCACCTTTTTGCAGTGTACCGATAAAAGCAAGACCGGTACGGATATTTTCATCAACTGTCGGGCAAGTTTCGAGTTTTATCGTCCGCGCCCGTCCAAAGCAGGATAGGATGCTCTTATTTCGTTTGAATCCCGTCGCTATCTGGTGCTGAAAACCGAGTTTATCCATCACATCAGAGAACAAACCGCTGCACAAATCCTGCGCATTACATTCACACTTCGTCATCAAGCAACCTCCCTGCCTACAATATGCCCTATCTTTTTGAGGGCTGCATACAGTTTTTCAAAATCATCAAGATTCACAGCCTGCGCTTTGTCGCATAACGCAAACTCAGGATCGTGATGGACTTCTATAAGGATTCCTCCGCACCCCATAGCGACACAGGCTTTTGCAATATCCGGAACCCCATAACAGGCTCCCATGGCATGAGATGGATCCAAGATAATTGGCGCTTTCGTCTGATGCTTCATATATTCTGCACCGCATAAATCCAAGGTAAACCGAGAAGCGGTTTCAAAAGTACGGATACCTCGTTCACAGAACATAATCCGGCGGTTTCCTTCAAGCAATGCATAATCAGCCATTCTGAACATTTCTTCCACGGTAGCGGCGAAATGTTTCTTTATTAGTACCGGCTTCTTACTCCGCCCGGCAGCCCTAAGGAGTGAATGGTCGTACATCGCTTTTGCGCCTATCTGAATGATGTCCGAAACGTTCGCCACTGCTTGAAAATTTGTATAGTCGGAAGTTTCGGTAATGATTTTCATGCCGAACGTATCACGGACTTCTTCCAACCACCGCAAACCGTTTTCCTTCGCTCCTTGGAACGCATACGGATCGGTACGGGGTTTAAAGCATCCTGCCCTGAATACCCGTATACCCAATTCAGCAAGCCGTTCCGCTGTTCTCATAATCTGGTCACGGCTTTCTGCGGCGCACGGTCCTGCCATGATTCTGCATTTTGCAGGTGAAAACAGTTCCTCTCCTGAGATGCAGATTGTGTCAGAAATTTCAGCACTTTTTGCAAGCAAATTCATCGTTTTTCAACACCTCTTTCACCCGTTCCAAATCTTTCAGAGTATCCACCGATATGGTCTCCGAGTCTACAGGAAAAGCCTTTATCATAACCCCGTTTTCAAGCAGTCTCATAAAATCATGGTCTTCTGCCAGTTCAAGAACACCCTTAGAAAATTTCGGGTATTGAAGCAGTATTTCTCTGGGATACGCATAAATGCCGACAGATTTGTAATAGCAGAACGAAACGTTGCCTTTGGGATATGGTATGGGACTTCTTGAAGCAAACAGAACGCTGTTATCTTTTGCAGTGACAATCTTTATGACAGTCATGTTCACCACATCGACAGGATTATGTATTGCAGTACGGAACGTCCGCACATACGACACATCAGTATCGTTCCTGATTATTGCACACATTTTTTCTATAAATTTTGTCTCAATGCACGGTTCATCCCCCTGCACAAGAAGATAGACATTGGAGTCAGTTTTTGCAGCAACTTCCGCAGCCCGGTCAACTCCTGTCGGACAGTCACCGTCAGTTAACGTACATTTCATATCATACTTTTTACATATATCTTCAATCCGTCTGTCATCAGTAGCAACCAGAACTTCATCAACACCACTCGCCCTCATACACCGCTGGTACACCCACCAGACCATCGGATGTCCCCAGATATCAGACAAAGGCTTTCCCGGAAACCTTGATGACGAGAATCTCGCTGGAATGACACAGGTAATTTTCATGTTTTCTACCTTCAGCTCCTCTTGCTTGCCTTGTACAAAACCATTTACGGTAGCACACGACCTATATAGGTTATTCTAACCTAAACAGGTTTTAAGAGTCAATACAAAACCTGAATAGGTAATAATACCAATATGAGTCCATTCTGGAAGAACGTGAATGATGAATTGCAATACCAAGGGATGAATCTGAAGACATTGGCAGCATTGACAGGGGTGCCGTACACGACTATTACAAACGGACGGAACCGTCCCGACAGCATTCCGACCGCCGATATTGCCATCAAGATTGCAAAAGTCCTCAATAAATCGCTTGAATGGCTGCTCGGAGAACAAGCTTCTCTGCCTTCTGCAAAGAATCCTGTTTCTGAAAACGAAAAAATAAACCGGGAACTACGGCTCTACCACAAATATGAGGGATTGATTTCTTCCTTGGAATCATTTTCAGTCAGAACGCAGGAGAGTTTCAAAACCCTTGCCGTCTCATTGAACGAAGAAATAGACAGAAAGAAGCAATAGCCACACAAGTGAGACAGTTGTGGTGCAGTGTACCGCCGGAGCGGCGGTTCGGGACGGACTCGGCGTATTTCCCTTTATTGACAACAGCAGCCTGTATGGATTTCTGAAAATCTATCAACTTGTCGAGGTAGTCGCGGACAAGTGCTTCGCTGATGTCCTGCTTATTCCCCCTGTCGTCACGGTCAGAGCTGTGTGCAATAGCATTGCGTCGCGCAGTAAGAGAGTCAATAACGCTTTTATACGAGTCCAGACCTTCCACCTCAACGCCAATCAAATCAAGTTGAGACTTTACGGCATCAAAGCGTTCCTGTACCTCTTCAAAGTCAATGTTCTTTATCCTTGCAAGCAGCTTCTTTTCGCGCACCTCTCCCATGCGTTCGGCATCGGAAAGCTCTGTAAACCAAATCTGGTCGCGGCGGACCATGTCCAAATCAAGCAGCTCCATGTTGTGCGTGGTAAAAATCATCTGCGAGGAAGTATCTTTAGTCTCCACGCTCACTTCCACGCTCTTAAGGCCGGGGCAGATAGTCTTTAGGAATTCCACAAATTTCTCTTTTGTGTTCATGTCGTCCTGAAGCCTTTTTGCAGAAAACTCCGTCCAGTTGACAAGCCGCTTGCCCGCCGTTACTCTTCCACTGCGGAGACTGCACCAGTATGAAAAACATATTGACTTTAGTAAAGATAGCAGTATACTGAAAATACAATCAAAAAGCGAAGGTGGCAACTATGGCGAAAAAAACAGCAGTATGCACAGGTATCTGTCCGTGTGATGAGACATGTCCTTTGTCAGAGGCATTCAGACTCGTCGGCGGTCGTTGGAAACTGCGTATCCTATGTGCACTCAGAATGGACGGCATACTCCGCTACGGGGAATTAAAAAACAAAGCGACAGGAATTACACCGGCTGTCCTTTCTTCCACGATGAAAGAGTTGGAACAGGACGGTCTTGTAACACGCGTGCAATACGAAGAGATTCCTCCCCGTGTTGAATACTCAATAACCGAGCGGGGAGCCACGCTTGCACCGATACTGCACCGACTCGCACACTGGGCAAAGGGAGAACCGTTCGATTCTGACGATGAACTGCCACCTCTGCCAAAAACAAAATAAGGGGATTTTTCATGAACATCGCTATCCGTTATTACACAAAGTCCGGCAATACAAAGAAGCTTGCAGATGCCATTTCAGAAATCGCATGCATTCCAGCACTTCCAGTCACAGAGAAACTTCCGTCAGACACCGATGTACTTTTTCTTTGCAACTCAGTGTACTGGGGCGGAGTTGATTCAGCAGTAAAAACATTTTTAAAAAATCCATGTGCAAAGATTTCCTGTCTAGTCAACGTAAGTACAGCAGCTTTGGTCGAGTCTTCATATGCCCAAATGAAAAAACTCGCGGAAAAAGAAGGCATTACGATTTCAGACAAAGAATTTCACTGCAAAGGAGCGTTTGCCGCACTGCACAAAGGAAAACCGGACAGTTCCGACATTGAAGCCGTAAAAGCGTTTGCAAAAGAAATTATACAGGGGGCAGAATAATGGCAGAACGGTTTGACATTCAATCCTACATGACGCGAGGTGTGGAACGGATTGTTGAAAGTTCGCTCAAGGCAACGTTCAAAGACCCGAGGGAAAGTGCATTTATGCTGCGCTTTGCCGCTGCGAGCAAAAAGGCGGCGAAACGACGTGAAAAACTGGCGGCCGAGGGAACGAATGTACCGCCGTTTTTGATTGCGAGCATTACGTCGAAATGCAATTTACATTGTGCGGGATGCTATTCCCGCTGTAATTCCGCCACGGTGGACAAAGCGCCTGTCAATCAGCTTTCTGGAGAGGAATGGAGCAGAATCTTTTCCGAAGCAGGCAGTCTTGGCATGAGCTACATCCTGCTTGCGGGCGGGGAACCGCTGTTGCGCCGCGATGTTGTTGAAGCAGCAGGAGAAAGGCAGGACATCATCTTCCCAATTTTTACGAACGGGACATTCTTAGACGAGCGGTACATGAAGCTGTTCGACAAAAAGCGGAACCTCATTCCAGTGATGAGCATTGAAGGCAACCGCAGTGTAACCGATACTCGACGTGGCAGAGGAGTCTATGATAAGCTTGTAACAAATATGGACGCCCTGCATTCCCGTGGACTGATTTTTGGCGCCTCCGTAACCGTGACAACAGAGAATGTTGCGGAGGTTTCCTCTCCTGAGTTTATAGACAGTCTTTCATCAAGAGGATGCAAACTTGTGATATACGTTGAGTTCGTACCAGTTACGGAGGAAGCAAGCCATCTCGCTCCCGGAGATGCAGAGCGGGACAAGCTCAACACTGCAATCGCAAATCTCAGAAAAGACCATGAGGAAATGGTGTTTGTGTCTTTCCCCGGTGATGAAAAATCATCCGGCGGCTGCATTGCGGCAGGACGAGGTTTTTTCCACATCAATTCCCACGGCGGAGCGGAGCCCTGTCCGTTTTCACCATATTCCGACAGCAACGTGCGGAACACATCTCTGAAAGAAGCCCTCAACTCCCCACTTTTCCGAACGCTGAGAGATGGGGGGTATCTGCTGGAGGACCACGAGGGGGGATGCATTCTCTACAAAAAAAGAATTGAAGTTGAACAAATTCTCGCAGAAGAAAATCGCCCCGCACAGGCGACGGAATAAAACAACACCCAACCAATGCATACACCTAAGCAGGAGCTGTCGATGACTAATTTACCAGAGTGGCTGAAAAAAGCTGTTTTTTATGAAATTTATCCGCAATCATTTAAGGATTCAAACGGAGACGGAATCGGTGATATCAAGGGAATCATTTCCAAACTTGACTACATAAAAGAATTGGGTTGCACAGCGATATGGCTCAATCCCTGCTTTGAATCCCCGTTCGGCGATGCCGGTTACGATATATCTGATTATTGCAAGGTAGCTCCACGTTATGGCACTAATGAAGATATACACTGTCTCTTTGATGAAGTTCACAAACGGAACATGCATATATTGCTTGATCTTGTGCCGGGGCACACTTCATGGGAACACCCGTGGTTCAAGGAAAGCATGAAGGCACAAAAAAATGAGTACACCGACCGCTATGTATGGACAGACAGCGTATGGGAAGAGCCGACAGGATACGGATCTCTGAGAGGCATTTCAGATAGAGACGGAAGCTGTGCGGTAAACTTCTTCACACATCAGCCGGCGCTGAACTATGGATTCTACAAACCAGAAAAAACATGGCAGCAGAGCATGGATTCAGAAGGAGCAATCGCAACACGAGAAGCACTAAAAGATATTATGAGGTTCTGGCTGAGCATGGGTTGTGACGGTTTCCGCGTTGATATGGCAGGTTCCCTTGTAAAAAATGACGACAACGGAAAAGGAACAATAGCGCTCTGGCAGAACATCAGGACATTTCTGGATACGGAATTTCCAAACGCAGCGATGGTTTCAGAATGGGGAGAACCGGACAAAAGTCTGCAGGGCGGATTTCACATGGACTTTCTGCTGCACTTTGGTCCATCTCATTACAATGACTTATTCAGATGTGAAAAACCCTTTTTTGCCGGTACTGGCGATGTCTCTTTATTTGTGAATAAATACATTGAAAACTATGAACGTTCCGAACGCAAAGGATTAATCTGCATACCGTCGGGCAATCATGATATGGACAGGCTTGCCAGAACCATAAAAGGAGACAGACTTAAAATTGCGTTTGCTTTTTTACTGTCCATGCCAGGCGCACCGTTTATTTATTATGGTGATGAAATCGGAATGAATTATGTTGAAGGACTCACTTCTGTCGAAGGTGGATACGCCAGAACAGGGTCCCGCTCTCCTATGCAGTGGGACGACTCTTTGAATGCAGGTTTTTCTTCCTCCTCAAAGGAACGGTTATATATACGTCTTGACAGTTCCCCGAACCGGCCAACGGCAAAAGAACAGATGGCTTCAAAAGACTCGCTCCGCAGTGAAGTGAAACGCCTCATAGAAATACGGCAGTCATATACAGAGTTGCAGAGTCTGGGAGACATTGAATTTATTTGCTATAAGGAAAATGAATATCCGCTTGCATATATCAGAAGCAGTTCTGAAGGAAAAATAATGTGCATCATCAATCCCTCAGACAAGGAATGTTCGTTTGAAACAAAATACAAAATAACTGATTCAGTATACAGCTTCAATGGAACGTCCCGGTACAACAACGGCACAATTACAGTACCAGCATGTTCAGCAAGTTTCTACAGATGTATTGAATAATTCTACAGCAAAAAGAATAAGAAGAAAAAGCCTGTAATAGCGATGATAGATATTACAGGCTTTTTTGGTTGACGACCGGCGGTATTGGTTCTCCAGTCAGATGGACAATAAACTGGATTATCTGATACATTCACTATCGCAGAACGGTACGATCTAAGCTGATGAAATAAATCACCATAGATTTCTCTGACTGTACAGTATTGACAAAGATAACGTTGTTATATAATAATATCTCATCTTTGTTAGCAAACTCTAACAATAGGTGAGAAAAATGGATAAGTTTAAAAGTCAAGAAAATCCCCTCAAAACACTGATGGGATATGCAGGTAACCACAAATACTTGGTTATGATCGGCCGGACCCTTGCGGCTTTGAGCGCTCTTGTCGCCATGGTTCCGTATTACAATATATGGAAGATAATTCAAATTGCAGTTTCAGGGGAACATCCAGAACGGATTACACCTCTTGCCTGGCAGGCCGTCGGCATTACCGTAATCGGTATGCTCATGTATATCGCAGCGCTCATGTGTGACCACATTGCAGCGTTCCGCGTTCAAGCAAATATGAGAATTGCCCTTATGGAACATATCGCTACCCTTCCGCTCGGTGTCTTTGACAAAGAAGGAACGGGGAAAATCCGCCGTATTGTAAACGAATCCACTGCCGCAACAGAAACCTACATTGCCCACACGCTTGCAGACAAAGCAGTTGCAAGCTTTACGCCAATAGGACTTCTTGCACTCATGCTGATTTTCTCTTGGAAGCTCGGATTAATCTGTTTAATTCCTGCGGTCTTTGGTTTTATAGCCATGTCATTGATGATGATGCACGGCATGCAGACTAAGATGAAGGAATATCAGAACTCACTTGAAACAATGAGCAACGAAGCCGTCGAATATGTGCGAGGTATTCCTGTCGTTAAAACATTCGGACAGACCATATATTCATTTAAGAGATTCAGCGGCGCAATCAACGACTATGAAAAATGGGTTGTCGATTATACGCTTTCACTCCGCTCTCCGATGACTCTTTTTATGACAGCCATCAACAGTATTTTTGTATTCCTGATTCTCTCTGCATACCTCTTTACAAAAGACGGCATTACTGCAAAAACACTCTTGGACATCATGTTCTACGTAATCATTACTCCTCTCCTTACTGTCACGCTCACAAAAATTGCGTACTCAGGGGAAGCTGAAATGACCGTTCTTGACGCATTAGGCAGAATGAAGACCATCTTTGAAATGAAATCGCTTGATCTTGTTGAAAAGTTGAATACCGCTTCAAATGTTGATATTTCTTCCGCTCAGGAAAATCTCCTTACACTGAAAAATGTCACCTACCGCTATGCAGGCGCAGAACGCGACGCACTCAAAGATGTGAGCCTCACAATCGGCAAAGGCCAGCAGATTGCATTCGTAGGGCCGAGCGGTGGTGGCAAGACAACGCTTGCAGAACTCATTTCCCGCTTCTTTGATGTTACAAGCGGAGAAATTCTCCTTGCAGGCAAAAACATTAAAGATATCCCTCTGACAGAACTTATGAAACTTATCTCTTTCGTCTTCCAGGACTCCAAGCTGATTAAGACTTCAATTCTTGAGAATGTCAGACTGGCAAAACCAGAAGCAACTGAAACGGAAGTGCTTGCAGCTCTTGAAAAAGCCCAGTGCATAGACATCATCAACAAACTTCCGAACGGAATCAATACAGTCATCGGCTCTAAAGGAACATACCTTTCGGGAGGAGAAATGCAGCGCATTTCAATCGCCCGCGCATTCCTCAAAGACGCTCCGATACTGATTCTCGATGAAGCGACTGCATTTGCTGATCCTGACAATGAAACAAAGGTGCAGGGTGCATTTGCAGAACTCGCAAAGAGCAAGACCGTCATTATGATTGCACACCGCCTGACAACGGTCACCAATGCAGACCATATCTTTGTCCTAAGTGAAGGAAATCTTGTTGAAGACGGAAATCACGCTTCACTCATGTCTCAAAACGGCCTTTACAAAAAAATGTTCGATGAATATCAGCAATCAATTGAATGGAAGGTAGGTGCATAAAATGAAAATGCTTCATAACTTACAGAAAAAATATGCCCTTTCCGAAAGCGGCGCAAAGGACATGGTCAAAGCGTGCGTCAGCGTCACTCTTACAAACATCGTATTAATGTTCCCCGCAGGTATTTTATACACGCTGATTCAGGATTTGATGAACAATACGCTTACAAAAGCGCGCATTCCGTTCTACGCAGTTTCAAGCATAGTCATACTGATTTTAATTGCGATTACCAATTTCATCCAGTATAATGCAACCTTCCTTGCAACGTACAAAGAAAGCGGAATCCGCCGCCGGACGCTTGCAGAGAGATTGCGCAAACTGCCGCTTTCATTCTTTGGCAAAAAAGATTTGTCTGATTTGACAACAGCTATGATGAGCGACTGTGCGATGATGGAAACCGCTTCAAGCCACTGGATTCCAGAATTAAACGGTGCACTTATTTCTACAGCACTTGTCGGAGTAAGCCTCTTCTGTTTCTTTGACTGGCGCATGGTTTTAGCAAGCTTCTGGGTAATTCCGGTTTCAATTTTTATCGTTATATCTACCAGTTCAATTCAGAAAAAAGCCGTTAAAAAGAATTATGACATAAAGCTTGAACTCTCTGATGGCATTCAGGAAAACTTGGAAACAATGCGCGACTTGAAATCGAACTCTGCGGAAAAACGATATCTTGAAGGTCTCAAAAAGAAGATAAAGACCGTAGAAAAGCAAGCATTGAGCACAGAAGTCGTCATGGCAATTTATGTTTCGACTGCCCAGATGGTATTAAAACTCGGCATTGCAACGACATCACTTGCAGGCGGCTATCTCCTTGCAAAGGCTGAAATCAACGTACTCACATTCTTTATGTTCCTGATGATCGTTTCTCGCCTCTACGACCCGATGCAGATTACGCTCCAGAACTTTGCCGCAATTACAGCACTCAGTGTTCAGACCGACCGCTTAAATGACATTCTCTTTGCACCGATGCAGACAGGCTCTGAAACTCTCACAAACAAAGGCTACGACATTGAGTTCTCCCACGTAGATTTTGCTTATAACGACAAAGTAAAAATCTTGAACGATGTCAGCTTTACCGCAAAACAGGGAGAAGTCACCGCCCTCGTCGGACCAAGCGGCGGTGGCAAGACAACACTTTCCCGCCTAGCTTCCCGCTTCTGGGATATCAACTCCGGCACAATCAAAGTCGGAGGCATGGACATTTCCCATGTTGATCCTGAAAAACTTATGTCCATGTACTCAATCGTATTCCAAGATGTAATGCTCTTTAACAATACCGTCAAGGAAAACATCCGCATAGGCAAAAAAGATGCGACTGACGAAGAAGTAATGAAGGCAGCCAGTCTTGCAAACTGCGAATCGTTCGTTTCAAAACTTCCGCAGGGCTACGACACGATGATTGGAGAAAACGGTTCTGAGCTCTCAGGAGGAGAAAGACAGCGCATTTCAATTGCCCGTGCATTCCTCAAAGACGCGCCGATAATCCTGCTCGACGAAGCCACCGCTTCTCTTGATGCGGAAAATGAAACGCAGATTCAGACTGCGCTTTCAAAACTCATCAAGGACAAGACTGTTCTGATTATCGCACACCGGCTGCGCACCATTTCCGGAGCAAATCACGTCGTCGTCCTTTCTAAAGGTTGCATTGCTGAAGAAGGAAAACCGAAGGAACTCGCTCAGAAAGACGGCATGTTTGCCCACATGAGCAAGCTCCAGAAACAGGGTGAAGAATGGAAGATTCAATAAGGTTTCGTACCACACTGTCCAACTAAACTGACAGACTCTTTTTAAAAGTTAAGATCCTTGTTATACTGTGTTTACCACAAAACCAAATAAAACAAGGACTTAACTTATGTATAAATCTACTACAATTTCGAAACAATTGCTACAGCTTGCAGACCGACTTGATTTTGAGAAAATCTATCTGACTGTTACGCTGTGGCAGATTATTTCGCATTTCTGCTCCGAAATCTCCGTGGTTCTCGTCAAGCATAGGAATTTGAACACATGGTTCTGCGGCAACTATGAAAAATCAACTCCAACAGTCAGTAGCTACGCCCCCACGTTGATCAAGGAATGAGTCATCACACATAGCCACAGGTTTCTTTTCTCCCCGATAGCATGTAATTATTTTCCGTGGGGCCGGCAACCGTCGCAGCACCTACCGGCTTCTCACCCTCAAATGCCATATAGAATCTCCATGTGGATATATCGAATGTTTTCTCATATTCTTTGGCAATTTCATATTTGCTGTAATCTTTTATATACTCATTAACCGGAACTTCATCAAAAATGAATCCGCTTAACCCACTGTCTAATCTTTTTAATGTATATATCGAATGGACTTCAACATTCATTGAAACCTGATCGTATAAATCAAAATATGTTTTGTCTACTTCTTTAACTCCAATCACTTCTTTTTTTCTATGTACCGTCACCAGCTAAACTGATCATAATCTATATTCCAGCGATACGTCAAACAGTTCCTTCTCTGCCAGTAACCGCTGAGATCCTTTCATTCCTGAACAAGAACCTTCCGTATCTTTCTGATTATGGAATCGTGCATTGTAAATGCAACTCTTCCCATAGTCACCGTAATAAATTCTTCCCGACTCTCCGGAATTCTACCGATATTCTTCTCAGACCCAAACATATCTTCATACCGTGCTTCTGCAGAGTCAATCAGAGCTTTCAGGATATCCTCTTTTCCTTTGTCATTTTCCATGTAATTTCTTTATGTTATGTAGTTGCAAATGCAGTGAATCTTGGAGCGCTATCTTTGGAATTCAATCTAAAGACTGGCATTCTATTGTTTTCATCATTTCGCAGAATCCGTTACGTTCATAAAAACGCAAACCGTCAACGTTTCCCGGAAAGACCTGCGTGCGGATGAAATCAACTTTATGCTCTTTTCCATAGTCCTTTGCCGCACGTATAAGAACAGTTCCGATTCCGTTATTTCTCATATCTTCTCGAACACACAAATCTTGAAGATATACAACACTTTGAGGTTTCAGACACGAAACCTTTTTCTGCTGTAGAATCATAACATGTACAAATCCTATTGCTTTTCCATCAATATCTGCCACAAGAATATCTTGATTATCGCTATCAAAGATTGATTGAAAAAACTCTGCGGTTCTTTCTCCTATCACAAAATGCTCCGGCTGATATCTGACTCCATCCTCTTCTAACACCAGATATAGTTCTCGGAGTGCTCCTATATCATCGTTTGTAGCTTTTC
>CADBRT010000041.1 GCA_902797055.1 uncultured Spirochaetaceae bacterium
GAGGAAAAGAAACCGGAACCAGAGCCAGTTGTTGCGCCTGTAGAGGAAAAGAAACCCGAGCCTGTTGCTGAACCTGAGCCGGAACCGGTTCCTGTCGCCGAGGAAAAGAAAGAGCCCGAACCTGAACCTGAGTCAGAGATAACGCTGACTGATGAGTACAACCAGAGTGCAGTTGAAAAATTCAACGATATCGCAAACCAGGGTAAAGGTTTGATGACCTACTCAAAAGGAGCCGATGCACTGCCTGATGATTTGTACAACCTCATAGAGAGCATAAATCCGAAGGACAAGGTTGACCTGGTGCTTGCAATTGATGCCACCGGAAGTATGAAGGACGACTTGGAGAGCCTCCGCAAGCGCTGGGTTCCGCGGTTCTTGGAGCAACTGAAGGAATTCGGTGATATACAGATAGGTCTTCTGTTCTATCGTGACTACGGGGACAACTGGAAGTACAAGCAGTTGCCGTTAAAGCTGTATAAGTTCACGAAAGATCCTGATGAATTTGTTAAGAATTTGGAAGAAGTGAAAATTCGCGGAAGTGAAGGCGGTGATATCCCTGAGCCTGTTTACGAAGCGTTGTACGGCAGCTTGAAGTATTATGACTGGCGCAGCGATGCCAATAAGCACATCATCCTGATAGGTGATGCCCAGCCGCACAGCAAGCCAAGGGGCAAGATAAAAGTCAAGCAGGCGGATGTCCTGAAGCTGTCACAGGAGAAGAATGTCAATTTGAACTGTATTATCGTGCCTGACGGTAACAGTAAAGTTAAACCGTGGACTCTTCGCGATAAGACAAAGAAATAAGAATATTTTTTCAGGGAAAGGGGACTGTCTATAAAGTACTGTCATGCTGAATTTATTTCAGCATCTACGCTACAAAGACAGCCCTTTTTTTTATCAGTACTCGTCGGCCCAATATGAATCGTCATACGAATCCCCGTTGTCGTAGGAGTCGCTGTCGTCAAACGGGTCGTAACTGGCAGATTCCGCGCTGGAAGGCAAGGACGCTTCTATCTCTTTAAGCGTTGCCTCCGGTACTTTTGCAAGATCGATTTCTGCGAGTTTTTTATAGGAACCCGGCAGTGTGCCCGGAAGGCTCGCGTCGTAGATTTCTAGCACTTCTTTGAGCATGGGGACTGCTGTGCGGTAATCCTTCCTCTTGAGCGCGAGGTGTGCCAGTTCGTATCTTCCCTCTATATAGTCATATGTATTGTTGCCGTACCGCTGGAGCAACAGCTTGTAATAGTATTCTGAAAGTTGTGTGTGGCCTTCATCGTATGCTGTCTGAGCGAGTTGGACAATCTCCCTGTCCGTCAAATTTTCTGAAGGTGGTGTTTTGGGTGTGGAACCGCCGAACGTACTGCAGGAAACAAACGTTACAGCCGTCAGTGCAAGCACAAATGTTGCAGTTCCAAAGAGTTTTTTACCCGTAAATCTTGAATGTTTCATTTCTAGAGTGTATCATTTTTTAGTTTTCATTTCCATAACAGAAACGTAATAAGGGGTTTGTATGATAAAGGCTGGTATTATAGGCGCGACAGGATACGCTGGCGTGGAGCTGTTCCGCATTTTGCTCAGACATCCGCAGGTTGAAAAGATTTATGTGAGTTCCGTCAGCTTTGAAGGCAAGCGGATTGAAGAAGTGTATCAAAATCTCATCGGGCAGATTGGCAGCAAATGCGACAGTCTGCTTTTGACAGCGGATGAAGTGAAGGAAAAATCAGACATTGTGTTTACTGCTTTGCCACACGGCATTGCTGAACAGTATGCTGACTACTGTGTCAAAAACGGCAAAAAGCTCATTGACTTGAGCGCAGACTTCCGCTATGGGCTCGACGAAGCGACCTTCAAGGAATGGTACAAAAAGGATTGGCAGTTCCCCGAAGTGCACAAAGAAAGCGTCTACGGTTCTCCGGAGATGAACCGCGAAGCCATAAAGGCTGCCCGCATCATTGGCAATCCGGGCTGCTATGTTACCAGTGCGACGCTCGCACTGCTGCCGGCGCTCAAAAACGGTCTCGTGCAGACTGACTGCATAATCGTGGACTCAAAGAGCGGGGTCACTGGTTCCGGCAGAAATCCTTCCATGGCAAACCAGTTCTGTGAATGCGGTGAAAGTTTTTCCGCATATAAGGTCGGAAATCACCGGCATCAGAGCGAGATTGAACGGAACTGTTCAATTCTCGCCGGTAGTCGCGTCGGCATTGTGTTTACACCCCACCTGCTGCCGCAGAACAGGGGCATACTCAGTACTGTGTACGCTCCGTTAAGCGAAAAAGGCCGCGAACTGGCGCAGAAAGAAGGTGCATTCCACCAGTTGTACGAAGACACCTACAAGGACGAACCGTTTGTGCGCGTGCTTCCAGACGGCGTTGCACCGACGACCCGCACGGTGCGCTATTCAAATTACTGTGATTTGCAGACGTATCTCGTCCACGGCGGCACTATGCTCGAAGTGGTCAGTTGCCTGGACAATATGATAAAGGGGGCTGCCGGACAGGCTGTTCAGAACATGAACCTCATGTATGGCTTTGATGAATGCACTGCGATTGATTTCGTCCCGCCGGCTTTCTAAAAATTCCGTTCCGCAAGTTTGAATCCCATGCTTGCGGCTTGTTTGACAGGCGTTGTATAGGGGAGTACGGACGTGCCGTTGATGAGCAGCTGTGTTGAACTGCCGCCGTCCATCTCCAGTGCATCGTCAGCACCTAAGGCTGCAAACAGTTTTGCGCATTCCTGATAGGAAAGCCCCCTGCTTTTCTTTTTGTTTTCCCCTTCCACCGCCATCACATAGAGTGTCTTTCCGTCTTCTGAAACGCCTACACCGGTTCGTGAATCATGCGTCACTGCTTGGAATGTCTGTTCCTGTCCGTCCAAAAGAACTGCAAAAAATCCTCCGAAGGCAAAGTCCGCATCGGTAAGTGTTTGTTCGTTCTGGGACGGAATGACTGTTGCTTTTCCGTCGTCAAACGCAAGCGCGGCATAGCGGGCTGCAGGGGAGGAAAACTCCCTTTTGTTGACGCGGTGGGTGCCGATAATCTTCACTTTCCCGGAATCCTTCGAAAAAGGCGACGTGTTGAACGCTACGACGCTTCTACTGTCACGCGCAAAACGTGCGGTACCTGAAGGTTTCAGTGTCCCGTCTGCATCGAACTCCGTTTCGTCTGACGGGCTTGAGGTGATTGCAAGATTCTCAGTGCCTAGATCAATTTTGATGACATGATAGGAAAGCGGAACTGCGGGATTGTGAAAATCATACCGCTCTATCGCCTTGCTCCCGCCGGGGGTGACGGGTGTCCAGTTGAAGGCTTCCGGTATGTATTCCGATTCTGCAATTGGAGTGTCTTGTTTTGTTTGCAGTGTCTGACAGGAGACGAGCAGAAATGAAAGGATGAATAAAAAAAAGACCCCTTTGGACAGCCGGTTTGGTCTGTTGCAAAAGGGGTCGTTTTCATCCTTTGATTTAGAATGAACGTGTGCCATGTGAGCGTCCGTTGTCACGGGTCTTCTTCATCAGCTTGCGCTGGATGGCCTTGTTCTTGCGATTAAGGATTGTAGAAGGCTTTTCGTAATACTCACGCTTTTTGTACTCGCGGATAATACCCTCTTTTTCAACCATTCTCTTAAAGCGTTTGATTGCTTTTTCAAGGTTCTCGCTTTCTTCAACGACAATACTTGCCAAGTGTTTTCACCGTCCTCACCTGCGGAAGTGCCACAGGGATTTAAACTATGACAGAATTCCCCCATAAAGTCAAGGTCTTTTCTGTTCTGTAGCGCGCATTATTTTTCGTCTGTTTCTCCGTAAATCCGCCAGCCGTTTTTGGTGTCACGTTTGACGTGATACAGCGCTGAATCAGCTTTGTCAAAAATGCTCTTGAAGCTTTCACCGTTGCCGGTTACAAATGTCGCTCCCATGGAAACGGTAATATCCTTAAAATGCTCGTCTTTTGGAAAGTGCGTGCGGAAAATGGAAGTGAGTCTGTCCAAGCAGGGACCTAACTCTTCCCTCCGTTTCAGATGGGGGAGGATAGCAATGAACTCGTCTCCACCGTAGCGGCAGATAACAGGATTGTCTTCTTTTCTGAAAGACAACGTGAGCAGCGTGCTGAAATCTATAAGCGCGCGGTCACCTTCTGAGTGCCCGTATGTATCGTTCACTGCCTTGAAATTGTCCATATCAAAGATGATGAATGCAATGAGACCGTGCTTTTTGTTTTCGTACTGGCTGAAGTATTTTTCCAAGTAGCGTTTGTTCCACAGACCTGTCAGTGAGTCGGTGCAGCTTTCCCGCTCCTTCCGTTTGATGATGAGCGTATCGCCGTATTCTTTCAAAAGGTGACGGCTCAACGTCTGTATCAGCGCGAAGCCGCTTGTATACATGATGATGTATTCAATGGTATAGCCTCCGGCACGTGAAGCGAACCAGCCGAACGCTGTGACGCCGATCCGGGAACTCGCTTTGAACGGTGCTATCTGATACGTTGCCCCGATCATGACAAGGTAGCATACGGCGCTTGTTATGTTGTACGTCTTCGGTTCGCAGTATAAGAGACTGATGAGCGGTACGACAAAGAATGTAAGATATATGCTTATGTGTGAGAGACTCATGTAGACGACGAGTACCTCGAGTGTCAGAAGGGAAATGTATTTTGCGAGAATTGAGGCGGGGTGTCGTTTGATTTCCACACTGTGGATTACCGCCACTGCAAGCGTTGCAGCGGTAAGAATAAAACAACTGATAATCGATATGGCATAAAACCAATGAAGCAGAATGCCCAACGCAATCAGCGGGCCGATGCATACGAGAACCCACAGTATTTTGTTGAGCAGTACATTCATTTCCGCCTGATTGTCCGTCAGGAACTGCTTATATGATTCATCGTCCATAATGCTCCCGTTATGATATAAGTATATCATGATTTTCGTCATAAGACAATGGAAGTTTTCGATAAATTTTATGGGGGGGAGACTGCTTGAATTGTATAAAAAACTCGCCCATTCAGAAATCGCCCGTAGCGATTCTTGAATACCGTTAGACCCGGAACAAGTCTATCTGGGAGCCTATGTTGTCGATGGAATTTTTGACGCCCTTGGCAATTTCCTCCAGATTGCTTTCTGCAGTCTGTATGGTTTCTGTTCCGTTTGAAAGTTCCTTTACCTGCTGCCTGATGGCTCCGGTGTCGTCCTGCAGCCGCCTCACTTCCTCGATTATGGACTGCTGCCCCTCCGTCATTTCACGGCTTGCCGTGCGGACTTCGGCGGTGCTGTCGTTCATGGAGCGCAGCGCTTCGCCTATCTGTCGGGAGCCTGCCTGCTGCTCCTGCATTGCGCCTTTTATCTGTTCGACAAGCTGGTTTGTCAGTTTTATTTGCCGCACGATGTTGTCGAATTCCTGTCCGGATTTGGAAGATGCGTCTGCAACGGTGTTGATTGACGCTGTTATGTTCTTGAGCTGGTTTCCAATGGTTTTTGACTGCATCGAAGAGGTTTCCGACAGTTTGCGGATTTCATCTGCGACAACGCTGAAGCCTTTTCCTGCTTCCCCTGCGTGAGCCGCTTCGATGGCGGCATTCATGGCGAGGAGATTCGTCTGGTTCGCAATGTTTGCGATTACTTTGTTTGCTGAAGCGAGCTGGCTGGACTGCTCGGAAATTGTCTGAATCTGTTTGTTGACATCCTGCTGCATGGTGTCACCCATCTGGGCGTGTTCGCTCAGCGTAGTGAAGGATTCTGACATGCGCTCGACGGAGGTGTTCACGCTTCCTATGTTGCCAATCATCTCTTCAACTGCCGATGATGCCTGTTCAATGCCGGCAGCCTGTTTTTCAATCATGCGTTCAAGAGAGCGGATGTTTTCCGCAATCTGGTTTATGGCACCTGCCGTCTCGCTTACAGACTCTGACTGCCCGTTGATTCCTGTTTCAATCTCTTTTATGTTGGATACCATCTGGGACACGGCGCTTCCTGTTTCAGAAATGCTCATGTTCATTGCGGCGCCGGACTCTTCAAGTTCGTCCTTCGATGTTTTGACATTCGCAATGATTTCCTGAAGCTTTGTGATAAAGGCATTCATTCCAGTTGCGAGCGCACCAATTTCGTTGTTGCTCTTGATTTCGATTCTGCGCGTGAGGTCTGCATCTCCGGAAGCAATCTCGGTTATGGAATGCTGTACATCAAGCAGCGGCTTGAGGGAGCGGCTTATCGTGATGCCGGCAAGAAACAGTATGACGACAGCTATGAGAAAGTTTCCGACGGAGAGCGAATTTCTGAGGCTGTTTGCTATGGAATAGAGCTCTTTCTGCGGGATTATCAGGATCACCTGCCAAGAGAGGTCCGGAACTCTGGCATAGTAGAAGTTGTACCAGGCATCTCCGTCCGTCACTTCCTCCATGCCTCCATCGCTGTCTTTTATTGCGTCGTAAAAATCTGCCAAATCTTCATAGTCTGAGGAGTCTGCAAGATTACGCATCAGGTACAGTTCATCGGGGTGTCCCGTTATGACGCCGTTTCCATCTATGATTATGAGGTAACCGTCGTTGCCGACCTGTACGTTTGTTGCAAAATCGATGAAGCTCTGGAGGCTGACTTCCCCCGCGAAAAATCCCACTTCTGAACCGTTCGCGTTGTATGCCGCGGCGCAGATGGTCACGGAACTTTGAGCATCTGCTTTTGACAGGGCAGCGTTGTCTATGAACATGTCCGCACCGTGCTTCATTTCCAGAAAATAGTTGGAACTTTTGACGTTCAACTGCCTGCCGTTGTCGAGGTATGCGGTGCCTGATTCTGATACGTATGACATGTATTTGAAGCCTTCCGGCCGGCGGTCCTCCGCGCTGCGCAGCCAGTCTATGATTTCCTGTTCACTGCCGTGTTGGACGACTTCAGACTGGGTGTACATGTTCATCTTGTCCACGTACTGGTTCAGCTGAAATCCGATGTTCTGCGCAAAGTACGGCATTTCCGCTGAAATCAAGTCTGAATAATTTTCGACGGTGGATGTGCGCACGCTTCTGATGGTGATGAACGAAAGAATGACAAAAAGAACGGTTACAGTCACACCAATGTTGATTATGGAATCTAAGGCTATTTTTTTTTGACGGGTGTTTTTTTCCTGTGGTTTTGTTGTTTTTGGGCGGACTTGCTTCATAGCGTACTATTATAATTACAGAAAATTGAGTTTGCAATGTATTATTATACTGAATTTTGGGTAAAAATTTGTTACAGCTTTTTGGGTAGGGGAAGGAGATTTCTATGGAACATGCAGCTGCGTTTACGGAAGATGAGGTGTCTGTTGTGGCATTCAGAACCTTCGGCGTTGAATATCTGTACCCCTGGCAGCGGCTGGTCATTGCAAATGTACTGGATGCAGCGGCGGCTTCTGATGACTGTGCGATGAGTCGTCAGATTGTTCTGCTGCCGACAGGGGCGGGAAAGTCCCTGTGTTTTCTTGTTCCCGCTGTGCTCTTGGACAAGCTAACGCTTGTTGTCTATCCGCTTTTGTCGCTGATGGCGGATCAGAAGCGGCGCATGGATGAAGCCGGTGTGCGAAACGTTGTGTTCAAAGGCGGTATGTCGAATGAAGAGCGTGAAAAATGCTTTGAAGCGATAACGGACGGCGCCAAGGTAATAATCGCAAATCCGGAAATCCTTCAGGACGGGAAGCTCGTTGACCGGATTGCCCGCATTGGAATTGCTCATTTTGTAATAGATGAAGCGCACTGTATCTGCGAGTGGGGGGACAGCTTCCGTCCCGCATATCTTTCCTTGGGGAAAATTGCCCGCCGACTTCATGCCGATGTCGTAACAGCATTCACGGCGACTGCTTCAGAACCTGTTTTGTTGCGCATACAGGAAATCCTGTTTGAAGGCGAAGCTCACATTGTGCGGGGTGACTGTGACCGCCCAAATATTTTTTACTCCGTTGTCAATGCCTGTGACAAAAAGAAGATGGCGCTGCGCCTTGCCCTTTCCCAGCAGAAGCCGCTTCTGATATTCTGTGGAACCCGTTCAAAAGCAGAGGGCATGGCGCGGGAACTGGCTCCTGTGGTGGGAGAGGACGCTGTTCGGTTTTATCATGCAGGACTTAAAAAATCAGAAAAGACAGCTATTGAAACGTGGTTCTACGGTAAACAAGACGGCATCCTCTGTGCGACCTGCGCGTACGGCATGGGCATTGACAAAAAGGATATCCGCACCGTTGTGCATCTGGAA
>CADBRT010000042.1 GCA_902797055.1 uncultured Spirochaetaceae bacterium
ACATCAACGTTTTTCAAGCTCAACTGGAAGCGACAATACAGAACAGAATGCGACGGTAAGGAAACCGTTTATGCGAGGTTTCTCAACGGCGGGCTGTGAGTGCAGATTCTGTCCTGCGCCATCGTATCTTTTCGACAAGGCTCCCCAATACAGGAAAACTGCTTGCATTCTTTGTCAGAAACGAATGCTTAAAATTAAAACACGGCAGATACAGCCCCGCACAGGCAAGAAGATAGCGCAGAAAATGGAACAAAGAGGGACTCGCCTTGCTCAAGAAATCCATGGACGCAACGGGATTGTACCCAGACTTACAGGAGAAAGAAGCGGCTTTTTTCAGAAAGCTTTCCGCTATCACTGGTGATGACAGAATCGTCTTTGAATGTTTGGCAAAGAGTTTTCTCATGGCGCACAAACCTTTTTCAGGATGGCTTGAAATGCTATCTTTCTGAAGGTATGTATTCACAAGCACTACATTCTGATAGAAAATACTATAGCGAAGACTCAACCGCAATATGATGTCCCAGTCTTGCATCCGAGGCATGTCGGGGTCAAATCTAACGGTTCTGAAACATTCCGCGCGCCCCATAATCAATTGGGTGGAAGCGCTGTTATATATCAGCAAATCCTTGTACGAGAGCTGCTTTTGAGTTGAAATCAATGGAAAACTGTGGGAAAACGTGCCGTCCGTATAATAACAGTTCATTCTGCATATGACGACATCCGCTTCCGTTGTACGGAGAAATTCAATCTGAGAAGCCAGCTTTTCCGGCGCCCAGTGGTCATCGCTGTCGTTGAAGGCAATCAGTTCTCCTTTTGCCAGTTCAATTCCCTTGTTCCGGGCGGCACAAGCCCCGGACTGCCGCTCCAGACAGACATAGTGGAACCTCGGGTCTGTTATGTTGCGAACGACATCCTTTGTATTGTCCGAGGAACAGTCGTCCACCAGAATCAGTTCAAGGTTGGAATAAGTCTGGTTCAATACACTGTTTATGGACTCCATGACTAGGGTTGCACGGTTGTGAGAAGGGATGACAACGGATACCAACGGCTTTTCAGAGAGACTCATCTTTGTACCTCGCTGTAAAACTGTTTATACCAAGCAGCAAATTTAGAAAGCCCCGTTGCAAGCGGTGTAGACGGGTGAAAAGAAAAATCCCGTTCCAGTTCTGACACATCAGCATAGGTCTGATAGACATCCCCCGGCTGCATAGGCAAGAAATTCTTTTTACCGGGCTTGCTGATTATGCCTTCCTTCAAAAGACAGGATTCCAATGTCTCTACAAAATACAAAAGCGTCTCAGGCCTACTATTGCCGATATTGTAGACTTTAAATGCAGCCCCCGACTCACCGACCTCCGGACTCTTCTTCATTACATTCCCTACCCCATGGACAATATCATCTATGTAGGTGAAATCACGGTACATATCCCCATTATTATACAAATCGATGGACTGACCTTTCACCAGTCTGTCCGTGAACTTAAAATAGGCCATATCAGGACGTCCCATCGGACCGTAAACCGTAAAAAACCGCAGCCCCGTCGAAGGAATGCCGTATAGTTTTGAATAGGCATGCGCCATCAGTTCATCGGATTTCTTTGTAGCCGCATACAGCGAGACAGGAGTATCCGCCTTGTCATCGGTGGAATACGGAACTTTTGAATTTGTCCCGTACACACTGGACGACGAAGCGAACACAAAATGTTCAACCGTATAGTGTCTGCAAGCTTCAAGCATGTTGTAAAAGCCGATTATATTGCTTTTGATATATACATCAGGATTTTCAATGGAATAGCGCACCCCTGCCTGGGCTGCAAGGTTGACAACGACAGAAGGCCGGCAGCGAGCAAAAAGATTATCGATGGTAGGCTTGTCAGAAATGTCACCGTTTACAAATTCAAAACGCTCCCCGAACGGTTCCAAAGCAGCGAGCCGCTCGTGCTTTAATCGCACATCGTAATAATCCGTAAGACAATCAACGCCAATTATCCTCATCTGCGGGTAAGATTCCAAAAGAACACGGCAGAGATGCCCGCCGATAAAGCCCGCAGCACCAGTTATGAGAACCGTCTTGTCATGTATATCAATCTGTGGCATAGTCCCGCAATTATATTGCATAGGCAAGCCGATTGCAACAGAGGGCGGAAAGCGGTTATAATCGCCTCATGTTTCTCTATTACCTTATCATACATCCAATTCATCAACTGATTGAGATTTGCTATATATTATTCAAGGAACTGACAAAAAGTCCCGGCCTTTCTGTAATCGCACTGAGTTTTGTGGTCACTATCTTCTGCCTGCCGCTGTACATAGTTGCAGAAAAATGGCAGGAAAAGGAACGGTGTACTGCGAAACAACTTGAACTCGGTATAAAAAGAATCAAAAAAGCGTTCAAAGGCGATGAGCAGTATATGATGCTCACTACGTTCTATGCAGAAAACAGATACCACCCGATCATGGCGCTCCGCTCATCCTTCGGACTGCTGATACAGATACCGTTCTTCATTGCCGCCTACAGTTTTTTGTCAAACCTCGGCGATTTGCAGGGGGCAAGATTTCTGTTTATACGGAACATGGGTGCGCCAGACGGATTGTTCACGTTAGGAACGACCGCCATAAACGTACTTCCGATTGCCATGACACTGCTCAACTGCATATCTGGCGCTGTATATTCCCACGGACATAGCGCGCGTGAAAAAGCCCAGATTTATATCTCAGCCGTAGTGTTTCTTATTATTCTCTACCCATCCCCTGCGGGACTCGTCATGTACTGGACTATGAACAACCTTCTTTCCCTTGTGAAGAATGTGTTCTACAAACTCAAACATCCGGTCAAAGTCTTGTACTGCATTGCGGCGGCGGCGGCAATTTGTGCTCTTCTATTAATAGCGACATCCTTGAAAAATACGGTATTTGAAATACGGATGATTTTCGCCCTTGTATGCCTGCTCATCATTGCAAGCCCGCTGTTGTACAAGCTGTTACTGTTGATTCTTGACAACGGTTTTACAGCTTTGGATAAAAACAAAAGAATTCGGGACAGAATTTTCCTGCTGTCAGCCCTTGCGTTGTCTCTGCTTGCAGGGTTGTTCATTCCTTCTACGCTCATCGAAAGTGAACCGACCGACTTCTGCTATGTGGAATCCTGGAATTCCCCGTTCCACTTCTTAATGGTTGTCGCAGGACAGGCTTTCGGATTGTTTTTGTTCTGGCCGGCATGTTTTTACTACCTATTCGGTACCAGAGTAAAAAAAATACTGTCGTCACTGTTTGCCATTCTAGCCATATATGCCATTGCAAACAGCCTGCTGTTCAGCGGGAATTACGGCCCCATGACTCAGCTTTTGGAATTCATGGAACCCCAGAAGTTCAAATCTTCTGCTGCAGCAATCGCTGTAAACATAGGTTTTCTTGTGGCAACACTGGCAGTGCTTCTGTTGCTATTTAAACGCAATGCGCGGCCTCTTATCCCTGTTATGGGCATAATAAGCCTTGGTTTTGCTGTAGCAGGGATGAAAAACTGCGCTGTTATACAGAATTTTTACACGAACATGGAAAAGCCCGTCCTCAAAACAGAGATAGAACCGATTTACCATCTCTCAAAAGACGGTCAAAACGTTATTGTCATCATGCAGGATCGTCTTTTCTCCCCCTATGTGCAGGAAGTATTCGCCGAATTCCCTGATTATGCCAATAAATTTGACGGTTTTGTATACTATCCGAATGCTGTTTCCTTCGGACAGTATACGATGATTGGGACTCCCGGCATCTTTGGCGGGTACGACTACACTCCTTTTGAAATCAACCGGGCAAAAGACAAAACGCTTCAGCAGAAACACAACGAGGCGATTCTTTCCATGCCCCGCACCTTCACGGAAAACGGTTGGAGTGCAACGGTTTCAGACATGCCGTATGAAAACTATCTTGAACAGCCGACGACGGTCATCTACGAACCGTATCCCGACATACAGTGCATCGACACCCATGGAGTCTACACAAAGACGTGGTTCCACACCCACGGCGTAAAACAGACGGAGTACATTGCTGCAGCCATACGTCATAATCTTATCAAAGTGTCAATATTCAAAGTCTTTCCTCCATTTCTGAGGAGGCTGGTCTACCACAAAGACTGGTGGACGACGGGCGACACCGAAGATCAGCTGAGCCAATTCATAGACAATTATTCAGAACTGGACTACCTCCCGGAACTATTCACCGCTGACGGGGAAAAGAGTGCCCTGTTCATCCTCGACAATGAGGCGACCCACGAACCGACGTTCCTTCAGGCGCCCGATT
Organism: uncultured Spirochaetaceae bacterium; assembly: GCA_902797055.1. Classification (GTDB taxonomy): domain Bacteria; phylum Spirochaetota; class Spirochaetia; order Treponematales; family Treponemataceae; genus Treponema_D. Next base: position 4,297 of record CADBRT010000042.1, read on the forward strand.
ATACTCCGGTGGAAACTGTTACCGACAGGGGCAATGCAAAGTTAAAGGACAAGAAACTATATCACGCAACAGTAGCGACATTCCGCTGCTATGCGAAGTTCTTCGATTATCTGAAGAAAAACAATGTCTATGATAACACCCGAATCATAATAGTCTCTGACCATGGCGCAACGGAAGACTACAATATTCCGAATCCGAACAACATACCGCCACATGCAAAGGAGAAATTTGTAGCAACGGTTCTCTTTAAGGATTTCAATGCCCGCTACACAGAACCCATGACAAAACTTCAGGAAGACATGACCCTGATGACAAATGCAGACACCCCCGCCCTTGCAACGAAGGGCATCTTCCCGAATGCGAAAAATCCGTTTACAGGAAATCCCTACGCTGTAGAAGATAAAAGCAAATACATAAAGATATGTAATCCGGAAGCGCAAAGCACGCGCACCCGGAATGAATCGAAATTTCACGTCGATGATGACGGGTGGTACACCGTCAAGGACAATATTTTTGAACCAGACAACTGGGGCCACCTCGACAAAGAATATGTCCGAAAGCTCATGAATGGGGAAGAAGCACAATGAAATATGTCTACGTACTTGTTTCAGGAGAACAGGACTTATACTATGAGCAGGCGCTCATGTCCGTGTATTCCCTCACCCGCCTCATGCCGGGGGCTGATGTCGTCCTGTTGACTGATGACAGGACAGAGAAATCCCTGTGCGGAAAACGAAACGCAATACGGGATTTCGGCATAACGGTTATCAGCGTACCGTTTGAAGAGAGCGTGCCGAACGCTGACCGTTCGCGGTTGATAAAAACCTCCATACCGGACTATGTAAAGGAAGATTTCTTGTACATAGACTGCGACACAATCATAGCGGACGACTTGAGCAGTATTGAAGACTGCCCCTACAGCACCGCAGGAGTCCTTGACGGTCACGTTCTGCTTGACGAGCACATACATAAAAAATATTTTCTGTCCCGCGATAAAAAAATCGGTTTCCACGGCACAGAGAAAGCCGGATACAACATAAACGGAGGGCTTGTTTTTGCACGGGCAAATGACGAAGGCAGGGAACTCTTCAAAAAATGGAATGAACTCTGGAAGTATTCAGCTTACCAAAAACACGACAAACACGACCAGTCCGCGCTGAATGAAGCAAACCTTCAGACAGGCCTAAAAATGGGACTTTTAGACGGGGAATGGAACTGCCAGCCAAGCCACGGAGGACTCGCGTTCTTGAAAGATGCCAAAATCATACACTACTACTCCAGTGAGTTCAGCGGAAAAAACTATGTGCCGTACTACAAGCTGGCGGATAAAACCCTGCAAAACAAAATTAAGGAAACAGGAATACTTGATGATACGGTGAAGGCGATGATTGCAGAACCGAAGTTCCAGTTCAACAAAGTTCACATAGTAAACGACAGCAGAATTGTCGGACTCATGCAGTCGCCACTCCTGTTTACACTCGCAGACATCAAGGCGAAAGTTCCATGGTTGTTCAACATTCTTGAATCTCAGGTGTCTTTCATCCGCTCAACTGCAAAAAAACTGATAAAACGATAATGCAATGAAAAACAAATACCTCATAAACGGAAACTTTCTGTGCCGCTCGCTTACTGGAATAGAACGCTACGCCTGGGAGATTTGCCGGCAGCTGGATGCGCTGATAACTCCGAAAGACAGCTTCTTTTTGCTGGCCCCTCGCAACGCTCCCGCACTGCCCCAGCTTAAGAACATAAAAATCATACAAGGAAAGGAATTAAAATCTTTTCCGTACTGGGACATGGTTCAGTTTCCGGCAGAGTGTGCAAAACACCGGCTGACCGCATTGAATTTTTCAAATACAGCCCCATTAGGCAGACGGTGCGGAGTTTCCTTCATCCACGACATCTACGCCTTTGATTGTCCCGAAGACTTCACAACATTCCGGGACAAACTGGTGAGGCTGTACAGCCTGCTCCACTACCGCAATATAACCCGCAATGCAAAGCTGATTATCACGGTGTCGGAGTTCAGCAAAGAACGGATACAAAACGCATTCCGCACAGACAGTTCAAGGATAGCAGTCATCGGAAACGGATGGGACCACTTCAAAAATATAGAAGAAGATAACAGCATTTTCACACGCTTCCCTGTCCTCTCTGAAAAACCGTATTACTTCACGTTAGGCAGCCTCAGTAGACGGAAGAATCTGAAATGGATTGCCTCATATGCACAGACACATCCGGAAGAGCTTTTCGCCATAAGCGGAAAAGCTATAAGCGGCCTCGTACCGCAGGAACTTCAGTCACTGCAAAAGCTCGAAAATATAATTCTGTTAGGCTATGTAACTGACGGAGAAGTAAAGGCCCTCATGCGCATGTGCAAGGCCTTTGTATTCCCTTCCTACTATGAAGGGTTCGGTATTCCGCCTCTGGAAGCGCTTTCCGTGGGAACGAGGATTATCGTCTCCGCAGCGGCAAGCCTGCCCGAAATCTATGGAAGCACAGCAAGCTATATCGACCCCGCAAAGACAGACTGCAATCTTGAGGAAATTCTAAAAGAACCAGTGCAAGACTCTGAAACGGTTCTGAAAGCATATACATATAAAGAGTCCGCCAGAGGCCTGTATGAAGCGCTCTCGTTGTTGCCTTGAAACAATAGAATCGTCTTGTTATACTTGGCACATGTCTATTAAAAAATTTATCCTCCTGCTTTCTGCGCTTATTTTTCTTCTATTACCATTGACGGCGCAGGATGATGTCACTTTTGAAGAACAGACTGCACCGGAAAACACAACAGCCTTTTCCAATGGCGTTGACTGCACAAAAACACACTGGCTCACCGGCATTTCATCCATATTTACGCCTAGTCTTGTCATAGGTGCATACAACAGGTGGATAACAAAGAATGAATGGGCACAGGTTACATGGGATGACATGACCAATTTTGATGAAAAAGGCCTTGTCTGGGACAATGACTGGTACTGGACGAATTTCATTCTGCACCCCTATCAGGGTGGACTCTACTACATGGGTGCACGCAATGCAAATTTCGGTTCCTACGGCTCGCTTGCTATCGCATTTTTAGGCAGTACGGTATGGGAATACTTCTGTGAAGCGAACTCACCTTCCAGAAACGATATGATTTTTACCACCTTCGGAGGCATGGCAGTCGGTGAAATGCTGTTCCGGCTGTCTCTCAACGGTACTGAGACATGGAGACCGTTAGGATACATCCTGAACCCGATGCGTTTGTACACTGATTTTACCACTAAACACAAACCTGGCGGAGAACTTGAAAAAATCTATGAACTTTCACTCCGCCCCACGTTCACGGCATCCTTCGGTTATACAAAATTCGAAAAAGAAGATCGGATAAATGAGCTCTACCCCGCGCTTTTGAGTATTGAATGCAATGTAGTGTACAATGACCCGTACGGGCACGATTCCAACGACCCGTACAGTCAGTTTGAGCTGGCAATAGGCGGAGGGCTTGGCGTGTCCTCAGGAATCGGTTTCCGTTCTATGGAAGAAAAACTTGGATACGATATTCATGTGCTGAGCCACGGTATGATTCTCTCCCGGAATCCGAACAAGACAGATGAAACAAAGGACACTACCTTCGGACTGGGCATGGATTTCGACTTCGTCTGGAGAAGCTTCTTCAACATTGCTTCTATAGCGCCCGGTCTTGCATTAAAACAAAGGATTTACCTGCCCAACAGCAAGCTCGAATGGCAGCTGCACCTCGATGCCATTCTGTGCGGGGCAACAGAACAAACCCATATCAGACGTCATATAATAGAAATCAACGGAAACAAACGGGCATACACATTCACTACAGGAGCTGAACTGGTGACAAAACTCAAATGGACACTGGCACACGGCGACATACTGGATTTCAATCTGCATGCCTATGCAATGTATGACTACCCAGACAGCGACAAAAAATGGTCGGCAGAAGGATGGGAATTCCCGTGCTACGCGACACTGACCTATGAAATGCCGGTTTCAAAACGGGTGTCTTTTGGCGTTGAAAACGATTTGTACTGGAAACACTCGTTCTATAAGAATTATTCAGATGCAACGGCTGTATGCTACTCAGCCGGTATTTTTGCACGCATCAACTTCTGATTTCAGTAAGTGACTTCTCCGTCATGGCAGAGCAGACTAGAGGATATAACACAGGGCAGCGCTGCAATATCCTTGGCAAGCCCCGCCTCATTCTGTGTACGCACCTCAATGACCAAATCACTTCGCCCTTCTGCAAGGCTGCGTGATTTTACTGTATAATACTTGCAATGTCTTTGAACTGCTTCAATTATTGAATGTTCGCTGTCATAGCCGTTCGCGGAAACAATCAGTATCTTTGGTGCTCGCCCGACAGGAATCCTGTCGAGGACAACAAGGAACAGCGTCAAGACAAATGCAAGAGCAACAGCGATTTCACCGAGTCCTGCCCCGCAGATGATACCAGTGGCTATGGCCCAGAACAGGAAAACTAAATCCATGGGTTCCTTAATCGCAGTTCGAAAACGGACGATAGACAGCGCACCGACCATACCAAGAGAAATGACGGCATTGCTCTGTATAGTCAAAATAATTCCAGTTGTTATAACAGTCAGTGCAGGAAGGGCGATATTGAACGTCTTTGAATAAAAGGTTTTTCTCGTCAGAATCCGGTAGGCAAAAAAGATGTACAGGGAAAACAACGTTGCAATACCGAAGGCTATCAGCACGTTTTCAGGAGATGCATCGTAACGGGTGAACCCCTGCAGAAACGATTTTTTAAATATATCTTTAAATGTAATCATATATCCTCCGTACACCGCCAGGCAAAGCATATTTGCGGCATAAAAAATACTTTGAAAATGCAGTCTCCCGCAGAGTCCCAGTTTGTAGAATCTCATAAAGGAAATCAGGCAGAAATGCATCAAATTTCACTTCCAACAGATTGGTACCCGACGGAAGTACAGAACGGGAAGGCATCGTTTCATCGAAAAAAGCGGAAATGTTTGAACTGCTGCGTATATTGCGGTCAAACGTCACGCGGACATTGCCGTCTTTCCATATATAGGGGACACGTTCATAGGAGACAATTACAACAGGGTGCAACTGTCTGACATGAAGTTGGGTCCACAATTTCTTGTATAAGAAACAATCGGAGTCCTGAACGTCAGGTATTCCTCCCGTCATGATGGTACGGCACCTGGACAGGGATAGAGGACAGGACTGTTTGAACGTTTTTCCCCGTTGTTTTTGCTTCAATTCCAGTGTTATACGCTCCTGACTGCAGTTATATATGCGTATACGGAATTTCTCCCTGGGGTCAGTGCCATTTTCGTTTTCATGATAACAGGTATTGTACATATCATCAAAATAAAGGCTTCGTATGGCGTAAAACCCTTGTTCCCCCACATGGGAATCCCGATGCATAACCGCTCCGACACGGTGCTCCAACGCCTGCAACGTATATTCGGGAGAAAAATACTTGTATTCGTGACGGAACATGCCACATTATTGATGTATTTTTACTTTATGTCAATCAAAATATTGCGGCAACAGATAAAATGCGGTATCTTTAGTAGCAATGTCCTCCATAATGTATACACTTGTCATACAGCCGTTGACACAGATTATAGAAACCGTCTTTGTAATATTTAACAGTATATTCAGAAATACAGGAATCGCTGTGCTTGGGGTGAGCATAGCTGTCTCGTTTTTATGCCTGCCGTTGTACATTGTTGCAGAACGATGGCAGGAAGTACAGAGACAGAAAGAAAAGTCCATGGAACACTGGACAAAAGCCATAAAAAAAACGTTTAAAGGCGACGAGCAGTACCTGATTCTGAATGCCTATTACCGCGAGAACCACTATCAGCCGCTTATGGCACTCCGCTCGTCATTCGGTCTTCTGATACAAATTCCCTTCTTCATCGCGGCATATTCATTTCTCTCCACGCTTCCGGCGTTACAAGGAAAGTCCTTTCTATTCATCCGTGACATGGGGAAACCCGACAGTTTGTTCTCTATAGGTTCCTTCACCGTCAATATACTGCCAATCCTTATGACAGCCATCAACATGATTTCAGGTGCCATCTATACAAAGGGGCTCAAACTCCGGGATAAAGTGCAGACATTCGGCATGGCGCTCATTTTTCTCGTCATCCTTTACGACTCTCCTGCAGGGTTAGTCTTGTACTGGACCATGAACAATATCTTCTCAATGGTCAAAAACATCTTCTACAAACTGCGTTCCCCCCTAAAAATCCTGTACCTACTGCTCATCCTTGCAGTCGCCGTAATCGACGGATATATTATGTTTCGCCACCGGGGACTTGTTTCAAGGAGAATCGTTGCGACACTGTTGTTTTCCTGTTTGTTGTTCGCACCGCTTCTGGTCAAACTCGCAAACAGGCTGTTGGACAGTCTGCTTCAACCGCTTGTCAACGACAGCAAAACCAGGCTTTGCATCTTCCTGTTTTCCGCGTGTTCCCTAGCTGTCCTGACAGGGTTTGTCCTGCCGTCCCTTGTCATTGGTTCTTCGGTAACAGAATTTTCAAATCTGGACACGTTTGCCTCCCCGATGACGTTCATTTGGGAGGCATTGATAAAAACGACAGGGCTTTTTGTCTTCTGGCCGCTGTGTGTTTACCTTTTGTTCCGCAAACGCATTCAAACCCTGATTTCTGTTTTCATGCTGGGTACACTGCTGGTAGTCCTCTTGGATACATTTGTCTGCGTAAGAGACTACGGAACAATTTCACGCGTCATACGATTCTCTTCAGTAGACATGGACAGCACAATACTAGAAACATTCTTAAACCTCACTGGGATTGTCGTCCTTGTTGCGCTTCCGCTTGTATTCTTAAAATACAGGAAAACTGCTCCGCTGCTGTTCACAGCGCTGGTAGCCCTTCTTGTAACAACAGCAATAATACCTATAAAGACATTCCAAATACAAAACGAATACAAACAGTACTGTGCAGAAATCGGAGACAAGGTCGACCAGAATACAGAAATAGAACCGGTCTTCCACCTGTCAAAGACGGGAAAAAAC